>DASSVE010000001.1:0-9728 GCA_035706345.1 Acidimicrobiia bacterium
CCGGCGGGTCTGTGATCCTCTGACATGATGGCGAGCCAGTTCTCCTTGCCGTCCTCGAAATCGACCTTGACCATATGCCAGGTGCCCGACAGCCGTTGCCCGTGGAGAGTGAACGTCAGCCGGTCGTCGGTGCGTCCGGTGACCTCGTAGGTCCCCCGGTCGAACATCCTCACCACCCCGCCCCCGTACTCCCCCTCGGGGATCGTCCCTGAGAAGTCGGCGTACTCGATCGGATGGTCCTCGGTGCGGATGGCGAGATGCCGCTCACCGCGACGCCGCGGCAAGCCCTTCGGCACCGCCCACGAGACCAGAACCGGGATGTCACCGTTGAACATCTCCAGACGCACGTCGTGGTGGAGGGCCGTGGCGTAGTGCTGCTGGATGACGAAGGTCTTCCCGGCCGGTGCGGTGAGCGGGTCGACGTCGCCCGAGACGTGGCTGGCCGATGGCTCCGGTGTCTTCTCGAAGTCCCGCTTCTCGTCGTATCGGGAGGCGCTCA
This sequence comes from Acidimicrobiia bacterium, assembly GCA_035706345.1. Taxonomy (GTDB): domain Bacteria; phylum Actinomycetota; class Acidimicrobiia; order Spongiisociales; family ZC4RG35; genus JANQRA01. Next base: position 500 of record DASSVE010000001.1, read on the forward strand.
TGAGGTTCCCGCCGACCCTACGCGCCCCAAGACAGGTCGACTATTGGTGTTTGACAGAAGCTGCGCATGGGTACGTCGCGCCCCCCCGCTGCAACGGAACGCTACGACGAAGGGGTACCCATGTCGACGACCGACTCGCGCTTCGGACTCCGACTTCTGGCAGGGCTTGCCGCGATCGCCCTGCTCGTGACCACTTTCCTGACCGGGGAAGCGGACGCGACCTGGAAGGCCGATAAAGACGAGACCTGCAAGCCCTTCACCCTCACTGTCCTCCACAACAACGACGGGGAATCGGCGCTCATGCCGAGCGACACCACACCCGAGGAGGCCGGTGTGGCCCGCTTCGCCACGTTGGTCGAGAAAGCGAAGAAGGAGGCCTTGGCCAGGCCGAAGGACCGCGACAGGAGGCAGAACACCCGCGGAGTCATCTTCCTCTCCTCGGGTGACAACTTCCTGGCCAGCCCGGCCTTCAGCGCCGGCACTGAGACCGGGACGCTCTACGACGCCCTGGCGGTCCGCCTCATGGAATACGACGCCGTCGCCATCGGCAACCACGAGTTCGACTTCGGTCCCGATGTCCTGGCCCAGTTCATCCAGCAGGCAAAGAGGCCGCCCTTCCTCAGCGCCAACCTCGACCTCAGCGGAGAACCGGCCCTCGCCGAACTGGCTTCGGGTCGGAACCCACGAATCGCTGCCAGCGTGGTGATCAAGGAACGCGGCGAGAGGATCGGCGTCATCGGCGCCACCACGGAGCTGCTTCCCTTCATCTCCTCGCCACGAAACGTGGTGGTCAACGAGGTGCTGGCCGCAATCCTCGCCGAAATCGAGAAGCTCGAGGATCAGCGCGTGAACAAGATCATCCTCATCTCCCACCTGCAGACCATCCAGGAGGACCTATCGCTCGCCCCCGAGCTCAGCGGGGTGGACATCATGATCGCCGGTGGGGGTGACGAGCTGCTGGCGAACCCGGATGATCTGCTGCTTCCCAGCGCCGTAGAGGAAGGGATAGAGCCCTTCGGTCCTTATCCGATGACCGCCACCGACGCCGACGGCGTCACGGTGCCCATCGTGACCACACCCGGGCAGTACTCCTACCTGGGCCAACTCGTGGCCGATTTCGACTGCGAGGGGAACATCATCGCCATCGACGAGGAGGCCAGTGGCCCACGCCGGGTGGTGAGCAAGGTGTTCCCCGACGGAGTCCGCGGGGATCGCCAGATTCAACGCCGCGTGGTCGACCCGGTCGAGGAGTTCGTGTCCGATCTGGCCGCCACCGTGATCGCCCAGTCCGAGGTCGACCTGGACGGTCTTCGCGAATCGGTGAGGACCAGGGAGAGCAACGAGGGGAACCTGATCGCCGACTCCCTGCTCTGGCAGGCACAGCAGCTCGCCGGTGGGTTCGGAGTGGACTCGCCGCAGATCGCGCTCCAGAACGGTGGCGGGATCCGCAACGACTCGATCATCCCCGCCGGGAACGTGACCGAGTTGAACACCTTCCAGATGGTCCCCTTCCCGAACTTCGTGTCGGTGGTGCCCAACATCCCACGCGACCAGTTCAAGGAGATCCTGGAGAACGCGGTGTCCCGGGTCGAGCAGGTCGATGGCCGTTTCGCCCAAGTGGCCGGTTTCAGTTTCACGTGGGATCCAAACGGCACACCGCAGGTGCTGAACGACGACGGGACCGTGCTCACGCCCGGTACCAGAGTGCGCGACGTGACCCTCGATGACGGGACCCAGATCGTCGTCGGCGGAGTGGTTCAGAGCGGTGACCCGATCGACATCGCCACCATCGACTTCAACGCCCGGGGCGGTGACCAGTACCCGTATCGGGGTGCGGCGTTCACCACCCTCGGCGTCAGCTACCAGCAGGCCGTGTCCAATTTCATCCAGGACCCGACCGGGCTCAACGGCGTGATCAGCGCCGCGGACTACCCCGAAGGCGGCGAAGGTCGGATCACCCGGGTGACCACGCCCTGACAATGTTCGGATCGAAACGAAGGGGACCAAATGTCGACCATCGCTGAATCCCGCTCGAAGCTGCTCTCTGTGACCGTGATATTCGCGATGTTCCTGGCGATCCTGCCGGTCGTGGCGTCTCCGGCGCGTGCCGCCGGACCGCCCGTGTTCATCAACGAGATCCACTACGACAACACCGGGACCGACGCCGGCGAGTTCATCGAGATCGCCGGCCCGGCCGGGACCGATCTGACCGCCTGGAATCTCGTGCTCTACAACGGGAGTGGTGGCACCGTATACGACACCGATCCGGTGAACGCCACCATCCCTCTGGGTGGCGGCTTTGGCGTCGTGGTCGTGAACTACCCGGTCAACGGCATCCAGAACGGGGCACCCGACGGGATCGCCCTGGTCGACGACAGCGGCACCGTGGTCCAGTTCCTCAGCTACGAAGGATCGTTCACCGCCGTCGGTGGTCCCGCGGACGGCCTGACCAGCACCGATATCGGGGTCTCCGAGACCGGCACGGAACCGGTCGGACAGTCACTCCAGTTGACCGGCACCGGGACTGGTGGCGACGACTTCACCTGGACCGGTCCGGCAACGGCCACGTCGGGCGCTTTCAACACCGGGCAGACCTTTGGCGCCCCGACGGCCGATCTGAGTATCGACTGTGGCGCCGACGTTGTGATCGACGAGGGCACCGCCTTCGACGGTGCGGTGACCGCGGTCGATCCGGACGACACCGCCACCATCACTCTGGTCTCCGACGACCTCGGTGGTGGCTTGGCAGTCGGGACGCAGACTGGCGGCACTGTGCCCGGTGAAACGGCGACACTGCCATTCGCCGTGGCCGACACCGTGCCAGCCGGCGCCTACACGGCGACTTTCCGCGCCGTCAACGGTGCCGAGGAGACCGCCGACTGCACCCTCTCGATCAGCGTCGAAGCCCCGGCGCCTGTCGTGGAGATCTGGGAGGTCCAGGGCACCGAGCAGTTCTCGGCCTTCGCCGGTCAGACCGTGCGGACCAGAGGCGTGGTCACCCTGGTCGACTCTTCGGGTACCGACGCCTGGATCCAGACCCCCACCGCGGACACTGACGGTGACCCGGCGACGTCGGACGGGATACTCATCGACGACTACAACACACTGGCCGGCCCGCCTGCAGTTGGCGACCTGATCGTCATCGAGGGCGTCGTTCAAGAGCAGCAGTTCAACAACGAGCTCCCCAGGACCCGCATCGACAACACGGTGCTGATCAGCAACGAGGGACCGACCGCGCTCCCCGACCCGGTACCTCTCGTCGACTTGCCGGACGAGTCGGTGGCCGACGGGATCGTGTACTGGGAAGCGCTGGAATCGATGCTGGTCTCGGCGCAGGACGGGGTCGTGGTGGCGCCGACGAACGGGTTCGGCGAGTTCGCTTTCCTCACCCAGGCCGACGCGGTGAGCGGCTCAGGTTTCGAGCCGTCCACGAGCCACATCCTGCTGCGCAGCCTCGGCCCCAACGAAGTCGACTACAACCCGGAGAGGGTCGCCGTCGATGACGACGGCCAGGTGCCCGCCACCGACGTCCGACCCGGGGACACCGTCAACAGTGCCGTCGGTGTCGTCGACTACACCTTCGGTGTCTACAAGCTGCAGCTCAGCTCGCTCGACGTCACCACCAGCCCGCTGCCCGACTTCCCGGTCTCGGAGCGGAGCCGGCTGCGTGGGGCCAACACGACCATCACCACCTTCAACGTGGAGAATCTCTTCGACCTGTTCGACGATCCCGACAAGGACGACACCAGTTCGACGCCCACTCCGGCGGCTTCGGAGATCGAGCTCACCAAGCTGGCCCTGGCGATCGAGCACGAGCTGAAGCTCCCCGAGATCATGATCCTGCAGGAGGTGGAGAACACGTACATCGCCCAACAGCTGGGCAACCGGGTGAATGAGGCCACCGGGACCGACTACGTGGCCACGTCGTTCGAGACCAGCGACGCCCGCGGGATAGAGGTTGCCTTCCTCTGGGACGCCAAGCGGGTCGACCTGCTGGAGGCCTTCCAGCTCTCCGGTCCAGACGTGGAGGCGGCATTCGGGCCACCGAGCGCCAGCCCGGGGCGTGAGCCGCTCTACGGGAAGTTCCGCATCGGCAAGGACATGGTTCACATCGTGGGCAACCACTTCAAGTCGAAGAGCGGCGACGACCCGATCTTCGGAGTCTCGTTCAACCGTGTGACAGAGGAGCAGCGCAAGCTGCAGGCCCGGGTCGTACGGGACTTCGTGGACACCATCTTCGAGGAGGACCGCAACGCCCTGGTGATGGTCGCCGGCGATCTCAACGACTTCCAATTCGGTGAGCCGGGTGAGGGAGCCGGCCATCCGCTGGCGATTCTCGAAGGGTCGGGCCACACCGCACTGACCAACCTGATCGAGGAGGAGGACCAGGCCGAGCGTTGGTCCTTCGTATTCGACGGGAACAGCCAGGTGCTGGATCACATGCTCGTGAGCCGGAAGCTGGAGAGCAAGATGCGTGGCGCCGACTTCCTCCACTTCAACGCGGGCTATCCGGCCAGCGCCTCCTCAGACCCGGGGACCACGATCGGCTCGGCCGACCACGACCCGCTCGAGGGTCGGTTCCGGTTCAACACCGGCAAGAGTCCCGGGAAAGACGGCAAGGACGAGGAGGTCAGATTCTCCACATACAACGCCTCGTTGAATCGGAACAACGCCGGCGAGCTGATCGCCGACCTGACCGGGCCCAACGATGCCCAGGCGGCCAAGGTGGCGGAGGCCATCCAGAGGATCCGCCCCGATGTCCTGTTGATCAACGAGTTCGACTTCGACCCGGACGGGACCGCCATGACCCTGTTCCAGGACAACTACCTGTCGATCTCACAGAACGGGGCCCTGCCGATCCACTACCCGTACCGGTATGCGGCGCCGTCCAACACCGGAGTTCCGTCAGGATTCGACCTGGACAACTCGGGGAGCGTTGGCGGTCCCAACGACGCCTTCGGGTTCGGCTTCTTCGAGGGCCAGTTCGCATTCGTCGTGTACTCGATGTATCCGATCGGCACCGACGAGCTGCGCACGTTCCAGAACTTCTTGTGGAACGACATGCCAGACAACCTGGTCCCGGACGGGTTCTTCAGTGACGAGGAGCTGGCGGTCCTGAGACTCTCCTCGAAGAATCACGTCGACCTTCCGATCGAGATCGAAGCCAAGACGGTCCACTTCCTGGTCAGTCATCCGACACCACCGGTGTTCGACGGGCCGGAAGACCGGAATGGGACGAGGAACTTCGACGAGATCCGCTTCTGGGCCGACTATGTCGACCCGGCCAGATCTGGCTACATCTACGACGACAACGGGGTGTTCGGTGGTCTGGAACGTGGGGCGAAGTTCGTCATAGCCGGTGACCAGAACTCCGATCCGTTCGACGGTGACTCGATTCCTGGGTCGGCCCAGCTGCTGCTGGACCATCCGCTGATCAACGACAGCAAGACCCCGAGCAGTGAGGGCGGGCCCGAGGCCGCCGCAGCGCAAGGTGGGGCCAACCTCACACACGTCGGCGATCCTGCCTTCGACACTGCCGACTTCAACGACACGGACCCGGGCAACCTGCGAGCCGATTACGTGCTGCCCAGCGCCCGGCTCAGAATCGCCGACTCGTCGGTGTTCTGGCCGACGACCTCCGATCCCCTGGTCCGGCTGATCGACGCCTCCGACCACCGGCTTGTGTGGGTCGACGTCACCACCAAGTCGATCAAGAGTCGCCCCTAGAGCGAGGGGGTTCAGTCGCCGATCCGGACCCACTCCTGCGTCGTGCCCGTAGTGGGAAAGGTCATGGTGAGGGTGCCGCCGTCCTCGCTCATGGTGATGATCCCCTCGACGTGGGACTCGGCCCCGCTGCCCGATTCACGTTGCAGGTCCTGGAACGTCCACTCGTTCTCGGCTCCAGGGGTGATCGCGGTCCACTTCTCGTCCCCTGCGGTGAACTGGAACTCGTTCTCGGGAACCGAGACGATGACCGCCGTGGTCCCCTCCTCGTCGACCTCGACGATCATCCCGGCAAGCGACGAGAAGCTGCTCGTCTCGGCTCTCTCCCACTCGCCAGCCAGAGGCGAGACGGCGGCGACTGTCGAGCCTGGCCCGGTGGTGCTTGCCGGTGCCGACGCCTGAGTGGTGTCAGAGCTTGCCTGGGTGGTGTCAGAGGACTCTCCCCCGCATGCTGTCACTAACAGGACGAGGACAAGGGCCAGTGATATGGTCGACTTGCGCATCGGCCCACGCTACTGCCCGAAAGGTCAGCCCCGCTTTGCCATTCGAGCCTCGAGCAGCGCCTGACGCATCCGGATTGCGGCGACCAACCCGAGGGCCGAAAGGACGGCACCCACCCCCACGGTGACCGCGAACCCGCTTCGAACCGCTTGGGCGGCGCCGGGCGGGCCCGAGCCTTCGCCGGAGGCGATCAGCTCACGCACCAGCGACAGATCCCCGACCTGGAGTGTCACCACGAGAAGCAGGACGGCGCCCCCGATGGCCGATCCGAAGGTGAAGCCCTGGTTACGAGCGAACAGGTAGGCCGAATTGACCCGACCCATCTGGGACGTGTCGGTAACGGCCCTGAGCAGGGTCAGAGCGGCATTGGTCGACATCCCGATGCCGACACCGGCGACGAAGTAGAAGAGGAAGTTCACCAACAGGTGAACCGATGTGGTGGCGAGGAACCCGGCCAGGGCCAGCGCGGGCACGTTGACGAAAAAGCCCACCAGCACGATCCACGACTCAGAGTGGCGGTCGGCCATCCGGCTGGAGATGATGGCCCCGACGGTCCAGCCAACGGTCAGTGGGAGCACCGACCAGGCCGTCACCGCGGAAGTCTGCTCCAAGCCCGCTCTGACGAAGAGGGGGATGTACGTCGACATGGCGAAGGTGCCGGTGAGCAGCAACGCGGTGCACACCGCCAGCCCCCGATAGGGCTGGGGGACGATGTGCTCCAGGCGAACCACGGGCGAGCGAGCCCTGCGAGCATGTCGCACATAAAGCACCAACGCCAGCGTGGCCACCCCGAGCCACCCCAGCGAGACGAGACTGAGTGCGTCGACTGCGAAGAGCGTGGCCACCGTGATCACGGTGAGCAGAACAGCCCCAATGGGGTCGAACCTGCCGGTGGTCTCCCCGAGACCACCCGGGAACACTTTCCACCCGGCGAAAAGGGCAATCGCTCCCAGCGGGAGATTCAGGTAGAAGATCCACTCCCACGAGAAGAAGGTGAGGATCAGAGCCGCCACGGCGGGCCCGGCGACGCCCATCACTCCCCAGACCGTGGCGTTGGCGGCGAACGCGCGTCCCACCAGATGCTGCGGGTAGGTCACCGCGATCGCCGTGGTTCCCGTGGCCAGGATCAGCCCGGCTCCCGCTCCCTGGAAGAGACGAAGCAGCACCAGGGTCTCCATCGACGGCGCCAGCGCGGTGGCGAACCCGGTGAGAGCGAACACGGTCACCGCGATCCGGAACATGCGAGACACCCCGACCGCGTCGACGAAAGGCCCCACCATCACCGTGGCCAGGCTCGACGTGAGCAGATACGCGGTGATCACCCATGGGAGCAGGGAGACGTTGCCCAGGTCGGTGGCGATGTCAGGAAGGGCGGCGGCGATGCCCAACGCCTGGAAAGAGGCCAGCGTGGCACTGGCGAAGACCGCGATCGACGCGGGCAAAAGCTCTCGGGAGAGGATGCTCCTGGGCTCGGGCACGGCGGGAATCTACGAGGTTAGGACGACCGGATCGGGGACCTATCCTCGTCGGACCGGAAAGGAGGACCGAGGTGAATCGAGAGGCAGTTCAAGAGTGGGCGGAGAAGTACCGGCTCGCCTGGGAGAACGCTGACAGCCAGGCCGCGGCCGCCCTCTTCACCGAGGACGGGACCTATCGCGACAACATCTTCCAGGACCCGCATCGGGGCCGACCCGGCGTGGTCGAGTACTGGTCGGGGGTCACTGCCGCTCAGTCCGATGTCACCGTGCGGATGGGGACACCGGTGGTCGACGGCGACCGGGCGGTGGTCGAGTTCTGGACGACCATGACGGTTGCGGAGAGCCCGATGACCCTGGCCGGTGCCTTGCTCCTCCACTTCGACGAGATCGGTCTGTGCCGCTCCCTGCACGAGTACTACCTGTTCAAGGAGGGCTACTCGGAGCCACCCGAGGAGTGGGGCGCCTGACCGTCTCCCGGCCCCCCGATAGGATGCGTCATGGCCCCGAGCAGTAATCGCGGCTTGGCTCACGGATCGGGTGAAGCCTTGCGTCCCGGCGATGTGGCACCTGACTTCGAGCTAAGGCGGACCTTCGAGCAAAACGTGTCCTTGAGCGGGCTGCTGGAGCAGGGGCCGGCCCTGATCGCCTTCTACGTCTTCGACTTCGGGCACGTCTGAGGGCACGAACTGGCCCAGTTGGGTCAGCTGACCAACCGAATCCGCTCCGCGGGCGGTGAGCCCGTGGCCATCGCCGTGACCGCCACCTTCTCCCAGATGGCGTTCGCCGAAGCGCTGGGAATCGATTTCCCCCTGCTCTCGGATTGGGACGGTGTCGTAGCCAGTTCGTATGGCGCCCAGTACGAGGTCTGGAAAGGACACACAGGTCTGGCGAAGAGGTCCGTGTTCGTGGTGGGTGTCGACGGGAAGATCGCGTGGAGCTGGGTCACCGATGACGCCCTCGTCGAGCCCGATCTGGAGACGGCGGTCGACGCCTTGTCAGCGCTCGGTCACACCGGCGATCCGGCCGTCACGGGCCCGTCGACGACGCCCGTCTGCGACATCTGAGCACCCGTTTTCCATCGCCCCACCCGCACATCATGGAATGTATATTGTGCAACACAGACCGGTTTGAGTGAGTCACACGGCTCCGGTCCGGGCTAAAGAGGAGGAACCCCAATGGCCAAGAAGGCCACACGGCTGATTGTGCTAGCCGTTGTCGTTGCCCTCACCGCCGCTGCTTGCGGCGATGGGGATTCCGGGAGTGACACCACTACCGATCCCAACGAGTTGAAGGTGATTCGCTTCGCCTTCGCTCCCGATCCGGTGTGGGACTACTTGAAGGACTCAGGTATCAGGGAGCAAATGGAGTCGGAGGCGAACATCGCCATCCTCGACTCGGCGACCTGGAACGAAGTCGGTGTCTATGCCGGGGGCAATGCCGACATCATGTCGGTCGGTGACTTCGAAGTCCCGACCATCGAGGAGGAATTCAACATCCCCAGCGTGATCTTCGGGAAGTACAACATC
>DASSVE010000002.1:0-13149 GCA_035706345.1 Acidimicrobiia bacterium
GCCGTGGCCGGGTACACGGCCATCTACCTGAGTGCGTACGCCGACTATCGGGTCGGGAGCGTGGCCAGTCTCCTCAATTGAACACGGCGTTCCAGAGCCAGATGAGGACCTCGATCAGACGCCACCCCAGATAGATCACGACCAGAACGATCATCAACTTGAAGGTCCAAGGGGTCTTGACCTCCTCGTGGTCATGGTTCTCGGTCACCTCTCCCCCCGCTTCCGGGTCACGAAGTGGATCGGGTTGCCCATGAAGTCATAGGTCTCCCGGAGCCGGTTCTCCAGGTAACGCAGATAGTCGTCCCCCAACTCGCCACCGGAGACGAACAGCACGAATGTCGGCGGCGCCGTCCCCGCCTGCACCGCGTAGTGCAGCTTGGGGCGACGCCCCTTGCGGACCGGTGGTGGATGGGCCGAAGTCCACTCCCTGATCGCCCGGTTGAGGACCCCGGTGGGAATGCGAAACTCCCTGGTCTCCAACACGGTCTCCAGGGCCGCCCCCAGCCGATGCGTGCGCGCCCCCGTCTTCGCCGACATCCGCAGCACCGGCGCCCACGAGATGAACGAGAACCGGTCGGGAAGCGATCGCTCTGTGATCTCCCGCTGGTCCTCGTCCAGTGCATCCCACTTGTTCAGGGCGACGATCAAACCGGCGCCCGCCTCGACGATCTCGCTGGCGATGCGCTGGTCCTGATGGGTCACTCCCTCGGTGGCGTCGACCATGAGAAGCGCCACGTCGGCCCGCTCCAGCGCCTCCCGGGCCCGGATCACGGCGTAGAAGTCGGCATCCTCGGTGATCTGCGGCTTGCGTCTGATCCCTGCCGTGTCGACCAGGCGATAGATCTTCCCGTCTATCTCGACGTCGACGTCGATCGGGTCGCGGGTCGTCCCGGGCCGTTCCGAGACGATGACCCGGTTCTCACCGGCCAGACGATTCAATAGGGTCGACTTCCCGGTATTGGGGCGGCCGACGATGGCCACACGGGGCACGTCCGGCGCCGGTTCGACCTCGACCCGTTCCGGCAAGGCATCGACCACTGCGTCGAGCAACTCCCCGACTCCCCTGCCGTGATAGGCGCTGACCGGGTGCGGCTCGCCCAGCCCCAGCTTCCAGAAACGGTCCAGCTCCCACTCCTGCTGGGCATCGTCGACCTTGTTGACCGCCAGGATGACCGGGATCTGAGCCGAGCGGAGGATCGAGATCACCCCTGTGTCGTCGTCACTCAGCTCGGTGGTGCCATCGAGCACCAGGATGACGACGTCGGCGCCAGACACCGCTCCTTCCGCCTGCTGCCGGATGGAGAGGTTCAGGTCACCGTCCGGCTTCACCTCCCAGCCGCCGGTGTCGACGACGATGAAGTCGCGGCCCGCCCAGTCGGCCACGAACTGCCTCCGGTCTCTGGTGACCCCGGCCATCTCTTCGACCACGGCCGATCTCGACCCGATTATCCGATTGACCAGGGTCGACTTGCCCACATTGGGACGACCGACCACTGCCACGACCGGGAGGCTGCTCACCTCAGACGCGGATCAGCTCGAGGGCCTCGGTGGCGGTCCACTCCCGGTCTCGGTCCAGCCACGACTCCCCCGCAGCCGCGTTCGATGCGGTGACACCGGCCTCGACGAGGGTCTGCAGGGTCGACACGAATGCCCTCAGCTGGGGTGGGAGCGGGAAGTACTCCTCCTCCTCGGTGGCCGACCACAGCTCGAAACCCTGGGTCGGCGCCAGCCGGTCGATCACTTCCTGCACGAGATGGTCGGGTGCGGAGGCGCCTGCGGTGACCCCGACCACCGAGACGCCCTCGAGCCATTCGTCACGGATGTCGGCGGCCGAGTCGATCCTGTGAGCTGCCACACCGTTCTCATGCGACACCCTCACGAGCGCCTGTGTGTTCGAGGAGTTGTGCGAGCCGACCACCAGGATCAGGTCGCACTTCTCGGAGAGCTCGGTGACCGCCTGCTGGCGGTTGGTGGTGGCGTAACACAGGTCGGACTTTCGGGCCGTCTTCAGATTGGGGAAACGAGCCGCGGCGTCCTCCATGACCTGCTGCCACTCGTACAGACCGAGTGTCGTCTGCGCCACCAACGCCACCTTGTCCTCATCGGCTGGGGCGAAAGCTCCGAGACCCTGCTCGGGCTCGACGAGGGTGATGGCCTCGGGGGCCTCGGCGACGGTGCCCACGGCCTCGTCGTGGCCCTGATGCCCGATGTAGATGATGTCGTAGCCCTTGCGGGCCATCGTCTTGACCTCGTGGTGCACTTTCGTCACCAGGGGGCAGACCGCGTCGATCACAACCGCCGCCCGGCTCGCCGCCCCCTCGACCACCTGGGGCGAAGACCCGTGCGCCGACAGCATCAGCGGGGCCCCTTCAGGAACCTGAGAGATGTCGTCCACGAAGACGACCCCGACCCGCTCGAAGGCCTTGACCACCCACTCGTTGTGGACGATCTCGTGATAGCAGTAGACAGGGCCCTCGAAGATCCTGGTCATCCAGGTCAGGGCCTTGATAGCCATCTCGACCCCGGCGCAGAAGCCACGAGGTTGGGCGAGGAGGACACGGTCGACGGTCATCTACGAACATGGTAGGTGCCCGACCGGATTTCAGGACTTCGCCTCGATGGCCTCCAGCATCGTCTCGACCACCTCCTCGACACTGAGGTTGGAGGTGTCGATCACCATGGCCCCATCCGGGACCACCAATGGCGAGGCGGCCCTGGTCGAATCGATCCGATCACGTCGACGGAGATCTTCCAGAACCTCGTCATACGACTCTCCGGTCTGATCGGCGCGCCGTCGTGCCCTCACCTCGGGCGAGGCGTCCAGGTAGAACTTGAACGGGGCTTCCGGGAACACCACCGAGCCGATGTCACGACCCTCGATCACACCACCTCCGTGCCGCTCCACCCAGGCACGCTGTGCCTCCACGAGCATCCTCCGCAATCCGGGGTGGGCCGAGACCGCCGAGACCGCCGAGGTGACCCGTTCCTCCCGGATCTCGGCCGAGACGTCACGACCGTCGAGGTACATCCGGCCGTCCTCCTGCTCGAGGTCCGACCTGGAGACCACCTCGATCACACCGGCCTCATCGTAGGGGTCCACCCCGGCCTCGAGCACCGCCAGGGTGGCCGCCCGGTAGAAGGCGCCGGTGTCGAGATGAGGCAGACCGGCCCGCTCCGCGAGGAGACGGCTGACCGTGCTCTTGCCGGTCCCACCAGGACCATCGACGGTGATGATCATCGACATGGGGGCAGGAGCCTAGAAGTCACCGCAGGAGGACTCCCGGCTCCGGAGGGGTTGTCCGACTTGGGGGGAATTCGGACAATGGGGGCGAAGTCGGAGACCGGGGCCCTCCCGCCATCGGAAACATAGTGACCTGCGCACACGATTGCGTTGCTATCCGGCCGCCACGCTTTCGAGGAAGTCCCAGAAACCGGGCCACGTCTTGTTGACCACTTGAGGATCGCGGATCGTCACCCCTTCCACGACGGTCCCCGCTATTGCCATCGACATGGCGATCCGGTGGTCCCCGTGGGGGTCGATCTCGGCGCCGTGGAGCCGGCCGGGACGCACCACCAGTGCATCCCCCACGACCTCGACGTCGGCTCCGAGCCGGCTCATCTCGGTGCTGATCGCCGCGAGACGATCCGACTCCTTGTGCCGGAGCGAGCCCAGCCCGCCGATGCGGCTGGGGCCGTCGGCGAACAGGCAAGCCACCGCCACTGCCAGAGCGCCATCCGGGGCCGCCGACATGTCGACGTCGACACCCTGGAGCCGGGTATCGGTTGCGTCGACGACGACGCGAGACGGCTCGAGGTCGACACGACAGCCCATCTTCTCCAGGACCGCGGCCACTCTGACGTCCGGCTGCGGCGATCCCTCCCCCAGACCCTCGACCACAACCCTTCCCCCGGTCACTGCGGCCAGGCACACGGGGTACACCGCGGCGGAGGCGTCGGGCTCGATCATGACGTCGGCTGCCCGGTAACCGTCGTTGTCGATCTCGTAACCCGTGGTCGTCGCGGTCACCGTCGCCCCGAACCGACGCATGATCGACGCGGTCATGTCGAGATAGCCGGCCGAGCCGCTCAGACCCTTCAGCTCGATGGTGGCCGGCTCGTGCATCAGGGGGGCGACCAGCATGATGGCGGAGGCGAACTGGGAGCTCTCCGTGCAGTCGACCTCTATGCGGCCACCCCAGAGCGGACCCCTCCCGTGGACCTCGATTGGGAGACGGTCACCGATCACTTCCACGCCCTGGGCTCTCAGGACCTCGACTATCCCTCCCATGGGACGCTCGGGAAGACGTCCTCTCCCGGCGATTCTCGAAACCCCGTCGAGAGAGCCGGCTATCGCCAGCAGGATCCGGGCAGACAGACCCGACTCGTTGGCATCGAGATCCGTTGCCGTTGGATGGAGCCGGTCCCGTCCCCCGTCGACGGTCCACGGCTCGCCGTCTCGCTCGATGTGCGCTCCCAGCGCCTGTAGCGCCGTGGCCATGGCGATCGTGTCGTCCGCCTCGAGCGGTGCGTACAGATGCGACCGCCCGTCCGCCAAGGCCGCCGCAGCCAGGGCCCTGATCGTCTCCGACTTCGAACCGGGCGGTCTGACAACGAGATCAAGTGGGCCGGTGAGAACCGGTATCGGTCGGGAGTCGCCGGTCACGTTGCCTCGAAGATCCGACGTATGTCGCTCGCCGTCAGCCGACGTGACTCACCGGGGGCCAGATCCGGCGCGGTCAGACCACCGATGGCAGTGCGAACCAGACGCAGGACCGGGTGCCCCACGTGCTCCATCATCCTTCTCACCTCTCGCTTCCGGCCCTCCACCATCACCACCTCGACCAACGAGCGATCGGGTGCCGTGTCGACGATACGTGCCTCCGACGCCCGCGCTAGCCCGTCCTCCAGGGTCACTCCCTCGGTGAGTCGTCTGGGCAAGCCTCGATCCACCTTTCCCTCCACCTCGGCGAGATAGGTCTTCGTGACCCCGAAGCTGGGATGAGTGACCCTGTGGGTCAGCTCGCCGTCGTTCGAGACCAGGATCAGCCCCTCCGAATCCGCATCCAAACGGCCAACCGGGTAGAGACGCTTGTCCGAGGCCACCAGATCGACGACCGTGGCACGGCCCTGCGGATCGCGGGCAGTGCTGATGGCCCCGACCGGTTTGTAGAGCAGATGGGTCTCCAGGTCCTCCGAGATCGGCACCGGGACACCGTCGAGCGTGAGGAGATCCGTTTCAGGGTCGACCCGGTCGCCCAGGACCACCGGCTCGCCGTTTCGTCTCACCCGACCTGCGAGAATTGCCTCCTCGGCGGACCGACGAGACATGAGACCGGCGCCGGCGATGGCTCTTTGGATGCGGATTCGCTCCGCCATCCGTCACTCCGAGCCTGGTCGAAGAGACTCCTCGAGCGTGTCCACGAACTGGGCCGGGGGGACATGATCCGCCAGGGGCGGCAGCTCCGACAAGTCGTTGAGGCCGAGCTTCTCGAGGAACTGATCCGTTGTGCGATACACGGCCGGATTCCCCGGGATGTTGAGTCGCTCCTTCTCCTCTACGAGCCCGAGACGCTCCAGGGTGCGCACCGCCGAGTCGGAGTCGACCCCGCGGATCTCGGAGATCTGGCCTCTGGACACCGGCTGCCGATAGGCGATCACCGCCAGGGTCTCCAGTGCTGCCGGGGAGAGCTTGCGAGCGGTGGCCGAGGTGGAGAACCTCTCCAGGTACGGGTATGCGTCCGGATGGCTGTAGAGCCGCCAGCCGCCGGCCGACGAACGGAGGACCAGACCGGCATCGCGCTCTTTGAGCTGTGCGTCCAGCTCGGAGAGCAGCTCCTCGACACGTTTGGCGGGGAGCTCGAGCACCTCTGCCAGCTCCCTGGTTGGGACCGGGTTCTCGGTGACGAAGAGGACGGCTTCCAGTGCGGCCAGGTCGTTCATCTCAGCTCGCCCATTCCGAGGTCAGATCCAGCGATCCGTCGGCGACGTGGCGAACCTCGATCTTCGAGACCCAGTCCGCCTGGGAGACCTCGATCAGCCCCCACCGGGCCATCTCGAGCAGGGCCAGGAAGTAGGCGGCCACCTCCACCGGTCGGCGGCAGTGCTCGGTCAGGTCGTCGAACGACGTGATCGCGGTCTGGTGCAGACGTGCCCGCAAATCCTCGATGGCCATCTCCACGGAAGGGAGGTCGAGATCGAGATGGTCGAGATCGGGCTCGAGTGTGGCCCTGGTGAACACGCGGCCGGCGATGACGGCCAACTCCTCCGCGGTGACCGGGAGCGCCACCTCGGGGGCGGGGACGGTGATCCTCTGATCGATCCCGCTGGTCCGGGGCACGAACCGGTTGGTGTCCTGCAGCCTGCGCAGGAGCACCGCGGCCACGTCCTTGAACGTGACCGACGCCAGGAGCCGTGAGAGCAGCCGGTCGCGTTCCTCGGCCAGCGCCAGCTCGTCGTCCAGGTCGAAGTCGGACCTGGTGGGCAACAAGGACTGGGCCTTGAGCTGGACCAGGGTCGCTGCAATCAGCAGGAACTCGGAGGTGACATCGAGATCGAGCTCCTTCATCTCGTCGATGAATGAGAGATACTCGCCGACCACATCGGCCAGACCGACTGCCGTGATCTCGACCTGATGCTTGGTTATGAGCTGCAGCAACAGGTCCAAAGGGCCTTCGAAGACCGTCGTGCGGACGTGAAACGTCATGTGTCGTTTGAGGTTATCCGCCCCCGGAGCGCCCACCGAGGCTTTGGAGGCTCGTCGGCGGCGACCAGGAAGGCCCAGGTGCGCGGGTCGATGGTCGGGGGTCGATCCCCGTGGTGGTGCATGGCGAAATCGATCACCAGAGAAGGCGCTCCGAGTGCACCCAGCTCCCGCGCCGCCAGTTGCCCATGGTCGCGGTACATCCTCATCCGCTCGGGCAATGGCATTCTGAGGATGATCAGGATGGAGGCGATGGTGCGGCCGATGATGCCCAGACTCGCGTGCCGTTTCCCGATGTCGTGGAGGAGCCCGGCTTGCAGGATCTCCACGGAGTCGACCCCGTCAGCGATCAGATGCAGGGCGGCCTCGTAGCCGTGACGCTGGTCGGCGTCGGATTGGGAGAAGAAGACTGCGGCCTGCTCCGGGTCGAGCCAGGCGGCTACCGCGGCGCGTTCGGACCCGGTGAGGGCTCGTGCGAATGCGACATCGAAGAACCTGGCGACCAGGTGCGCCGGGGAGCCTGGCAAATCAGGAGGCGACCTTTGACTTGCAGTTCACGCAGAGGATGGAGGCCGGGAGAAACTCGAGACGATCCTCGCCGATCTCGTTGCCACAATTGGCGCAGATCCCGTAGGTACCGGCTTCGATCGCTTCCAGTGCGGCGTCGATGTCGTCGAGCTGGCTCTTCAGGGACTCGATGAGCCCGAGGATCTCAGTGCGCTCGGCGGTCACCGCGGCGGCGTCGGCGAAACTGCCCCCGAAGTCGTAGTCCGCCCGGAGGTCTCCGGTCTCGGCAGCACCCAGTTCGTCGAGCTGATGCACGAGGCGTTCACGCTCTTTGATGAGAGCTTCTTTGGCTTTGGCGATGTCGAGCGCCATTACGTGCTCCTTGGGTGTGCCTCGACGTAGATCTCCAACACGTGTGCAGGACTGACTCGTGTGTAGACCTGGGTTGTGCTGATGGTAGCGTGGCCGAGCATCTCTTGTACCGTTCTGAGGTCCGCTCCCGCCTCCACCATGTGAGTGGCCGCGGAGTGCCGCAGGACGTGCGGAGACACCCTCGTGGGTTCGATATCGGCGGCGCGAGCGTGCTTCTTGACGATATCGAAGACGGCCTGGCGGGTGAGTCGGCGGCCCCGGAGGCTCACGAACAACGGATCACCCCGGCTTGCCCGTCGCACCAGACGCAGCCTGTCGGGAAGCCAGTTGGCGATGGCCTCCACGGCATTGCGACCCAGCGGGACCAGACGCTGCTTCGCCCCTTTTCCCGTGACCAGCACCACCTTGTCCTCGAGATCGACATCGGTCAGGTCGACGCCCACGGTCTCCGACACCCGGGCGCCGGTGGCGTAGAGGAACTCGAGCAGTGCCCGATCGCGGCGCCCCGCCGCGGTCCGGGTGTCGGGTGCCTCGACCAGGGCGAACGTCTCCTCGATGCTGAGAGCCTTGGGGAACGGGTCCGGTCTCCGGGGGCTGTCGATCATCACCGTGGGATCGGTCTCCCAGAGACCCTCGACGACGAGGAAACGATGGAGCCCTCGCAAAGAGGCGATCTTCCGGCCCACGGTCGAGTCGGCCAGAGCACGTCGTCGCAGCTCACCGATGTACCCGGCCACCAGTTCCTCCGTAGGAGCACGTCCGTCGAGAAACTCGAGGTACTGCCTCAGGTCACGGGTGTAGGCGGCGATGGTGTTCCGGGAGAGACCGCGCTCCACCCGTAGTGCGACGAGGTACTCCTCGACGCCGACATCCAGGGAGACCCCGGGTGTCATCGGAAGGCGGCGATGGCCTCCATCGCGGGTACGTGGGCCGCTCCGAGGCTCTCGGCGACCGCGGGATGGCACACCTGGTCAGCAACCATGTTCACCCCCGCCTGCAGTTCGGGAAGAGCGGTCAGCGCCCCGATGATCCCGTCATTCGCCATCTTGACCGCATAGCGGAGGGTGGCGTTGGTGAGGGCGTACGTCGACGTGTGGGGAACGGCACCCGGGATGTTCCCTACTGCGTAGTGGAGGACACCGTGCTTCTCGTAGACGGGCTCGGCATGCGTGGTCTCCCGCGAGGTGGCGAAACAACCGCCTTGGTCGATGGCGACGTCGACCAGGACCGCACCCGGCTTCATGGAGCGCACCATGTCCTCGGTGACCAGTTTCGGCGCCGAGGCGCCCGGCACCAGGACGGTCCCGATGACCAGGTCGGCGTCGAGCACCTCTTCCTCCAGGGTCAGCTTGTTCGAGTGCAGGGTGGCTATCCGTCCTTCGTAGAGCGAGTCCAACGCCCGCAGCTTCCTGACGTCGTTGTCGATCACGGTCACGCCTGCCTGCATCCCGATGGCGATCGCTGCCGCATTGGACCCGGCCATACCGCCACCTATCACGACCACCTTGGCGGCGCGAACCCCGGGAACACCCCCGAGCAGGATCCCACGCCCACCCTGGGGTCGCTCCAGGAGGTAGGCCCCCGCCTGTGTGGCCATGCGGCCGGCGATCTCGGACATGGGCGCCAGGAGGGGCAAGGACCCGTCCGGCATCTGCACCGTCTCGTATGCGATGGCGATGATCCCCCGCTTAGCCAGAGTCTCCGCCAGGTCCGGGTAGGCGGCCAGATGCAGGTAGGTGAACAGGATCTGCCCGGGGTGGAACAGCTCCACCTCGGTGGCCTGCGGTTCTTTGACCTTGAGGATCATCTCGGCGCCCTCGAAGACGTCCTCGGCGGTGGGGACGATGGTGGCTCCCTGGGCCTCATACTCTTGGTCGAGTATCGAGGAGCCCACACCGGCGCCACTCTGTATGAGCACCTGATGCCCGCGGTCGACCAGCTCGCGGACACCGATGGGGGTGATGGCCACCCGGTGCTCCTCGGTCTTGGTCTCCTTGGGAACGCCGACGATCAAGAGATCACGCTCTCGGAGGTCTCCACGATCACACTGATCCCGCCCCGCCGTCGCGCCGCGGCCTCCACCAGACCGACGAACAGCGGATGCGGGTCATCGGGTCTGGAGCGGAACTCAGGATGCGCTTGCGTGGCGACGAAGTACGGATGGTCGATCAACTCGATGTACTCGACCAGGTTGTCGTCCGGCGAGAGCCCGGAGAGACGCATGCCCGCCCCCTCGAGGTCTTTCCTGTAGCGGTTGTTGACCTCCCAGCGATGGCGATGACGCTCGTAGACCAGCTCCTTGCCGTACAGGGCCCTCACCTTCGAGCCCTCGGCCAGCTTGGCGGCATACAGACCGAGACGCATGGTGCCACCCATGTCCTCGACGTCCTCCTGACTCGCCATCAAGTCGATCACCGGGTGGGGTGAGGAGGGATCGAACTCGGTGCTGTTGGCCTCCGTGAACCCGAGCACGGAGCGGGCGAACTCGATCACAGCACACTGCAGACCGAGACACAGACCGAGGAGGGGAACGTCGTTCTCCCGGGCGTATCTGATCGCCTGGATCTTCCCTTCGACCCCTCGGTAGCCGAACCCGCCCGGGATCACCACCCCGTCCAGGTCCTCCAGGTAGGAGTCGGCGAGAAGCCCGGTCAGCTCGTCGGAGGGGACCCAGCGCAGATCGAGTTTGAGACCGAGCGCCGCTGCGGCGTGACGCAGGGACTCGGCCACCGAGAGGTAGGCATCGGGGAGGTCGACGTACTTGCCCACGATCCCGATGGTCACCGGATCGGTGGCGGACAGGGTCTTGTCGACCATGGCCCGCCAGGACTCGAGATTCGGGGGTCCGGTCACCAGCCCGAGCCGGTCGCAGACCACGTCGTCCAGACCACCGTCGTTGAGGATCAACGGGACCTGGTAGATGTTCGAGGCGTCGGGGCATGCGATCACGGCCCTGGGCTCGACGTCACAGAAGAGACTGATCTTGCGACGAACCGACTCGTCGATGTCCCGGTCCGAGCGCACCAGGATCACGTCGGGATGGATGCCCTTCGACCTGAGCTCCGCCACCGAGTGCTGGGTTGGCTTGGTCTTCAGCTCCTCCGAGGTGGCGATGTAAGGCACCAGCGTGACATGGACGAACATCACGTTGGATCGGCCCACCTCGTTGCCGAACTGACGGATCGCCTCGAGGAACGGGAGGCTCTCGATGTCACCGACCGTTCCCCCTACCTCGGTGATGACGACGTCGACGTCTTGGCTGCCCACCCGCCGGATGCGGTCCTTGATTTCGTTGGTCACGTGCGGGATCACCTGGACGGTGTCCCCGAGATAGTCGCCGCGCCGCTCCTTCTGGATGACGCTCAGGTAGACGGAGCCGGCGGTGACGTTCGAGGTCCGACGGAGGTTTTCACCGGTGAAACGCTCGTAGTGGCCCAGATCCAGGTCGGTCTCACCGCCGTCGTCGGTGACGAAGACCTCGCCGTGCTGGAAGGGGTTCATGGTCCCCGGGTCGACGTTGATGTAGGGGTCGAGCTTCTGGTTGACGACCCTCAGGCCCCGGGATTTGAGGAGACGCCCCAGCGAAGCGGCGGCGATCCCCTTGCCGAGACTGGAGACGACGCCACCGGTGACGAAGACGTATTTGGTGGGGTCGGTGGAGGGAGCGGTGTCTTCTGCGGGTGATTCCTGAGCGAAGAGCGGCCCGTCCATGACGGGATGCCACAGTAGCACCGATCGTCGGGCTAACCATCGATTGCCGTGAGACGGTCAGCGGGACCGGGCCAGGAGCTCCGCCGCCGCCATGCGCCCGGCCTCGCTCTCGGGCAGTCCGGCCAGCATGCGGGCGATCTCAGCCACCCTGTCTTCGCCGTCGACCAGACGGGCCGCTGCGCCTCCGTCGGTGCTCCGCTCCACCACGTAGTGGGTGTCGGCGCACGCCGCCACCTGGGGCAGATGGGTGACGCAGAGCACCTGGTTCGAGCCGGCGAGCTCGGCCAGCTTCGCCCCCATGGCCAGGGCGGTCTTTCCCCCGATGCCGGTGTCCACCTCGTCGAAGACGAGGGTGGCCGCACCCGGCGCCCTGGCCGACAGACGCAGCGCCAACACCAGACGGGACAGTTCGCCGCCCGACGCCACGGCGGAGATGTCCCCTGGCTCGAGACGGGCGTCGGAGGCGAATCTGATCGCCACTCGGTCGGCGCCACCGGGGCCGGGCTCGACCTCGGTGAAGCTGAAAGCGATCCGGGCCGTCTCGAGACCGAGATCGGCCAGATGCTCGGCCATGCGCTCGGACACGCTCCGGCTCGCCTTCTCACGAGCCTGGCGCAACGAACCGGCCCCCACGACCAGTCGGGCTCTGGCGTTGTCCAGCGTCTCGTCGATGCGGTCCGCCTCGCCGAGCAGTGTCTCCAACTCCTTGGCACGTCGCGCCGCCCCTTCGCCGTAGGAGATCACTTCTTCCAGTGTGCGCCCGTACTTTCGTTTCAGGTCTCCGATGGCGGTCAGTCGTTGTTCCAGCTCCTCCAGACCCGAGGCATCGAGGTCGAGGCCATCGGCGGCGGTGTTGGCGGCCCGGGACAGCTCGGACACCGACGCCGCCAGACCCTCGGCCTCCTCGGCCAACCCGGCCAGGGATGGGTCCAGACCCGAGGTCTTGCGGAGCCGGGCTACCAGCTCGCCGGCCATGTCGGCCATGGCGGCTGTGGTCCGCACCGTCTCGGCCAGATGCTCCTGGATCTCCTCCAGGTTTCGGAGACGGGACAGGTCGGTCTCGAGTTGCTCGTCCAGCCCGGGGACCAGCCCTGCCTTGGCGATCTCCGCAGCCTGATAGCGCGTCAGGTCCAGCTCTCTGGCCAGTGCGATCTGATCTCCGCCCAGCGCCTCCCGGCGTGCTCTCGCCTCCTGGAAGCCGGCCCAGGCCGCGTCATAGGCCCGGCGTGTCCTCATGCCCCCGTCGTCGAGAGTGCCGTCGATCAGGTCGAGCAGATACGAGGACCGCGTGGGGAGGAGCTGGTCGTGCTGACCGACGATCTCCACCATGCCGCCCAGACGTTCCTCGAGAACGGCTGCCGACACGATCGCCCCCTCGAGATGAGCCCGGCTCCGGCCTGATCGCGGGACGATACGGCTGACACCGATCTCATCATCCCCGTCCACGAAGACGCCATCGGCTTGGGCGGTGTCGTCTGCCGGGCCGACCGAGCCGGCGTCTGCCTTGCCTCCCAGGATCAGCCGAAGACC
The DNA here is from genome assembly GCA_035706345.1 of Acidimicrobiia bacterium. Classification (GTDB taxonomy): domain Bacteria; phylum Actinomycetota; class Acidimicrobiia; order Spongiisociales; family ZC4RG35; genus JANQRA01. The sequence continues at coordinate 12,821 of DASSVE010000002.1, forward strand.
GCCGAGCAACAGCGTCTTCCCGGCCCCGGTCTCCCCGGTGATGACGGTGAACCCGGGCGACGGGTCGATCGCCGCCTCGGTGAGGATGCCCAGGTTGGAGACCCGGAGATGGCTCAGCATCGGCGACCTGTCATCAGTCGAGACCAAACTTCAGACGCACCAGCCGGGGGAAGACCATTGTCCCGAACGTGACGAAGCGGGCCGGGCGCTCACCCCTGACCACGCGGACGGTCTGGCCGGCCCTGAGATGCCCGAGACCGGTCTTGTCCACGTTGACCCTGACCTGACGATCGGCCTGGACGGTGATGTCGATGCATGCTTCGCCGGGC
>DASSVE010000003.1:0-11987 GCA_035706345.1 Acidimicrobiia bacterium
ACGCTCAGGGTCCAGACGGGCGTAGACGCCGATGCGTCGCCCCTCCGACTCGATCGAGGCGAGATTCTCAGCCGAGAGCACGCAACATCGCCTCGCCCATGCCCGACGGGGTGTCGGCCACCACGATCCCTGCCGAGGTCATCGCCGCGATCTTGGCCTCGGCCGTCCCTTTGCCACCGCTGACGATGGCGCCGGCGTGACCCATCCGCTTCCCGGGTGGCGCCGTGGTCCCTGCGATGAAACCAGCCACCGGCTTGGTCATCTCCGTCTTGACGAATTCGGCGGCGTCCTCCTCGGCGCTGCCGCCGATCTCACCGATCATGATCACACCCTCGGTCTCCTCGTCGGCCTCGAACAGTCTGAGACAGTCGACGAAATTGGTGCCGTTCACCGGGTCGCCACCGATGCCGATGGCGGTGGTCTGGCCCAGCCCGAGCAGGCTGAGCTGATGGACCGCCTCGTAGGTCAGGGTCCCGGAGCGGGAGACCACGCCGATCCGACCTCGCTGGTGGATGTAGCCGGGCATGATCCCGATCTTGCACTCGCCCGGAGTGATCACCCCGGGGCAGTTCGGGCCGATCAACGTGGTTCCCGTGCAGTGCAGATAGCGCTTAACCCGGATCATGTCCGCCACGGGGATTCCCTCTGTGATCGCCACCACCAGCTCGATGCCGACCGAGATCGCCTCCATGATGGCGTCGGCGGCAAATGGCGGCGGCACGTACACCACCGACGCATTGGCACCGGTCTCCTCGACCGCCTGACGCATGGTGCCGAAGATCGGCAGGTCGATGCTGTACGTGTCGTCGCGGCCGGGAACACCCGAATGGTCTGTCTCCCCCTCGAAATGGGCCACGGTGCCGGCTCTGCTCGGGTGGACGGCGCCCACCATGTTGGTCCCGTAGGCGATGGCCTTGTCGGTGTGGAACTCTCCGGTCTTGCCCAGACCCTGGACCAGGACTCTGGTGCTCTTGTCGACGAGGACACTCATGCCGTCAGCTCCATGATCTTGATCGCACCGTCGAGGAGGCTGTCGGCACTCACCACCTGCAGACCCGATTCCTCGAGGATCCTCTTGCCCTCCTCGACGTTGGTCCCTTCGAGACGGACCACCAGCGGCACCTCGAGCCCGACCCTCTCCACCGCCTCGACGATGCCGGTTGCGATGATGTCACACCGCATGATCCCACCGAAGATGTTGACGAAGATCCCCTTCACGTTGGGGTCCTTGGTGATGATCTGGAAGGCGGTGGTCACCTGGTCGGCGGTGGCGCCGCCACCGACGTCGAGGAAGTTGGCCGGCTCCCCTCCGACGTGCTTGATGGTGTCCATCGTGGCCATGGCCAGACCGGCCCCGTTGACCAGGCACCCTATGGTCCCGTCGAGCTTGATGTAGTTGAGCCCGGCGTTCTTGGCCGCCAGCTCCAAGGGATCCTCCTCCGACTCGTCCCGCATCTCGGCGATGTCCGGATGCCGGTAGAGGGCGTTGTCGTCGAACGACATCTTTCCGTCCAGCGCCACCACGCGGTCGTCGCCGGTGACCACCAGGGGGTTGATCTCGATGAGATCGGTGTCGAGGTCGGTCGCCGTGTCCGCCAGGGCCTTGACGAAGCGGCCGAAGTTCTTGGCGACATCACCCTCCATGCCGAGCCCGAAGGAGAGCTCGTTGGCCTGGAACGGAGCGAATCCGATGGCCGGGTCGATCTCTGCGCGCAGGATCTTCTCCGGTGTCTCCTCGGCCACCTTCTCGATCTCCATACCGCCCTCCGTGGAAGCCATCACGATGTTGCGTGAGACCGTGCGGTCGAGGAGGACCGCCAGGTAGAGCTCGCGGGCAATGTCGACGCCCTGCTCCACGTACAGCCGGTTGACCACCTTCCCCTCCTCACCGGTCTGGATGGTGACCAGGGTGCTCCCCAGCATCTTCTGGGCGAGCTCACGTACCTTCTCCTCCGCTGCCGAAGGGCCGCCTTCGATGGCGTCGGCGATGACGTTGACCCCCCTGACCTCGGGGTGCTCCTTGAAAGTCCCCTTCCCCCGCCCACCGGCGTGGATCTGTGCCTTGAGCACGACCACGGGATTACCCGACTCCTCGATGAGGGGTCGCACCGCGGCCACCGCCTCGTCGACCGAGCGGGCCACCCTCCCCAGCGGGACGGGTATGCCCCGGGCCGCAAGCAATTGCTTGGCCTGGTGCTCGTGGATCTTCATCTCTTCCTCTCGCTCGTTCGGTTCAAACCCGTTCCGGGACGTTCTCCTCGACCCAGGTGGTGATCTCGTCCAACGGGGTCCCGGGCGTGAAGATCATCCTGATCCCTGCCTCTTGGAGGACCGGTATATCCGACTCCGGTATCACGCCGCCACCGAACACGATGATGTCGTCCGACTGGCGTTGCGCCAACTCGGCCACGACCTGGGGGAACAACGTCTTGTGTGCCCCTGACAACGAGGAGAGACCCACGGCTGCGACGTCCTCTTGAACCGCGGTCTCGGCGATCTGGGCCGGGGTCTGGTGCAGACCCGAGTAGATGACCTCGTTACCGGCGTCACGCAAGGCTCTGGCGATGACCTTGGCCCCACGATCGTGCCCGTCGAGACCGGGTTTGGCGATGAGGATCCGTCGGGGCATGGGCAGGCGGAGAGTAGTTGCCCTCCAAGGTGATGACTCATCCCTCGGAGCGACCTACGCTGGAGACATGCCCAAGTCCAATCTCCACGGGCTGGCCGCGGCGGGGGTCAGCATCTGGTCTGATCAGATCTCACGTCGCATGCTCGACACCGGTGAACTGGCCCGACGGATCGAGGAGGACGCGGTCACCGGGGTCACCTCGAACCCGACCATCTTCGCCGGAGCCATCGTCGGCTCCGACGACTACACGGAGGAGTTGCTGGAGCTGAAGTCGGCCGGGGTGTCGACCGAGGAGATCGCCCGCACACTCATGGCGAGCGACCTGGTCAGGGCTTGCGACGTCCTGGCCCCGGTCCACGAGGCAACAGGGGGCTCCGACGGGTTCGTCTCGGTCGAGGTATCCCCCACCCTGGCCAAGGACACTCAGGCCACCATCGCCGAGGCCCGCGACTGGGTGAAGCAGATCGATCGCGACAACCTGCTGGTGAAAGTCCCGGCCACGGCCGAGGGGATACCGGCGATACGCGCCCTGACCGCTGAGGGCATCCCGGTGAACATCACCCTGATCTTCTCCCTCGACCGCTACCGGGAAGTGATCGACGCCTACCTGTCAGGCATCGAGGACCTGATCGCAGTCGGTGGCGATCCGTCGAAGGTGCACTCGGTGGCTTCGTTCTTCGTGTCCCGTTTCGACACCGAGGCCGACCGGCGTCTCCAGGAGATCGGGACCGACGACGCCCTCGAACTGCAGGGCAAGCTCGCCGTGGCCAACGCACGCGTTGCCTACGGGATCTTCTTGGAGACCTTCTCCAACGGCAGGTTCGAGGATCTTGCGGCCAAGGGCGCCAACATACAGAAGCCCCTGTGGGCGTCGACGTCGACCAAGAATCCCGCCTACCCGGACCTCCTCTATGTGGAGAGCCTGGTGGCCAAGGACACCATCAACACCATGCCTCTCGAGACGATCGATGCCTACCAGGACCACGGCAACCCGAATCCGCGGCCCTTCGACGCGGTGGACATCGTGCGCGCCAACGACCTCCTGGAGCGCATGGAGGAAGTGGGGGTCTCCTACGAGGAGGTCGTGACCTCCCTCGAGGTCGAGGGCGTCGAGAAGTTCATCGGAAGCTGGCTCGAGCTGCTGGAGCGTGTAGAACAGGCCTGACGATGGCTCAGGCTGATGTGAAAGACGCCGACGGCGAACTGTTTCTGGGCGCCTCCGACCGCATCGAGTTGATCGCGACCATCGTGATGGCCCTCGCTGCCATCCTCACCGCCTGGTGCGCCTTCCAGGCCACCAAGTGGAGCGGCATCATGGCGATCGAGTTCAGCGCCGCCAACGGGTCGCGTCTCGAATCCACCAGGGCCGACACGCTCGCCGGACAGCAGCGTGCAGTAGACGTGAACGTCTTCACTCAGTGGCTCGATGCCGTTGCCGCTGAGATCGAAGAGGGTGTCATCGCACCCGTTTCCGAAGCGGGGTATGAGCCGCAACCAGACACTTTGTCTGCGTTCTACTTCGCCCGCATGCGGCCCGAGTTCAAGGTGGCCCTGGACGCATGGCTGGCCACCGAGCCTCTCACCAACCCGGACGCCGAGCCGACACCGTTCACGATGGCCGAGTACCGCCAGGAGGCAGCCGAGCTGGCGGATGAGCGGCTCGAGGAAGCCGACGAGCACAGGCAGGCGGCTCTGGACGCCAACCAGAACGGGGACAACTACGTGCTGACCACGGTGGGCTTCGCCCTCGTGATCTTCTTCGCCGGGGTCAGTTCCAAGCTCTCGGAGAAGAGAAACAGGGAAATCGCCCTCGGGGTCGCGGTCTTCCTCTTCGTGTTCGGGCTGGTGGCTCTGGGCCTGCTCCCGGTGGTTCCGCCCTTCTAGGCCTTCTCCAAGGGCGCCCAGGAGAGAAGCAGGCGCTTCTTCCCCTGCGTGTCGAACATCACCTCGGCCTCGGCCCGATCGCCCTCGCCTATGACCTCGCGCACCGTTCCCAGACCCCACTTGTCGTGGCGTACCCGGTCACCGGGCCCAATGTCACCGGCCTCGACGGTGGTCCGTGGACCACGGGCGGCGGCCCGGTCGGCCGGCTTGTCCCTCTGGCGTTTCGCCGCCTTCTCCACGAGGTTGTCCGGGATCTCCTGGAGGAACCGTGACGGCGGGTTGTAGCTGGAGCCTCCGAAGAGCATCCGCTGCCAGGCCGAGCTGAGGTACAGCCGGTCCTGGGCCCTGGTTATCCCTACGTAGGCGAGACGTCGCTCCTCCTCGAGCTCGTCGGGGTCTCCGAGTGAGCGCATGTGAGGGAAGACACCGTCTTCCATCCCGACGATGAAGACCACCGGGAACTCGAGCCCCTTGGCCGTGTGCAGTGTCATCAGCGTGACCGCTCCCGCACCCTCGTCCCACTCGTCGATGTCGGCGATGAGGGAGGTGGATTCGAGGAAGACCTCGAGCCGGGTCATGTTGTCCAGCGAGTCGTAGGGCTCGTCCCCGATCACCGCCCCCTCGTTGGCGCTCTCGAACTCGGCGGCCACGCTGACCAGCTCCCTGAGGTTCTCGACCCGTCCCATCGCCTCCACGGTGCGCTCCGCCTCGTACGCGGCGACCATGCCGGTGTCGTCGAGGACGGCCTGCACCCCCGCCTCGACACCGCCCTCCTCGACCCGGCTGCGGAGCAAGTCGTGGATGGCGGCGAACTCCAGCAGGGCGCCCTGGGCGCGCGCTGTGAGCTGGGGGATCTCCCTGGCGCGGGTCAGGGCTTCGAAGAAGCTGATCCCGTTGGCCTGGCTGAATCGGTCGACGTGGGCGATGGTGGTGTCCCCGATCCCCCTCCTCGGCTCGTTGATGACCCTCTTCACCGAGATCTCGTCCGACGGGTTGACCAGCATCTTGAGATAGGCGACCGCGTCCTTGATCTCCTTGCGGTCGTAGAACTTGACCGACCCCACGACCGTGTACGGGACGCTCCGGCGGACGAAGACGTCCTCGATGACACGGGACATGGCGTTGGTTCGATAGAAGACGGCGACGTCGGCCAGATTGAAGCCCTCGGCTTGGAGACGTTCGATCTCGTCGACGAGATAGCCCGCCTCGTCATGCTCGTCCTCGGCCTCGAAACGGACGATGGCGCGGCCGGTGCCACGATCGGACCAGAGATGCTTCGGGGTCCGTCTCGTGTTGTTGGAGATCACCGAGTTGGCGGCTTCGAGGATGGTCTCGGTGGAGCGGTAGTTCTGGTCGAGGACGATGACCCGGGCGTCCGGATAGTCCTTCTCGAAGTCACGGATGTTGCGGATGTCGGCGCCCCGGAACTTGTAGATCGATTGATCCGAGTCTCCGACCACGCACAGGTTTCGGTGGGCGTCGGTCAGCTGCTTCACCAGCATGTACTGGGAGTGGTTGGTGTCCTGGTACTCGTCGACCAGGACGTAGCGGAAACGCTGCTGATAGTGCTCCAGCACCGAGGGGAAGGCGGCGAACAGCTCCACGGTGACCATGAGCAGGTCGTCGAAGTCCATGGCAGACGCCTCGAGCAGACGTTGCTGGTAGAGCCGGTACACGTCGGCCACCTGCTCGTGGTAGAAGCCGTCTCCCTGATCGGCGAAGGTCTCGTAGTCGATCAGCTCGTTCTTGGCGTTGGAGATGACGGCCTTCATCGCCTTCTCGGGGAACCGCTTGTTGTCGAGATCGAGGTCCTTGATCACGATGCGGAGGAGCCGGAGGGAGTCGGCTTCGTCGTAGATGGTGAATCCTGATCGGTAACCGAGCCTGGTCGCCTCGCGACGCAGGATGCGGACACATGAGGAGTGGAAGGTGCTGACCCACATCGAGCGGACCATTCCCCCCACCAGGAGACCGACCCGCTCCTTCATCTCGTTGGCCGCCTTGTTGGTGAACGTGATCGCCAGGATCGAGTCGGGTGGGACGCTCAGGTCCCGGATCAGGTGGGCGATGCGATAGGTGAGGACTCGGGTCTTGCCCGACCCGGCGCCGGCCACGACCAGGACCGGGCCCTCGGTGGCGGCGACCGCCTCACGTTGGGTCGGGTTGAGATCGGCGAACAGTGGCGATTCGGTGGGTACGTCGTCCACGAGCCACTGCGTCTGCTGGGTCATCGGCGCCGATGGTACCGGTCCCCACCGCCAGAATCACACGTGTGTGATCAGAGATTCAGCCATTCTGTGCGGATCTAGTGCGCGTGACGCGTACTAGATCCGCACAGAACGGGCTACGAGTTCTCGGCGACGACCGATTCGGGGAGCTCGACCCGGACGCGATCCTCGGAGCCGGGCTCGCGGGGCAGACCGTCGTCGTCGGCGAGCACGCTGCGACGGTTGAGAGGCAGCGAGTAGCAGAAGCGGGCACCCGTGGGGAAACGCCGCTCGTACCAGACGTCCCCGCCCATGGCCCGGGCCAGACGTCGTGCGATGGGCAGACCGAGACCCATGCCACTCGAATCCCTGGCGTCACCCTTGGATAGCTGCTCGAAGTCCTCGAACACCTTCTGGGTCTCTTCGTCGGGGACGCCGGGGCCGTTGTCGGAGACGATGATCAGGTACTGGTCGCCGAGCACGAAACCCTCGACCAGGATCTGGTCACCGCCGTACTTGCGGGCGTTCTCCATGACGTTGCGGATGACCTGTTGCACCCGGCGCCGATCGGCGTAGACACGGACACCATCGGGCAGCGAGACCAGGGAGGACTTCCTGCCGCCGTTGGGGAACACCATCTGGGCCACGTCTTCGATGAGGTCGCCCAGGTCGAAGAGATCGGGGTCCAGACGGAGCCGGTTCGCCTCCAGCCGCGGGATCACGAGGACGTCCTCCACCAGGTCGCCCAGGTAGATCGCCTGGCGGTGGATGATGGAGATGAACTCGTCGACCTCGTCGGGGGGCAGCTCGCGCCACGACTCGGCCAGGGTGTCGGAGAATCCGGCGATCGACGTCAGGGGGGTGCGGAGCTCATGGCTGACCAGCGCCACGAAGTCGTTCTTGATCGTGTGCGCCTCCTCGGAGAGCCGACGGACCTCCCGCTCCCGCTCCCGGCCGTGGGCCGTGATGCGCCATGCCCAGAACACGGTGGCCAAACCCACCAGGGCGGGCAGGATCACCCAAAAGTCGTCGAGGCCGGGCAGATCGAACATCCGTATTGGAATATCGGCCCTGCTCAGGGTGTCCTGAACCTCTTGGCGAGCCGTCAGGCGGTGTCGGCGTCCTCCATGCCGATCAGCTGACGCAGAGTCTTGGTGAGAACCCCCTGGCGGAGGTCGAACTTGTCCAGGTAGGCGTCCACCCCGACCGACCAGGCGGCGTCCTTCTCCTCCTGGGTGGCAACGCCGGAGACCATGACGATGGGGATCCGCACGTCGGCGCTGCGCATGGCACGAACCAGCTCGACTCCGTTGGAGCGGGGCATCGAGTAGTCGACCACCATCGCGCTGAACCCGGACCTGGCCATGGCCAGCATGGCATCCCGGGCACCACTGGCCACTTCAACGTCGAAGCCCGCACCGTTGAGCGTCGCCGACAGGAGCTGGCGGACCCCGGCCGAGTCGTCCACAACCAGGATGCGGGGGCGATCTTGGACGAGATGGGGCCGGTGTCGGGCGACGACACCGAGGAAATCCGGGTCGAGCACTACCAGCACCTGACCGCCTCCCAGGAGGGCGGCGCCCTTGATCGCCCCGCTCCCCTCGATGATCGGGCCCAGGTTCTTCACCGCCACCCGGCGGCGATCGATTATCTCGCTGACCGTGATCGCCACCAGACCGGATCTGGTGTTGACCACCACGATCTCGGAGGCGTCGCTCGGCTCTTCGGTGCCGACCGCGGAGGAAAGGGAGAGGACAGGGACCGCGGCGCTCTCGAACCTGACCTCACGGCCGTTCCCCTGCGTGATGAACTCGGCGTTGGCCAACGGCATCGACGCCTCGACTGAGGCCTCGGGGATCCCCCAGAACTGCTCCCCCTCGGCGACGACGACCACGTTCTGCAGCACCATCGACAGCGGCAGCGTCAGGGTCACCGAGGTTCCCTTCCCCGTCTCGGAGTCGAGGGTCACCGCCCCGTGAACGTGGGCGGCGGCCTCCGCAGCCTCGGGGAGACCGTCCCCGGCGCCCGAGAACTCCGTCGGCTCCTCGAGGGTGGTGAACCCGGGATGGAACAGAATCGGCGACAGGTCGGGTGGGGTGACGGTCAGCCCGGAGGCACGGGCCACCTCGGCGACACGCCCCCAGTCGACCCCGGCGCCGTCATCGGTGACGCTGACCTCGACCCGGTCGTCGACCACGCGGGCGGCCACCCGCACCACGCCTGTGGCTGCCTTCCCCTGAGCCACTCGGACATCCGGCTTCTCGATCCCATGGTCGACGGCGTTGACCAGCAGATGCCGGAGCGGCTCGCGCACCAGGTCCACGATCTGACGATCGAGTTGCACGTCGTGGCCTGTCAGCTCGAACCTGACGTCCTTGCCCGAGCGTCGACCCAGGTACCGGACGAACTGAGGGAACGTCGAGACGGCGTCGAAGAAGGAGACGTTGGCGAGGGACACCGCCTGGTCCTGGATGTCGGTGATCGACTCGCTCAACCTCGCCAGCTGGGCTCGCCACGACCGTCGGAACAGCTCAGGGTCGGCGCCCTCGATGGAGACCAGCGAGAGATCAGCGATGGCCTCGGCGTCCAGGGCCACCTCCACGATGCGGTTGATCAGCTTGTAGAGGTCGGCGGTGTCGACCCGGGTGGCCCCGCCGAGGAGAGACTCGGACACAGAAGTGAGCAGACCTCCCAGACTCCCCACTTCGGTCGCCCGCAGGGTGACCACATCGGGCCGCGCCTCCTCCTCCGCCTCGGCCGCCGGCTCGGACTGGCCCGTCACCAGAGCCCGCAGCCCCCGATCGTCCGGGTCGTCGATGGCGGGGAGCAGCCTCGTGGAGAGGGCCTCCATGGAGACCACCTGGTCCGGGGAGAGAGAACCTCCTTCGGAGAGCTTGCGCCACAATCCCTCCAGCAGCGCAGCCGCGTCGCGAATCAACTCGTAGCCCAAGAGCCCGGCCGACCCCTTGATGGTGTGGGCGTCACGTACCAGGTCGGCCACGGAATCCGCGGCCAACTCTCCCGCCGAAAGTGCCCGGGCGCCCGTGATCAAACGGCGCGAGCGCTCGTCCACCTCCTCACGGAAGATCTTCGTGAGCTCAGGTGTGTTCAGGTCCAAGTCGGATCTCCCAACACATTCAGTATCGGCAGTGTTGGACGATGTCCTAAGAGACCCTACGACGGCTCGGGCGAGATTCTGTGAGGGGAAACCGACGGAAAACGGCGGTTTTCCCTTACAGAACGGGTTGAGACCCGGTTACTCCCACTCGATCGTGGCCGGTGGTTTCGAAGAGATGTCGTAGGCCACCCGGTTGATGCCGGGCACCTCGTTGATGACGCGGGAGGAGATCCGTTCCAGGACCTCGTAGGGGATGCGGGCCCAGTCGGCGGTCATTGCGTCCTCCGACGTGACCGCCCGCACGATCAGCGGATAGGCGTAGGTGCGCCCGTCGCCCTGGACACCGACGGACTTGATCGCCGGGAGCACCCCGAAGGCCTGCCAGATATCCCGGTACAACCCGGCACGCCTGATCTCTTCGAGGATGATGGTGTCCGCCGCCCGGAGGATGTCGAGACGTTCCCGGGTCACCTCGCCGATGATCCGCACCGCCAGACCGGGGCCGGGGAAGGGCTGACGCCAGACGATCTCCTCGGGCAGCCCCAGCTCCTCGCCCACCGCCCGGACTTCGTCCTTGAACAGGTCGCGCAGCGGCTCGATCAGGCGGAACTTCATGTCCGCAGGGAGACCACCCACGTTGTGGTGGGTCTTGATGGTGGCAGCGGAGTCGGACCCCGACTCGATCACATCCGGGTAGAGAGTCCCCTGCACCAGGAAGGAGGCGTCGCCGGCGCCGGCTGCGGCCTCCTCGAAGACACGGATGAAGGTCTCCCCGATGGTCTTCCGCTTCTCCTCGGGATCAGTGACCCCCTCGAGGAGTTCCAGGAAGCGGTCGGCGGCCTTCACGTGGACCAGGTCTACGTCGAAGTTGGACCGGAATGTCTCCTCGACCTGCTCACCCTCCCCGGCCCGCATCAGCCCGTGGTCGACGAAGATGCAGGTCAGCCGGTCTCCGATCGCCTTGGCGACGATGGCCGCGGCCACCGCCGAATCGACCCCGCCGGAGAGCCCGCAGATGGCACGACCCTCCTCTCCCACCATCTCCCTGATCGCGGCAACCTGGGTCTCGATGATCGAGTGTGAGGTCCACGATGGGCTGGCCTCGCACACCTCGTAGAGGAATCGCTTGAGGATCTCCGAGCCCCGCGGGGTATGGGCAACCTCGGGGTGGAACTGGACCCCGTAGAGCCCACGGTCCCGGTCCTCCATGGCGGCCACCGCGGCCCCGGGAGAGATGGCAACCGGCGTGAAGCCCGGAGGGGTCTCGGCGACCTGGTCACGATGCGACATCCACACCTGTTGGGTGACCGGCAGCCCGGAGAGGAGCAACGAGTCGGCGGTTACTTCGAGACTCGTGTTGCCGTACTCGCCGTCGCCTGTGTTGCTGACCCGGCCCCCCGCCATGTCGGCGAGCAACTGGTGCCCGTAACAGATCCCGAGGATCGGGATCCCGAGCTCGATGATCCCGGGGTCGATCCGATAGGCGTCTTCGGCGTAGACAGACGCCGGGCCGCCGGAGAGGATCAGACCGAGCGGTCGACGACGCCGCACCTCGTCCGCGGTGATGGAACGAGGGACGATCTCTGAGCGAACATGGGCCTCCCGCACCCGGCGGGCGATCAGTTGTGCGTACTGGGCACCGAAGTCGACGACGAGGACGTCGCCGGACCCAAGGGATTGCGAGGCCTGCCGAGCAAGCCGCGTCATCCCATCCCGACCCTCTGCGAGCGCTGCAGAGACTTGCCCTCTGTCTGGAGGGAGGGGGCGATCATGACCTCCGCCTTCTGGAACTCCTTGACGTCCGAATATCCGGTCGTGGCCATGGACATCCGAAGACCACCGAACAGATTGCGTCGGCCGTCGTTCTCGTGCGCCGGGCCGCGGCACGCACTGGGGCATGGCGACGTTCCACCCGACGCTCCCACGCGGCGCCCGCGTGCGCACGGAGCAGGTGGCGAGCCTGAAGGAGATCCTCCTCGGGCCGGCCCACGAGAACGACGGGACGCTGAACCTGATGGGAGCGCTGAAGACCTCGATGGCCACCACGGGCTACGAGGACATCCGCTCCTTCCAGCGGGCCGAGGTGATGGTCGCGCCGGCGCTGATGAGCGAGGGCAAGAAGCTCCAGAACGAGCAGTCGGTCGGGATG
>DASSVE010000004.1:0-8209 GCA_035706345.1 Acidimicrobiia bacterium
ATGCGCCAGGTGACCATCTCCGAGGACCGGGCCCGCGACCCCTGGGGGTACAACGTCCCCTGGTTGAGCCGGGACGGCGCCCGCACCCCGATGCAGTGGACGCCGGGCGAGAACGCCGGTTTCACCCCACCCGGCGTCACCAGTTGGCTTCCGATAGGGCCCGACTACGAGACGATCAATGTCGAGACCGAGCTCGGTGACTCTGAATCGACGCTCCACCTCTACCGGCGGCTGCTGGCCCTGCGCAAGGCCCACCCGGCGCTACGGATCGGCTCCTATCTGACCCACCCCTCGTCGACCGAGGACGTGCTCGTCTACCGGCGCGAGTCGGACACCGAGACCATGACCGTCGCCCTCAACTTCTCCAACGAGGAGACGGTGGTGCGCACCGGGAGAGGTCAGATCGTCTTCTCCACCTCCGATGAGGACCGGGGAGGCCGCTGCGACAAGGAAGTGACCCTGGGGCCCGCAGAGGGCCTCGTCATCGATCACACCTAGTCTCCGTATCGATGGGCAACCCCGAAGCGAACGACCGGCTCGACGGTCTCCTGGCAACCGATCAGTACCAGTTGGCCATGGCCCAGGTGTACTGGAAGGAGGGGCTGGGCGAACGTGAGGCCCAGTTCGACTACTTCTTCCGCAGGTACCCCGACTACGGGACCCATCAGGCCGGCTACTGCGTTTCGGCGGGCCTGGGCTGGCTTCTCGACTGGATGGAGAAGGTGCGTTTCGAGCAGGCCGACATCGACCTGCTGGCCAGCCAGGAGACCGCAACCGGGGCGAAACGCTTCGACCCCGAGTTCCTGGACTGGCTGCACGAGAACGGCGATCTCTCCGCGGTGCGCGTCGACGCCGTCCCCGAGGGCCGTGTCGTGCACGCCAACGCCCCGATCGCCACGGTGCGCGGGCCGTTGGCCATCACCCAGATCCTGGAGACTCCCTTCCTGAACCGGCTCAACTATCCGACCCTCATCGCCACCAAGGCCGCACGGGTCGAGGACGCCGCCCGGGGAGCCACCGTGCTCGAGTTCGGTATGCGCAGGGGGCCGCACAGCGGGGTGCACGCGGGTGGTCGGGCCGCGCTCGTCGGTGGCGCCGACTTCACCTCGAACGTCGCCCTGTCCCACGCCCTCGGTCTCGATCCCAAGGGGACTCACGCACACTCCATGGTCCAGGCCTTCATGGCCCTGGGCTCCAGTGAGCTCGAGGCGTTCCGCAGCTTCGCCGAGATGTATCCCGACGAGTGCATCCTGTTGGTGGACACCATCGACGTCCTCGAGTCCGGCATCCCCAACGCGATCACTGTCTTCCACGAGCTGCGAGAGGCCGGGCACGAGCCGGTGGGCGTGAGGATCGACTCCGGAGACCTGGCCTACATGACGATCCAGTCCGCCGCGCTCCTCAACGACGCCGGTTTCGACCATGTGTCGATCGTCCTCTCCTCGGATCTCGACGAGCTGGTGATATGGCAGATCCTCTCCCAGCTGGAGTCGGAAGCTCCGCGTTACGGGCTGGACCCGGCCGCATTGGTGTCCCGGGTGACCTTCGGCGTCGGCACCCGGCTGATCACCTCACATGGAGACCCGGCACTGGGCGGGGTCTACAAGCTGGTGGCGATTCGGGACGAGGCGGGGGAGTGGGAGCCCGCGATCAAGATCTCGGAGAACATCGAGAAGATGGCGGTTCCGGGCGGGAAACGGCTTATCAGGGTCTACGACAACCGTGGCCTGGCCAATGTCGACATCATCGCCGCCGAGGACGAGGAACCACTCGCCGCCGGTCGAATCGAGCTCTTCCACCCACACCGGGAAGTGCACCGCACGATCGAGACTTCGGAGATCTCCGACGCCGAGGACCTGCTCGAGACCGTGTTCTCCGAGGGCCGGCGTCAGGACGGACACCCCGATCTCGACACCCTCCGCAAACGGCGGCGCGCCGACCTGGAGCGCCTCGACTCCGGTGTCAGGCGTCTGGTGAACCCCCACATCTACCACGTGTCCCTCACCCGGGAGGTGAAGGAGCTACAGCTCGACCTGGTGCGCCGTCTGGGCGGCTAGACGACCTCGACCCCGGCCTTCACCATGGCGGCCACCGCCCGTGCCCCGTCCCCTGGGCTCAGATTCACCGCAGCGGTGCCATCGGCGAGCAGGGTGGTCTCGAACCGGGCAGCTGCGTCCAACGCGCTCTCCTTGACGCAGTAGTCGAGAGCGAGGCCGACCACCGCCACGGATTGGATCCCGGTCAGTTGCTCGGCGAGGCCGGTCGACTCCGTCGCGCCGGTGACCGGGTCACGGATGTTGAACGCCGAGTACCCGTCCTCACCCCCCACCCCCTTCTTGATGAAGACCGCATCGTCGACGACACGCAGGTCGGGGTGGAACTCAGCCCCGGGCGTGCCGGCGACGCAGTGGACTGGCCAGATGCCTCCGTCCTTCTCGAAGTGGGGAGTGGACGGCGGATGCCAGTCCTGGGTGTAGACGATCGTGGCGCCGGCCGAGACTGCCTCTTCGACCTGCCGGTTGATGAATTCGATGACCTCATCGCCGCCGGGCACGTGGAGACTGCCGGAAGGATCGGCGAAGTCGTTCTGCACATCGACGACCAATAACGCCGTTGTGTCATTGAATTCCATCCATTTGAAGGTAGTCCTAAGGTCAGGATCGTGGACCAGCAGGAATCGGTAGGGATCGGAAGGCTGGTGTGGATGGGGGCGGCCGCCGGCCTGATGGGTGGTTTCTTCGGTGTGGGCGGTGGGATCATCCTGGTTCCGCTCCTGGTCTGGGCCGGTTTCGAGAGGCATCGGGCGCACGCCACCTCCCTGGCCTCCTTCATCGTCATCGCCACCGCGGGGGCGATTTCCTACGGAGTGGCCGGGGACATCGATCTGAGGGTGGGTCTCGCAGTCGGGCTGGGCGGTGTCATCGGCTCGATCCTCGGTGCCTCGGTCATGCACCACCTGAGCTCCCGAACCCTGGGGATCGCGTTCGCCGTCGTCATGCTGGTGGCCGGGGTCCGGTTGATCTTCGGGGGAGCCCCGATCCCGGGGGCGACCGATTTCGGTTCCACCGAACAGTTCGTCATCGGTTTGGGGATCGGGTTGGTGTCCGGTCTCTTCGCCGGTCTGATCGGGATCGGGGGCGGAGCGGTGATCGTGCCCGCCACCGTCCTGCTGCTCGGTCTCGACCAGCACGTTGCGCAGGGGACCTCGCTGACGGCCATCGTCCTGACGGCGATCGCAGGGTCTGTGGTCAACCTGCGCAATCGTCGGGTCCACATCCCCGACTCCTTGATGCTCGGGGCCGGGGGCGTGGCCGGCACCTTGGTCGGCACCCGCCTCGCCCTCGGCCTCGAAGGTCGGACTCTGTCTGTTGCCTTCGGTTTCCTCGTGCTCTTCGTGGCGATCAGATCGCTATATCGGATCGTCAGGCCACGTGCCGCTCAAGAGACTTCGGTCACCTCCGACTGATCCTCCCAGTCGTCGTCCCGGCGGGTGCTCTTCACAGCGAGCGGGGCCAGGACACCGACCCCGATCGCGATCAGGACCACTGGCCAGAACCAGGCGCCACTGTCGGTGAGGAAGTCGACGATCTCGGAGAATCCGGGGAGGAGCAGGAAGGTCAGACCGATTGCGGTGATGAACAGACCTGCGATGAATGAGAGTGCGTCGAAACTGTGTGTCTTCATGAGTTGCTCCTAGCGGTGGATCTCGATGTTGCCCAGGTTCACGTGGGCGTCCAGGAGGACCGTTCCGAGCTCTCCGGTTTCCGTCCAGTCCAGTGACGGGTCGCCGAGCCCGGCGCTTGCGCGGCCGGGTTCGGACACCTCGCCGGCGTCGACGCTGGCGGTCCCGGTGATCCCGACCCCCTCGGGCAGGAAGATCTCCAGGCTGCCTCCGTCGATGGAGGCGCTGATGCCGATCTCCTCGCCGTCCCAGGGAAGCTCGCGGAGATCGATGACCATCGTGCCGAGATCCATCTCGTACACACCCTGCACCTCGGCGAAGGTTGTCGGGACCTCGGCCCGGTCGAAGTTCGCCCGATTCCAATCGGCCTCGAACACAGGCGAGAACATGAGCGTCGGGACCATGATCGCCCCGAGGATGATCAGCCAGCGGGCACGTCCAAGGATGGATCCAACCAGGAGACCGACTCCGACGATGGTCGTCGCCAGGGCCAAGTAGTGCCTGGGCTCGATCTCCACTGCGAACACGTCGAGGTTGTCGAGGATCGCGAGGACACCGAGACCGAGCAGCGCCACACCGATGGTGAGCCGACCCAGGATCGAGGTCTCACGTGGCTTGGCCGGAGGACGCTTGGGTGGCACCGGGCTCGGCGTGGCCGGAGGCGGAGTGGCGCCGCCGGCGGGGGAGTCGCCGGCAGGCTCTGTCTCCAGTACGAGTGTCTCATTCGAAGTCATACGTTGAACTCCCTCCTTTGACTCCGACCCTGGCTGCGTGTCCGGGGCCTTCGTGGCCTCGCCGCGTGCGGGGATGTACCCCATGTAGAGCAGGAGCCCGACGACGAGGAATGCAGCCGCCCACACGACATCTCCCGAGAGGAAGGTGAAGTTGGAGAGGATGATGATCCCGGCGACGACGATCAGGCCGATGCCCAACCACGAGCGGGTCGTGGACGCCCCCGAGAAGAACCGGTCCGCCGGTGTGTCCGGCTCGTCCTCCGATCGGATGAATGCCCATCCCGCGGCGTACAGGGCGATTCCCAGCCCGCCCATGAACGCGGTGACTATGAAGAGGATCCTGGGGATCCATGGGTTGATCGCGAAGTGGTCTGCCAGCCCTTGGGCAACACCAGCAATCATTCGGCCGTTGACCGGCCGGACGAATTCTGTGCTGCGCTCGCGGCGCTCAGACCTCTCCGCTGCGGATGTGTCTGTCTGTTCCATGGATGCCATTAGGCCAGATACCCCCGTGTCTGACCATCGGTGACGACCCTGACCCACCCCTGATCCCGGTCAGGGGACTCCCCGATTGTGGATCCGCCCGGGCAGGGGCATCATTCAATCGTGGAATTCACCACGGAGCTGCGTTCGCTCCATCCCCATCGTCGCCAGTCGAACCGCGTCGTCGCCGGTGTTGCTGGCGGTTTGGCAGACACCCTTGGTGTGCGCGACGGCTATGTGCGCGCCGCCTTCGTGACCTTGAGCACCATTTGGGGCCTCGGTGTGATCCTGTACCTGCTTCTCTGGATCGTGACCTTCGACCGGGTCGAAGACCGTCCCGCCGAGCAGATCGAGAACATCCGCGCCGCCGGTCTCGCCATGGCCTTCGCCGGTGCCGTGTTCCTGTTGGGCGCTTTCGGTCTTTGGCCGAACCCGGTGCTGGTGCTCACCGCCGGCGCTCTCTCCTTCGGCGTCGCCGCCCTCACCGATCCGACCACCCCTGGCCCCTTCGCCGCATTGCTCAGCCCGGGGGCGCAGCGGGTGGGCAAGGCACGCCTTCTTCTGGGGATGCTCCTCCTCAGCGGTGGCATAGTGATGTTCGCCGTCACCGTCGGTCAACTCTTCCAGCTCGGCTTCGTCATTGCCGCCGTTGTCCTGACCGGTCTCGGCATCTTCGTGGCGTTCGGGCCATGGGTGAGACGTCTCATCGCGGACCTATCGGCTGAGCGAAGCGAGCGGATCCGTCAGGAGGAGCGTGCCGAAGTGGCAGCCCATCTCCACGATTCGGTGCTGCAGACCCTGGCATTGATCCAACGCAGCGACGATCCGCAGCGGATGGCGATGCTGGCCCGACATCAGGAGGCCGAGTTGCGGGATTGGCTATATGGCAACGCACCTTTGGACGGGGTCGACCTGGTGTCAACCGCCCTGAAGCGGGCCGCCGCCAGGGTGGAGGACGACTTCCAGATCCCGGTGGACGTGGTCACTGTGGGCGATCATCCGGTGCAGGAGCGCACAAAGGCTCTCGTCGCCGCCGCCACCGAGGCAATGGTCAATGCCGCAAAGCACTCCGGGGCAGATCGGATGTCGTTGTACTTCGAGGTCGAGGACGACAGGCTCGAGGTGTACGTCACCGATCAGGGCAAGGGCTTCGACCCCGACAAGGTGCCGGCGGATCGCAAAGGGATTTCGCAGTCGATACGTTCCCGCATGGAGAAAGTCGGTGGTGAAGTCGAGATCGACAGTGAGCCCGGCGAGGGGACCGAGGTGGTGTTGAGGATCGCCGTATGAAGGTCAAGACCTACCTGGTCGACGATCATCGGCTCTTCCTCTCCGGGGTCAGGGCGGAATTGGCTGAGGAGTTCGACATCGTGGGAACTGCCTACGACGTCGACAACGCCATCGAGGAGATCCGGGCTCTGCGGCCCGATGTGGTCCTGATCGACGTGCACATGCCGGACGGCGGGGGGATCGCGGTCGTCGAAGGGGTCGTCGAGACCAATCCCGACGTGAAATTCCTGGCGTTGTCGGTGTCGGACCAGGCCGAGGACGTGATCGCCATGATCCGCGCCGGTGCCCGCGGGTATGTCACCAAGACGATCGAGCCTGCTGATCTCTCGGACGCAATCCGCAGGGTCCATGCCGGGGATGCGGTCTTCTCGCCGCGGCTGGCTGGATTCGTCCTCGACGCTTTCGCCGGCGCAATCCCATCCGACGAGGACCCGGAGCTCGACCAGCTCACCTCCCGGGAGAAGGACGTCCTCCGGCTCATCGCCAGGGGCTTCGCCTACAAGCAGGTGGCCCGCAAGCTGAACATCTCGATCAAGACGGTGGAGACACATGTCTCCTCGGTGTTGCGCAAGCTGCAGCTGTCCAATCGTCACGAGCTGGCCCGGTGGGCGAGCCGGCGTCGCATCGTCTGAGGTCGGGGACCTCCCTTAATCTCCGCCGATGCCATCCGGGCTGACATCCGCCGACATCCAATCCGCCGCCGCCCGCATCGCCCCGTTCGTGCGGCGGACACCGATTCTTGAGCTGGGAAACGCCCTGTCTCCGGACTACACCCTCACTCTGAAACTGGAGCATCTCCAGGTCACCGGGTCGTTCAAGGCACGGGGCGCCACCTCGCTGCTCTCCTCGATCGAGGCTCCGGCGGAGGTGGTGGCGGCATCCGGAGGGAACTTCGGTATCGCGGTCGCCTATGCCGCATCCCGGCTCGGTCACCGGGCCACCGTGTTCGTGCCGGCGACATCGCCTGCGGAGAAGATCGGCCGAATCAGCGCCCACGGCGCCGAGGTGCGTGTCATCCCCGGCTACTACGACGATGCGCTGGCCGCCTCACAGGAATACGCGGCCGAATCGGGGGCTATGCAGGCGCACGCCTACGACCAACCGGAAGTGGTTGCAGGACAGGGGACGCTGGCGTTGGAGCTCGAGCAACAGGCCAAGGTCGACGCGGTGATCTGCGCCGTAGGTGGAGGTGGTCTGATCGCCGGGATCGCAACCTGGCTCCGGGACCGGGCGACGGTGGTGGCCGCCGAGCCAATCGAGAGTCGATGCTTCAACGCCGCCTTGGAGGCAGGAGCCCCCGTCGAGGTCGACGTTGGCGGCGTCGCCGTCTCATCACTGGGATCCCGTGTGATCGGAGACTACGGATGGGCGGCCCGGGTCTGGATCGACGACTCGGTGCTGGTCAGCGACGAGGACATCGTGGCTGCGCAGAGATGGCTCTGGTCGGAGACAAGGCTGGCCGTCGAGCCGGCTGCGGCGACCACGATCGCTGCTCTGCGGACCGGCGGCTACGTGCCCGAGAAGGGGTCGAATGTGGTCGCTGTCCTCTCCGGTGGCAACGTGGACCCGGGTTCGGTCAGCGAGCCGCCACCCGCCGACTAGGGGCGGGGACGATGAGGTGACGCTCGAGACTGGACCAGATGTCGGGTCGGGACAGAGTTCGCTTCATCGAGATCAGGGTGCGCATGAACGTGGCGACGGCCCGGGATGCATCCATCGGGTTGGGTCGCATGGCGTTCTGGACCGATGGCGCCGGATAGAGGGTCACCACTTCGGTGTCGGGCCAGGTTTGCCGGATGAGGGTGATCTCCTGGGTCAGTGATCGCAGACCCACCCGATCGAACATCCGCTCGTGGAACAGGGCTCGACGTCGTTGCACCTCGGCCGCCATCGGCGCCACCACGAGAACCAGGTCCAGTGGTTCGGAGTGCCCCAGCACCAGGTCGGCGTGGGTTCCCGAGGAGATGCCTCCGTCGACGTAGTACTCGCTTCCGATGCGGTAGGCACGAAACACGAGAGG
>DASSVE010000005.1:0-4592 GCA_035706345.1 Acidimicrobiia bacterium
TCCCCTCTCGGTCAACCAACTCACCGGCGCCATCCTGACCGTGACCATCGCCAAGCGTCTGGGACAGCCCTGGCGCCCTCGCCGAGGCGTAGTGCGTTGGGGCGGGTTTACAGGGATCCTCGGATCATCCGGCACCCTGGCCTTCACCCTGGCCTCACAGACCATCGGCCTGGGCATCACCGCAGTGCTCGCTTCTCTGTACCCGGCCGTGACCGTGCTCCTCGCCGCCACCGTCCTCAAGGAGAGGATCGGGATGGGGCAGCGAGCGGGTATCGGGATCTGCACCCTCGCCATCGCCGGTCTGGCCCTCGGCTGACAAGAAAGGAAACACATGCTGAACCAAGTAGCGGATGGAGTGTTCGTCCACCACAGCGAGCTGCTCGCCAACAACACCGCGGTGGTGCGGGGCACACGCGGCGTGCTGGTGGTCGACCCCGGGCTGACCAACGACGAGATGACCTGTCTGGCGGACGATCTCGCCCAAATGGGCCAAACCGTGGTTGCCGGGTTCTCGACCCACCCCGACTGGGACCACGTCCTCTGGCACACCCGGCTCGGCGAGGCACCCCGCTACGGGACAGCCCGGGCGGCATCTTTCATGCGTGTGCTTCTAGCAGACCCGGGCTGGGAGACACGGGTAGTCGAAGGTCTGCCACCGGAGATCGCCGACGAGACACCACTCGACCTGTTCGGTCTCATCACCGCCCTGCCCGAGTCGAGTGACCGCATTCCCTGGGACGGGCCTGAGGTCCGGGTCATCGAGCACCCGGCGCACGCACCCGGTCATGCGGCACTGCTGGTCGAGGACCGTGGCGTACTCATCGCCGGGGACATGCTCTCCGATGTCTTCATCCCGCTGCTGGACAGCTACAGAGACGGCAACGATCCGCTCGAGGAGTACCTGGTCGGGTTGGAGAGACTGGAGGCGGTCGTGGACCAGGTCGACGTCCTCGTCCCCGGTCATGGTTCGTTGGCCAGAGGTGAGGAGATCCAGGCACGGATCGATCTGGACCGTCGCTACGTGCACGCCCTGCGAGACGGTGGTGTCTTCGACGATCCCAGGATCGGCCCGGGCACCAAGCCCGGCTGGGAGTGGGTGCGGGACATACACGAAGGGCAACTGGCGACTCTGAGAAAGGAGTAGGTTTGGGCTCGCCTGAATCCAAGGAGGTCTGCGATGGCAAGCACCACAGGTCGCCACTTCCCTGAAGGTTTCAAATGGGGAGTTGCCACCTCCGCCTATCAGATAGAGGGCGCCTGGGACGAAGACGGCAAGGGTCCCTCGATCTGGGACACCTATGCCCACACCCCCGGGAACATCAAGAACGACGAGAACGGCGACGTCGCCAACGACCACTACCACCGGTACCAGGAAGACGTGGCGCTAATGAAGGACATCGGCGCCACTGCTTATCGGTTCTCGATCTCCTGGCCGCGGATCTTTCCGGAGGGCACCGGTGAGCCCAACCCCAAGGGCCTCGACTTCTACAACCGGCTGGTAGACGCGCTCCTGGACGCCGGGAGCCCTTCGCCACCCTGTATCACTGGGACCTGCCGCAGGCGCTCCAGGACAAGCACAATGGTTGGCAATCGCGCGACACTGCCGAGGCGTTCGGCGAGTACGCCGGCTATGTGGCGGAGCAGCTCTCCGACCGGATCCGGCACTTCTTCACGATCAATGAGTTCAGATCGTTCACCGAGGCCGGTTACCACGGCTTCGTCGTCCCGGGTCCGGTTCCGAGAACCGTGCATCTCGCCCCCGGTCTCACGGTGTCGCCGGGTGAGCTCAATCAGGTTCGCCATCACGCAGTGCTGGCACACGGCCTGGCAGTGCAGGCGATCCGGGCCAACGGCAAGTCGGGAACCAAAGTCGGCCCGGCGGAGAACATCGAGACCGCCGTCCCGCTGATCGAAGCCCCCGAGCACATCGAGGCCGCTAGAGCAGCCACCCGCGAGCGGAACGCCCCGTTCCTGACCGTCATGCTCGAAGGCAAGTACACCGACGCTTACCTTGAAGCGAACGGCAAAGACGCGCCTAAGTTCACCGACGAGGACCTGAACATCATCGGCTCGCCGCTCGATTTCGTTGGCATCAACGTCTATTGCCCCGTGACCTACGTGGTGGCCTCGGATGAGCCCCCAGGCTCGCTCGATGTCCCCTTCGCCAAGGGGCACGCCAAGGCGGCGGTCAACAATTTCCCCATCGGTCCCGAGTGCTTGTATTGGGCGCCGAAGTTCGTGCAGTCCCTCTGGGGGGCGAAGGAGATCTTCATCACCGAGAACGGCTGCGCCGGCGACGAGGTGATCGCCGACGACGGCAACATCTACGACACCGACCGCGTCATGTTCATACGCGCCCACCTGACGCAGCTCCAGCGGGCCACCGACGAAGGCGTGCCCGTGGGCGGCTACTTCTATTGGAGCAGCCAGGACAACCTCGAGTGGACGGCCGGATTCGGTAACCGCTTCGGATTGGTCTACGTCGACTTCGACACCCTGGAGCGGAAGCCGAAGCTCAGCGCCGAGTGGTTCCGGGAGGCCTCACGCCAAAACGCGGTCGTGTGACCGTCATGACATAGGCTCCAGCCCGTGCCGGAAGACTTTCTCGACAACCTGGCCGAGGTGGGTGTCCGCGTCCTCATCGCCGCTGCCGTGCTCGTCGTGGGTCGAATCCTGGCCGGACTGGGCCGTTGGGCAGTGGATCGGCTGACCAGCCGGCCCAAGGCCGCCAAGAACCTCGGGCCCACGATGAGGAAGTTCCTCGGCCAGGCGTTGTTTGGCGTGATCATGCTCATGGCCCTGGTCATCGCACTGGCGGCGCTGGGAGTCCCCCAGAACGTCCTCCTGTGGGGCGTGGGCATCGTCCTGGTGGTCCTCGCCGTCGCTCTGAGCAGGTCGTTGGGGAACCTCGCCGCCACCGTCCTCTTCATCATCTTCCGGCCCTTCCAACTCGGCGACGACATCGAGACCATGGGCGTCCGCGGGGTGGTGGAGGACCTCCAGCTCTTCAACACCGTGATTCGACGCTTCGACCACGCGGTGGTCTCGCTGCCCAACGGGGCGATCCAGGAGGCCGGCGTGGTCAACCACTCGAGGAGTGGGGTGGCCTGGGCTGCGGTGGATGTCACGGTGTCGTACGGGCAGGACCTGGCAGCGATCAGGGAGACGATCCTCGAGGTGATCTCAGAGGACGAACGGGTGCTCGACGTCCCGCCCCCCGACGTGGCCGTCGTCCGTCTCGGTACCGAAGGGGTGGTCATGCAGGCCCAACCAACGGTGCGACACGAGGACTACTGGCCGGCACTGAGCGAACTCCAGCAGAAGATCACGGCCCGTCTCGAGGAGAAGGGCGTCAGCGTGGCCGTGCCGCCAGAGATACCGATAAGGATCGAGGAGGGTGCTACCCGTCCTTCGCCACCCGGTAGTGGAGGTACACCACCCTCGAGTTGAAGGTTCGGGTCTCCACCAGCTCCAGGTCTACCCGCTGCTCGTTGCGCGGAAAGTGGGGGTTGCCACCGCCGACCAGCACCGGGTAGAGGATCACGCGGTATTCGTCGATCAGACCCAGCGAGGCGGCCTGGGCGGCGAGGCTGGCGCCACCGATGGCGATCTCGCCCTCCCCGGGCTCGGCCCGAAGCCGCTCGATCTCCTCCTCCAGGTTCCCCGAGGCGAGACGGGCGTTGCCCTGGACTTCTGTCAGGGTGTTCGAGAAGACCACCTTGGGGAGCGGATTCCAGAGTGAGATCCACACCCGCTCGTCTTCGCTCAATGAGGGGTCCTCGGCGGCGGTCTCCCAGTAGAGCATGGTCTCGTAGAGCTTCCTTCCCATGAGATGGACGTCGACACCCCTGATCTCGTCGATCCAGAAACGGAAGACGTCGGGGTCGGGTGCCCCCCAGTCGAATTGCCCGTCCGGCCCGGAGATGTAGCCGTCGAGCGAGGTGTTCATGGAGTAGCTCACCTTGCGCATCGACCTCACGCTATCCACACGGGGGAATTCCCCGATCCGGAACGGCCGGGTTCATACCATCGCCCGGTGGAGGGTCAGGCCTTCTTCACGACGGTCGCCGGTCTCGGGGTCAGTCTGGCCGGGTTCGGGTCGGTCATAGCCTGGCTACGGGAGGACCCAGCCGGTTGGGACCCGGTCAACCTCTGGCGTCTGAAGACCATCGTGCGTCACGCACTGACACTCACCTTCGTTTGTCTCGCCTTTGTGCCGATCCACACCTTCACCGGGAGCGACGAGACCACCGTCCGGATCGGCTCCGCGGCCGCCGCCGCCTTCGCCTTGTCCGACATGTGGCGGGTACGACGCCCCGACCCTCATGTCTGGGACACGGTGTCCTGGTGGACCTTCGTGAGTGCTTCCGTCGTGATCGCTTCGCTCGGGATCCTGAACCTCTTCTGGGCCAGCTTGGGTCTGCTCGAGGCTGTGATCCTCGTGCTCCTCACCTCACCGGCGGGGATCTTCTCCAACTTCGTCAGAGAGCTGGGACCGTCCCTACACGAGGAGCCAGACCCCGGCGGGTGCGTTGCGGTTTGGCGAACTGCCTCCGGCTTAGCGTTCAGGCAACTGTCCGCTCAGGTGCAGC
>DASSVE010000006.1:0-26851 GCA_035706345.1 Acidimicrobiia bacterium
ACCTTCCGTGGCCGATGCCGAAAGTACCGGCGGCACGGTGGGGCGGAATCCCCCCTGGTGGGTGAAGAAGTCAGACCCTGGCCATCTCCTTGGCCTCCTCGATCTTCTCGGAGTTCAGCCTCGGGATGGCGTAGACGAACAGGAGGGCGGTCAGACCGGCTGCCACCAGGAATGGCGCCCGGAGCGCCCACTCCCGACCCACGATGGGCTCGGCGATCGCCACCACCAACCCACCGAGGGCGGAGCCGATCGGCATCATCCCCCAACCGAAGAATCGGTACACCGAGTTGACCCGCCCCAGGATCCGGTCCGGGATCAATGATTGGCGCAGGGACACCGTGATCACATTCCAGAGGACGGAGCTGGCGGTCATGAGCAGCCCCATGGCCCAGAAGACCCAGAACGACGAGGTGAGACCGCTCACCAGGAGGGTGACCACGCCGACGAGGATGGTCGTGAACAACGACATGCCCTGCCCCAGGAACCTGCTCACCCGGTCGGCGGTGAACGACCCGATCACTCCTCCCAGTGCGGCGCCTGTCCCGAGCAGGCCGAAGCGGGTGGCGTCGAGCACCAGCACCTCCTGGGCGAACAGGACGAATGTGGCCAGCGCCATCATGGCGGTCGCGTTGAGGACCCCGAGGGCCAACGCCATGGGTCGGAACAGCGGGTGCTTCCACAGCCACCCGACGCCTTCCTTCAGCTCCCCCCAGAAGCCGGCTTTGGGGGCGTCGATGGGCTGGTCGGCGTCGGGCTTGGGTCGGAACTCGCCGGCGATCAGGAACACGAGGGCGGCGGCCACGGCGAAGGTGCCTGCGTCGAAGAAGAACGGGAGGGCGAAGGCGATGCCGAGCAGGATCCCGCCCAGTGGCGGCCCGACGAAGGAGTTCATCACCATCTCGGCCCCCCACATGCGCCCGTTCGCCTTCTCCAGGTCCTCCTTGGCGACGATGGAGGGGAGGAGGGTCTGCGCCGAGTTGTCCCGGAAGACCTCGGCGGTGCCCAGCAGGAGCGAGGCGAGGTAGACCAGCGCCAGCAGCAATCCGGCGCTCTCCGGTGGGGTCGCCGCCCCGGTGGCGATCGCCTCTGGCGACGCCAGATCAGTCTGGGTCATGAGCACGGCTATTGCCACTCCCAACGTGAGCAGGAAGCGGAACACGTCCATCCAGGCCACCAGCCGACGCCGGTCGACCCGATCGGTGACCACACCGGCGGGAAGCGAGAAGAGCAGCCAGGGCAGACGGACCACCAGCGTGACCCCGGCGATGTGGAGTGGGTTGCGGGTCAGCGCAGAGGCCAGCCATGGATAGGCGACGGTGGATACCCCGTCGCCCAGGTTGGTGATGACCGAGGCGAGCCAGAGCTTCCAGTAGTTGATCCCGAAGGGTCTGCTCATTCGTCTTCCTCCACATCCGGCAGATGGCTGCGATCGGTGGGGTACATGGCCACCAGCAGCCCGTACGTGGTCTCGCCGCTCCGGGGCTCGGAGGCGAACTCGACGGTCAATTCGGCGAGCCGCTTCTGCCACTCGGCGGCCCGCTCCTCGGTCATCCGGG
Organism: Acidimicrobiia bacterium; assembly: GCA_035706345.1. Classification (GTDB taxonomy): domain Bacteria; phylum Actinomycetota; class Acidimicrobiia; order Spongiisociales; family ZC4RG35; genus JANQRA01. Next base: position 1,557 of record DASSVE010000006.1, read on the forward strand.
CGTAGCGCAGGGTGCTCATGTGACCGATGTCGCCATCACGGGGAGTCTTGGCGAACTCCGCGGTCGCCTTGAGGAGGAAGTGGTTGGGATCAAGCTCGACGCCGGTCTCCGGGTGATTCCCGATCAGGAAGGTGCGTGCGGTCCGTCCGTAGTACTTCGCTTCGATGGCGCGGACCTTCTTGGTCCGGACCACTTTGATCAGACCAGCTTCTTCGAGCGCCGCGACGTGGTGCCCGATGGTCCCCTTGGGCTTGTCGAGGGTGTCGGCAAGCTCCTTGATCGTGGCCGCACGCTCCAACAGGAGCTCGAGGATCCGGGCCCGGGTCTCGTCGAACAGGGCCTTGTACTGCTCCGCGTCGTCGAGAGCGAGGGTGTCGTCGAGCTCGTAGTCGGGGGCCTTATGGTCGGCCATTCCCGTATGGTCGGCCAATCCCGACCAAAAGTCAAAGAAAGTGAACCCAAGGTTCGCCAGCCCGCTCAGCGGGCCCGGGAACCCTGGGTTCGGTGATCAGGCGAGCAGCTTGGCTTTCTGGGCGCCGAACTCCTCCTCTGTGATGACCCCGCTGTCACGAAGCCGGGCCAACTTCTCCAGCTCATCAGCAGCGCTGCCGCTGCCCGCCGCTTGCCGGATGTAGTCCTTCTGCGCCGCCTCCATCGCCGCGTAGTCCTTCGCCTGCCGTGCCTGCATGTCGCCGCCATTGACGATCAGGTAGATCAGGGCGCCGAGCAGGGGGAGGACGATCAGGAACAGGACCCATCCGGCCTTGGCCCACCCCGACATGTCACGACGGAAGATGTCGGAGAAGATCGAGATGAGAAGCCAGATCCAGACGAAGAACAGGAACAGCCAGAGCATGGTCCAGAACAGATCCAATAGGGGCATCGATTCTCCTTCGAATCGGGGGGGCGGATACGGCGGCGGACTATACGCGTCGGGTCATGGGCGGGGCCCGAGGACGTAGGGCAGGAGGAACCAGGCCATGACCCCGGCGGGGACCAGGATGATCAGCGCATCCAGGGGTAGAAACGGACTGCCCGAGATCCAAGCTAGGGCAGCGAACCCGCACGCCATGCAGGCCAACGACACACCCAGGCGCATGGGCGCCGATGAGCCGTGCTCAGGGCCGATGAGTGAGAGACCGAATCCCAGGATGGCGCCGGTGAGCAGACCGATGACGCCGCCAAGCAGGAAGCCAACCCACAGTGCCCCGATCAGGTCTCCCATCGACCCATTTCCCTCGGCCATGCTCAGCGCCATGACCAGGGCGGCGTAGAGCATCCCGATGAACCCCCCGGCTCCGAGACCGACGAAGATCGACCTGATCAGAACCACATTCCGCGGTGGCGACGTATTACCGCCGGACATGCCCGTAAATGCTAGGTCTCTCCCTCCATTTCCCAAGGTGTCGTATTCTGTAGCGATGAAGTCTCCTCGGTGGGTCCGGCAGGTGATCCTCCTCGGCGCGGCAGGCTTTCTGCTGGCCGGATGCGCCAGCGGCGAGTCTGATCTGGTCACCGTCACCGACGATCAGAGTCTGGCTCGTTTCGACGTCCCCAAGGACTGGCACACCTACGACCTCGACGAGCTCTCCACCCTGGAGACCCTGCCCTTCGACGCCCCGTATCAAGGCTTCACCTTCCCCGCCATCACCAGCATCGGTTTCGACGGCGCACCGGTGCAGGACGTGACCCGGCTGACCGAGAGCGTCGCCGAGGCCGACTACCCGATCGGTGCCGCCTCGGTGCGCCAGATCGGTGATCTCGAGCGCGACTTCCTCTCCCGTTCGATGTTGACCCAGTCGGTGGTCCCGTACGCGACGATGCCCAATCCCGAGGAGATCACCAAGGAGGACTTCTCCTTCGGCAACGGATTCGACGGGGTTCGGGCCCTGGTCTCATTCGAAAGCGCCACCGGCAACGACCTCGGGGTCGCCTACATGATCTCGGTGTCCGATCCCGACGATCGCCGCATCTACTCGATCGCAGCCGGCTGCAACCGTGACTGCTTCATCGCTAACCAAGACACCATCACGAAGGTGGTCGACTCATGGCTCGTAAACAAAAAGGGCTGAACACCCGCTCCCGAGACGTCAGGGCCAAGACCCGGCGCAAGGCTGACACCTGGGATCGGATCAAGTTCCTGATCCTGCTCCTCCTGATCATGGGAGCGATGATCATGAGCAGCCCGGACCTGGGCTTCCTCGGCTTCGGCGACGTGCTGCGCCACTACTTCCAGACCACCGCCGGCCGGGTGCTCGCCACCCTGTTCGGGCTGGAAGTCCTCCGCCAGATCCACTACCTGATCTCGGAGCGCTCCGCCGCCTATCACTCGTTCTGGCAAGACCGGGTCTTCGGCGGCATGGAGCGGTGGACACAGACCCACTTCAAGCCCTGGACCCGCTACCGGGTCGGCCGCCTGATCCGCTGGTCGTTCTACCTGCTCGTCCTGGGCGTGATCCTCGACTACTTCATCGACGAGGTCAACGGCCCCATCCAGGCGCTGATCGAGGCGCCTCGGATGATCGTGGCCGCCCTCCCGTTCATCTTCCAGCTGATGTTCGGGTTCCTGTTCGTGGCGGTCCAGTTCCTGGGCATCTTCTGGCTGCTCTCCCGTGGTGGCATGGACGTCATCCTCCCCGAGGAGGTCACCACCCGCTTCGACGACGTCTGGGGCCAGGACCACGTCCTCGACCTGCTTCGGGAGAACATCGCCTTCCTGGAGAAGCCGGACGAGATCGAGGAAAAAGGCGGCTACATCCCGGGTGGCATCCTCTTGTGGGGCCCACCCGGCACCGGCAAGACCCTGATGGCCCAGGCCACCGCCGGGGAGACCGGCCGGCCCTTCGTGTTCGTGGAGCCGGGGGCCTTCATCAACATGTTCTTCGGGATCGGCATCCTCAAGGTCAAGAGCCTGTACCGCAAGCTGCGCAAGCTCTCGTTGCGCCACGGCGGCGTCATCGTCTTCTTCGACGAGGCCGACTCGCTGGGATCCCGCGGCCAGATGGGCGGGACTCCCCAGGGTCAGCCCGGGCACACGGTGCTCGAGCAGGCGGGGTTCTCGTGCAACGGGCTCTCCTACCTGAGCCCCGTGTCGCAGAAGATGCTGATGGACGAGTGGATCCACGAGACTCAGGGCAGGGACGAGGCGGAGCCGAAGCGGCGTTGGACCGATCGTCTGATCATGGGCGCCGGAATGGGCGGCGGCGGGATGGGCACCCTGCAGGCACTGCTCACAGAGATGAACGGTCTCACCAAGCCGAGGGGCATCACCAACCGTCTCCGCAAGATGTTCGGGTTCCGGCCCAAGCCTCCACCCAAGTACCGGATCCTCCACATCATGGCGACCAACATGCCCAACGCCCTCGACGAGGCCATGTTGCGCCCGGGTCGAATCGACCGGATCTACAAGGTCGGATTCCCCTCGAAGGAGGGTCGTCGCCAGACCATCGTCGGTTATCTGGACAAGGTGGAGCACGTCCTCACCGAGGAGCAGATCGACAAGCTGGCCACCGTCACCCCGTACTACTCCGGGGCCAAGATCAAGGACATGGTCAACGAGGCCCTGATCCTGGCGGTTCGGGACGGGCGCGAGGCCATCGAGTGGCAGGACATCTGGAAGGCCAAGGCCCTGAAGGAGCTCGGCCCGCCCGAAGACGTCGACTACATCCAGAGGGAGCGTCACGCCGTGGCGGTGCACGAGGCGTCGCACGCCGTGACCGCTCATCTGCTCGGTGCCCACCGCCGCATCGACATGGTGTCGATCGAGAAGCGGGCGTCGACCCTGGGCATGGTCAGGAGCCAGGGTGAGGAGGAGCGCTTCACCCAGTGGAAGTCGGAGTTCGAGACCGACATCATGGTCTCCCTGGCCTCACTGGCGGGTGAGCGGATGTTCTTCGAGGACGACAACAGCTCCGGGGTCACCGGAGACCTGAGCAGCGCATCCAGGGTGGCCGCCATGATGGAAGGCTCCTGGGGCATGGGCGCCTCGCTGACCTCGGCCTACGGGACCAGGGAGAACGCCGGCGGCGGCCCCGCCAGCGCCATCTCGGTCGCGATGCGGGAGAACCGCGAGGCCATCGAGAAGAACCTCGCCACTCTCTACGACCGTGTTGCCGGTCTCCTCGAGGAGCACAAGGACAAGATCCTGGAGTTGGCCGCGGTCCTCGAGGAGCGCAAGAACATCTCCGGCGACGAGGTCGCCGAGATCATGGGCTCGGCCCCCGGTTCACGCGCCATGCGCGAGCCCAAGGGCTGGCAGGCCGTCTCCGACACGGTGGCCGGCGAACGTCAGCGCGAGGCCCTCCTCCGCACCGGCCGCGAAGTCGCAATGGACTCCTCGGAGGAGAAGGAAGAGGACTGACCCCCCCTTCCGCTTTCGCGTTCCTAATGCTGTAGATCCGAAATACCGGATCTCCGCCGCGGAGAAAGAAACGAGTCCACGACTGTCGCTTTCCGCGCGGCGCAGAGCCGGTATATCGGCCCCTGTGCATTAGGAAAGAGTAGGGGTCAGAGGCCCCAGCCGGGGTCCCCGGCCCGGCCGATGGAGCAGTTCGAGGCCAGGGGGGCGGAGAAGTCGGGGTCCGTGAGACCCTGGAGGAACATGTCCCGGCCGGCCACGGCCAGGATGTTGGCGCCGTCACCGACGGTCGTGGCCACGGTGCCGGTTGCGTTTTGAGGCAGCGTGAAGACTTCCGGCGAGGCTTCCGTGAAGTTGTAGACGGTGATCTCCTGCTCGTTGGTGCGGAACGCCATCGACTCATGGTCGAACCAACCCATCGCGTTCCCGAACCCGGCCAGGTCCTCGGTGGTCACCGGCTGGCCGCGCGAGTTGTAGAGCACGACACCGGTCTGTTCGTTGGTCTCCGGTTCTGCGCCAACCAGGACGAACCCGGTGCCGTTGGGGGATCCGTGTGCCGACACCGGGATCCCGAACGTGTTGGGCACAGGAGCGATCCAGGAGGTGATCCCGCTGATCGGGTTGAAGCCTGCGATAGCGAGGTTGACGAACCCGGGTTGATCGGGGACGTCGGAGCTGATCACGACGATCAGCTCCTGACCCACGGTACCGATCAGCCGAAGCGGCTCCCATCCCTGGTAGCCGTCGTCCTCGATCGTCTCACCACTCATCAGGTCGACGATCGACACGTCGTCCTCGCCCTCCACCGAGTAGATCCCGGTCGAAGTCGAGACCCAACGGGTGTCGGCGGGCGGGACTATCCCCGTCTGCTGCCACGTGTTCCTCAGGGGATCGAACAGGAGAAGGGTCTCCCCGATGTGAATCGGCCGGGCCGTGTCGCTCGGCGCCACGACATCGTCGGCCTGGTCCGGGGCGATCTGATCGAAAGCGGTCTCGATCGTGATCCCGATCATCGCCCTGGAGGGCTCGTTCGGGTTGGCCCCCAGGGTGATGGTGGCTGTCTCCGCTTCACCATCGCGGATGAAGCCGAACTCGACCACGTCCTCGGGTGAGTGCCCGGCCATGATGTCGGTCAGGTCGGACCGGGTCACGGTGGCCACTCCGTCGACCTCGGTGATGACGTCGCCCTCCTCGAGGATGCCGGACGCCGCCGAGGGCTCGATCACCGACACTATTGCGACTCCCCGGGGCTCGCCGACACTCAGCTGGCATCCGACCGGCTCGTCGAGGACTTCGGCGAGGTCGGGGAGGGTCGCACGCTCGGGTGGCTCTGCGGCGCAGGCACCCAGGAAAATGACGAGGATTACGGCCAGGGCGCGGCGCATCACCGCAGGTTACCGACGGTTTCCTCCTACTCCCGGTGGGTGGTCAGGCCCGGATTTCCCACACCCTGGCTGTCCACTGGAACCGGCTTCCCCGCTGCTTCAAGGCGATGACTTTCTCCTTCAAGGCCTTCAGCACGGCAGGGTCTTCGGCGAGTGACGATGGGAGGGGGATGTTGCGCTCGCTGAGCTGCTTCATCGTGCCGAACACGGCACGGGCCCGGTTGAGGATCGAGGTCTCGTCCTGCAGCGAACCGGTGGGGAGGAAGAGACTGCCTCCCTTGCGGAGCAGCCGCTTCGACTCCTCGATCATCCGCATCGGGAGCTCGGCGCCGGTAGGCCCGCCGGAGAGGCCGGAGGGGAACCAGCCGGAGGCGGTGGCGATTTCGTCGGGGATCCCGGACACGTCACCGATGACCACGTCTGCCTCGATGCCCGGCTCGAGGGGATCGAACATGTCACCCTGGGCGAACGACACCCGGTCGGCGACTCCATGTCTCTCGGCGTTTGCCGTGGCTACCTCGACCGTCTCCTCGGCGGCGTCCACCCCGTAGACGTGTGAGGCGCCAAGCTTGGCGGCGATGATCGAAAGGATGCCGGACCCACAACCGACGTCCACGACGACGCTGCCCGGCTTGAAGTGAAGCGCGTCAGCAAGCAATGTCGAGATCGTGCTGGGGCGGAAGGTCGCCTTACCGACACTCAGCTCCATTGGCCCAAAACGGCCCTTCCAGGTGATTGTCTCAGCGACCATGGCTAGACATTAGTTACCCAGCACGCATTGAGCGCTATCCGACTATTTCGTTCCAGAGGCGCTCACGCTTCGTTTGCCGTCGAAGACCTTGGGGATCGGCCCGATTGCCTCTACGTGGACGCTGCCCGCGGACATGAGGTCAGCGGATGAGAACCCCACCAGGAACTCGATCTCGCCTTCTTCGACGACATAGCGAAGGTCGCGGTCGTAGAACCCGAGTTGGCCGACGGGAATCTCGAATTCGATCGTCTTCTCTTCCCCCGCATCGACCGGGACCCGCTCGAAGGCCTTCAACTCCAGGACCGGACGGGTGACGCTGGCCTCGGTGTCCCTGATGTAGAGCTGGACCACCTCCTCGCCGGCGACTGATCCGACATTGCGCACCGAGACCGAGACACCCACGGTGTCGCCTGCGCCGAGCCGCCCCTCCGTGACATGTGCCTTGGTCACGGCGAATCCCGTGTAGGTGAGACCATGCCCGAACGGATAGAGGGGCGCTGCGGGCCCGTCCACGTAGTCGCCCTGCCAGTGCGATCGGCCCCCGGAGACCTTGTGCCCGTAGAACACGGGCACCTGGCCGGCGTTTCTGGGATGGGCCATGGGGAGTTTCCCGGCGGGGTTGTAGGACCCCGAGAGGACGTCGGCGATCGCACGGCCCCCCTCCTGGCCGGGGAGCCAGGCGAGCAGGACAGCCGCCGATGTCTGGTGCAGATACTCGCTCCCGCAGGGCCGGCCCACCACCAGGACAGTCACTACCGGCGTGCCGGTCTCGATCAACGCACGGGCCAGGTCCTCCTGGACACCGGGTAGGTCGAGTGAGGATCGGTCGCGACCCTCGCCACTGGTGCAGTCGACGGTGAGCCCGGCCTTGTCGCCGACAACCAGGATCACGACATCGGATTGGGCAGCCAGTTCGACCGCCTCGGCAAAGCCGCTGGTGTCGTCGTCGTTGATGCCGCACCCGCGGGCGTGACGGACCCGATCGCCAAATCGGGCCTTCAGTTCCTCGAGGACACTGGTGCCGGGAACCCTCCCGGCGGTGAAGCTGACGTCGTCCGGGATCGGGATCTCGAACACGTTGTGCCGGTCCCGCATGGCCACCAGCGACTCGATGTGCGCCGGGTAGGAGTAGTCGCCGAGCATGTGCCTCGGGGTGTCGGCGCTGGGCCCGATCACGGCGATGCTGCCGACAGACGGGTCGAGGGGCAGGGTCCCGTCATTGCTGAGCAGGACCATGCTCTTCCGGGCGATTTGGGCCGCCAGCTCGCGTTGCTCTGTGGTGTCGACGTTGGTCGCAGCGTCGGTCTCGTCGACGTATGGGTTCTCGAACAGACCGAGCTCGAGCTTCAGGCGCAGCATGCGACGCACTGCCTCGTCGATCACCGCGATCGGGATCCGACCCTCCTCGAGCGCCTCCGCGAGTGGGTTGGAGTAGCAGTCCGTGGATGGGAGCTCCGAGTCGATCCCGGCCTCCAGCGCGATCGCGGCGGCCTCGGATCGGGTGGCCGCCAGCCGGTGATAGACGGCGAGCTGGTTCACCGCGAAGTAGTCCGACACGACGATCCCGTCGAAGCCCCATTCGTCTCGCAAGACCCCGTTGAGCAAGTGCCCGTTGGCGGTGCACGGGATGCCGTCGATCTCGTGGTAGGCGTTCATCACCGAGCGGAGTCGCCCCTCTTTGACCGCCGCCTCGAACGGGTGCAGGTACACCTCCCGCAGCTCACGATCGCCGATGTGCGCCGGCGCCCAGTTCATGCCGCCCTCGGAGGCCCCGTATCCGACGAAGTGCTTGGCGGTGGCGATCACTCCTGTTCCAAGATCCTCACCCTGGAGACCGCGCACGAAGGCGGTTCCCATACGCGCCACCAGGTAGGGGTCCTCGCCGTAGGTCTCCTCGCTGCGTCCCCACCGCGCATCGCGGGTCACGTCGAGCACCGGGGACAGACCTTGATGGGCCCCCATCTTCCGCATCTGGACCCGCATCGTCTCGGCCATCTGCCGGTTCAGGTCCGGTTCGAAGGTGGCGGCGACACCGATCGCCTGTGGGTAGATGGTGGAGCCCCGCGCCATGACTCCCGAGCAGATCTCCTCGTGGACGATGGCGGGTATCCCGAGCCGGGTCTCCTCTACGAGGGTCCTCTGGATCTGGTTGGCGATGCGGGCCGCCCCCTCGGCGTCGAAGCTGCTCGCCCCGGCGACCCGGGTGACCTGACCCAGCCCGTGGCGGGTCAGCTCGGATGCCCGCTCCGGAGAGAACTGGTCACCACTCATGAACTGGAACACCCATGCCGAACCGAGCTGGGCCAGCTTCTCCTCGAGTGTCATCCGGTCGAGCAGGTCCTCGGTGCGCTCCTCCACGTTGCGAGCGGGGTCAAGGTAGGGGGCGGGGAATGAGCTCAACGGCGTGCTCATGCCTTGACCGCCCCCGCGGTGAGCCCGCTGATGATCTGCCGCTCGGCGATGGCGTAGAAGACCAAGGCGGGCAGCATCGCCAGGGTCGTGTAGGCCAGCACCAGGGCGAAGTCGGTCGAGTACTGGGTTGACACGTTGTTGACTCCGATCGGGAGCGTGTGGGTCGGGTTGTCGATGAGGATGAGCAGGGGGAGGAAGAAGGCGTTCCAGCTCCCGACCACGGCGAGGATGGCCAGGGTGCTCAGGACCGGTCGGGAGAGAGGAAGCATCACCGACCAGTAGAAGCGGAACGGGGAGCAGCCATCCACCTCCGACGCCTCCTGCAGCTCCCGTGGTATCGCCTCGAAGAATGGGCGCATGATGATGATCGAGAGGGGGAGCCCGAAGGCGACCTGGGGGAGGATCACCCCGAGGGACGAGTTGAGGAGCCCGAGGCCACGCAGGGTCGTGAAGAGGCCGAGGATCGCCATCGCCACCGGGAAGAGCAGACCGAGGGTGAAGAACCCGTACACGAGCTCACGACCCCGGAACCGGTACCGGGCCATCACGAAGGCAGCCAGCGAGGCGGCGGGCAGGGTGAGGGCAACAGTCATCAGCGCGATGAAGGTGCTGTTCCAGACCTGACGCCAGAAGCTGCCCGATGTCAGCAGGCCCGTGTAGTTCGAGAACACCCAGGGGTTGGGGAGCCCGACGGGGTCGGTCACCAGTTGGAGGTTGTCCCGAAACCCGCCGAGGACCGAGAAGGACAACGGGACCAGCACCCCCATGGCGACCACGAAGGCGATGGCGTACAGCCCGACCCGTTTGGCCCAGATGGTCTGACGGGGGAACGGAGCCTGCGCGGCGACCTCATGCATAAGAGGATCCCTCCATGCTTCGTCGCAAGGCCGCCCGTTGGTACAAGACGGCGAAGACCAGACAGACGAGGAAGATGATGATGGAGACCGCGCTGGCGTAGCCCCAACGGCTCCTCCGGAACTGCTCGTACAGGAACGTCGCCATGGTGGACGAGGCGCCGATGGGCCCTCCCTGGGTGGTCACCCACACCAGGTCGAACTGCTGCAGTGCCCCGACGATCGACAGGAACACCGACACCGCGAGGGTCGGTTTGAGCAGGGGCAGGGTGATGTGACGAAAGATCTGTCGTCCGGAGGCGCCGTCGATGGCCGCCGCCTCCTTGAGCTCACCGGGGATCTGCTGGAGCCCGGCCAGCATGATCACCATGTGGAACCCGAAGTACTTCCAGGACAGGATCACGAAGAGGCTGTAGAGGACGATGTCAGGGTTGGCCAGCCACTCCTGCGTCGCTCCCGCGGCGCCGACTGCGGCGATGGTCTGGTCAAGAAGACCGTTCGGTCTGAGGATCTGCCGCCAGATCACCCCGATGACCACCTCGGCGAGCACGAAGGGGGCGAAGAAGATGACACGGAAAAGGCCGCGCCCGGCGAAACGCTGGTTGAGGAGTACCGCAAGACCCAGCGCAACCGGGAGCTGGACCAGGAGCGAGAGCACGATGATGACCCCGTTGTGGGCCATGGCGTCCCGGAACAGCGGGTCGTTGAATGCCTCGACGAAGTTCTGGAGACCGACGAAGTTGTCGAGCGCCTCCAGACCGTTCCAGTCGTACAGGCTGTAGCGAAGACTCTGGACCACCGGGTAGATGACGAACACGAGGTAGAGGACGAGTGCTGGCAGCAGGAAGAGGGCGACCAGCATCCAGGGCATGCGACGGCCTCCAGGGACCAGCCCTCGGGCACGACGTCCGACGGTGTTGACGGTCATGGCATACCGATAGTGGCTTGACCGAAGAGACGCGTGCGGAGTTCCCCGGTCCGCACGCGTCTCGATTCGATGCTCAGCCTCCGCCGGCAGCCGCGGTGATCGCCTCCGCGGCTTCCTCTGGGGTGATCTCGCCGGCGAACAGCAGCTGGGTCTGGTCGTTGATCACGGCGCCGAGATCGGCGGTGAAGAACTGGTCCAGGTACAGCTGCATGAAGGTGGCGCTGTTCACCCCTTCCAGGACTGCCTGCATGTTCGGGTCGGTGACCGCGTCCACGGCCTCCATGTTGACTGGGAGACCACTGTTGGTGGCCCAGGTGCGCTGGTTGTCGGCGTTGGTGATGAAGCACAGGAACTCGACCGCTTCCGGCGGAGCATCCTTGCCGATGGCGAAGCCGTCACCACCACCGAAGGCGTCGGTGCCTGATCCGGCGCCACCCTCGACGGCCGGGAACGGTGCCCAGCCCAGGGTCCAGGGCAGTTCCTCCCCGGCAGTGGTGTCGACACCGGCCTGGGTGCGAAAGGCACCCGGCGCCCACTGGCCCATCAGGTCCATGGCCGCCTGCTGCGATGCGATGGCACCCGACTCACCGTCCGGCGCATCCCACTTCGCCGCCAGGAATCCCGGCTGGAACGGCTCCAAAGCCACCAGTTCCTGCACCTTCTCGCCCGCCTCGACCACATGGGGGACGCTGAAGTTGAGGTCTTCGGCCATCTGGTTCATGCCGTCGGCGCCGCCGAGACGGACCATCAGGTACGAGTACCAGAAGTGGGCCGGCCACTTGTCACCGGCGCCCACTGCGATCGGGGTGATCCCGGCGTCCTTCAGGGTCTGCACGTCCTGGAGCAATCCTTCCCAGGTGTCGGATGGCCCTTCCAGACCGGCCTGCTCGAACAGGTCGGCGTTGTACCAGATGCCGACGACGCCGATGTTGTATGGCAGTGCGTACTGGCGACCGTCGACCTGATAGAGGCCGAGTGCGGCCGGGCTCAGGTCGGAGGCGCAGGACGCCGTATCGGTGATATCTTGGACCAGACCCGCTTCCACCTGGTCCCGGAGACCGCCGCCGCCCCATGACTGGAACAGGTCCGGCACGTCGCCGGCCTGAAGCGCGGTCTGCAGAGCAGCCTTCAGCGCCTCGTTCTCGCGGACCGTGATCTCGATGGTGACGTTGGGGTTCTCGTCCATGAAGGCGTCGGCCATCGCCTGCCAGTCGCTCAGACCGGGGTCGTTATTCTGAAGGTGCCACCATTCGATGGTCACCGGTTCGGCTGAACCTCCTTCGGTGGTGTCGGTTCCACTGTCGGCGGTGGTGGTCGTAGCTTCATCTCCGCCGGCGGTGGTCCCCGTGGCTCCGGTGGTATCGGTGGTCTCGCCACCTCCACCGCCACATGCCGCCGCCACCATCGCAAGGACGGTGAGCAGCAGCACGAGCCTGCTTCTTCTCGATCTCACTATGCGTCTCCTCCTCTTTCTCGCCGTGTGGCTCTTCGTGGTGTCCTTCCCGGGATACCCGGGAACGAAGTCCTTTCTCCGCCTATCTGCCGTCAGTCGCCTCCTCCCGATGCCGCCACCGGTTGGCACGACTGTCTGATCACCAGTCGGGTGGGCAGTCTCACGTCGGTGTGCCCCGATGATGGGTCCTCGATGATCCTCATGAGCATCTGCGCCGCCTCGTGACCCTGGTCCTGGATGGCGTGGTCGATGGTGGTCAGGGCCGGGTCGGAGAAGACCGACTCCGGGATGTTGTCGAAGCCGATGACCGACAGTTCGGCCGGGACGTCGATGCCGAGCTGGCGGGCCACCGCGATCGTCTGCAGGGCCGACACGTCGTTGGCAGCGAACACCGCGGTGGGTCGATCGGGAAGGGTCAGCAGCTCCCGGGCCGGCTCGACCGCGGTCTCGGGGCTGTACCCGCCTACCCGGACCAGGTCGGGGTCGAACGGGATGCCGGCATTCTCGAGGGCCTGGCGATATCCCTCCTCACGCAGCTCGGATGAACGCAGGTCGGGGCGGCCGGAGAGATGGCCGATGCGCCGATGACCCAACGACATCAGGTATTCGGTTGCGGTGATTGCGCCGGTGAGGCTGTCCGAGGCGACGGTGGGCAGGGCAGACGCGCCCACGTGGGGGTCGACCGCAACCACCGGTGTGACCGTCTCGACATCGAGGACCCGTGGTGTCACCAGCACCGTCCCGTCGGTGAGAGTCCCGCCGAGTCGGGAGAGGTGCTTGCGCTCCCAGCCCGCGGTCTCGGGGACGGTCCGGCCCCCGGCATACACGATCAACTCGTACCCCGATCCGTGGATGGCGCGGGCGGCGCCCTTCAGCAACTCGGCGCTGTAGGGCTCGATCTCGTTGACGCTGAACCCGAGGACGTTCGTGCGGCGGGAACGGAGACTGCGGGCAACCAGACTGGACTCGTAGCCGAGTCGGTCGATGGTCTCCTGGACCCTCGAGAAGGTCTCGGGGGCCACCCCGTCCTTGTTGTGCATCACACGGGAGACGGTGGCGATTGAGACGCCGGCTTCGGCGGCTACGTCCTCGATGGTGACCCGTCGTGCTTTCACTCGGGTGGTCCTGCCTGTTCGTAAACGTTTACGAAAACGTTTACGGACTATACGCACACGTCAAAACCGGGTGTTGCCGAATCCAGGGTATTTTTCTCAGGCCCCGGGGCGGCCTCGCAACACCACCCGGTCCGATGCGGATGGGTCGCCGTCCTCGTCCTCGAGGGTCACCCAGATCGCCGGATAGTCGGCCGGGTCGACACCCGACCAGAGAGTCACGGAATGATCGCCGCCCCGGAGATGGAACGTGCCGATGCTGACCCCGTCGCCGTCGTCGCTCCAGACCCATCCCTCGTAGTACGTGCCCTCGTCGGCGGCGGGAAGGTTCTCCAGGTCGAGCTTGATGAACCAACCTGCGTCGGTGGCCTCGATCTCGGCCTCACCGGCAGCATCGGGCTGGAGTTGGGTCCCGGCCATGGCGACCACGTCGGGTTCGTCAGAGTCGGCCACCTGGCTCACCGCAAGGGCGATCACTGCGAGGGAGACGAACACCGCCGCCATGGCTGCGGCGAGACCGGTCAGCCGGACGCCCCGCCTCTCCGGCTCGGGATGGGAGGCACCGATCGCCTCGAGCAGACGGTCCGCTACTTCCGGCGGAGGGTCGACCCACATCGCCTCACGACCCAGGAGCTCTCTAATCAGATCGAGACGGTCCCGGTCCGCAGGCGCCGGGGCACGGGCAGCGGGTGACGCCAGGTACTCGGCGCGTTCGTCAGTCATAGTTCCTCTCCAACGGAGTACGACACGCCTGGCTGTAACGGTTCGCGACGATCATGTCTCCTCCAGGTGCCGCAGTAGCTCGAGGAGCCTCTTGTGGGCCCGGTGGGAGCGGGACTTGACCGTGCCCACCGGGATCCCCATGTGCTCGGCGATCTCGACATGGGTCAGCCCGTCGAAATGGCTCAGCTTGATCACCTGACGTTCCTCGTCGGTGAGACGATCCAGAGCCGAACGGACCTCGAAGACCTCCCAGATGGTGTCCAACCCGGGCGGGAAGTGGGGGGAGTCCACTTCCTCACTCACCAGGGAGCGCGATTGCTTGCGGAAGATGTCGATCGCGGTGCGACGGGCGATTGCGTAGATCCACGGAGCCAGCTCACGGTCCGGGTCATAGGTGGTGGCAGCCTGCCATGCCTTGATGAAGGTCTGCTGGGTGGCGTCGGCGGCGAGACCGTGGTCGTGGAGGACGCTCAATGAGATGGCGAAGACGGGCCCTCGGAACCGCTCGTAGACCGTCTTGACGGCGCCTTCGTCGCCATCACGGAATCGCTCGAGCAGTTCACGTTCCACCTGGGGAATTGTGCCAGCACGCGAACCGTGTGCATACCGGGTGCGTAGGAAGAGGGAGAGACGAGGAGACAAATGAGAAGAATGCGCACCTTGGGCTTGTTCGTAGTAGTGCTGCTGGTTGTGGCCGCCTGTGGCACCGAGGGCGGGGACGGAACCACCACCGTCGCCACCGATACCCCTGATGTGGCCACCACCGCAGACGCGGGACAAGAAGAGCCGACCACCACCGCCGCCGGAGGGTCCGCCACCACGATGGCCCCCATGGCCGACGGGGTCCATGCCGTCGAGACCGAGCTGGGCAACATCCTCGTCGACCCCGACGGCTTCACTCTCTACGTATTCACCCAGGACACCGAGGGCGAGAGTGTCTGCAACGACTCGTGCGCCGAGTCATGGCCACCGGTCCCCGCCGACACCCCGATCGGCCCCGACCTCGACGGGTCCATCTTCGGAGCGGTGACCCGTGCCGACGGCAGCGAGCAGCTGACCGTGAACGGGATGCCGCTCTACCTGTTCGCCTCCGACGAGGCACCGGGAGACATCAACGGCCAGGGCGTCAACGATGTCTGGTTCGTGGTCGACGCCGACGGGAACATGCTGGAGGCGGCCGCCGGCAGCACTGGCGACGACGGACAGGACGTCGGCTACGACTACGACTACTGATCGAACCGCCGGTCTTGCGGTGCTGACCGGGGAGTAGCCTCGGCCGGGTGAAGAGATCTGGCTGGGTGGTGCTCGGCGTCGTCCTCGTGGTGTTGGGCGTCTTCGGGCTGCTCGGGTTCTTGAGCGGGCTCAATCAGGAGACCTCGACGACCGATTTCGACGGTGTGGACGAGGTCGTCTTCGACATCAGCAACAGCAGCATCACGTTCTCGACCACGGAGGGTCAGACGGAGGTGAGGACCACCCGGACCACCGGGTTCGTCGGCGGCAACGTGTCCGTGGAAGTCGACAACGGGACTCTTCGTATCGAGCAGTCCTGCCCCCTCTTCTTCGGTTTTGGCTGCAAGGCCAGTTTCGACGTCGCCGTCCCTGCGGGGACCATCATCTCCGGCGCCACCTCGAATGGCGCCATAGGCCTCGACTCGACAGACGGGCCGGTCGATGTCACCACCAGCAACGGGGCCGTGAATATGAGCGATGTCACCTCGCCCCTTCGGGTGGCGACCTCCAACGGGGCAATCGTCGGCTCGAACCTCGGCTCGGAGACAATCGAGGTGCGAACCAGCAACGGCCGGATCGAGCTGGACTTCGCGGCGGTGCCCGAACTGGTTCGCGCCCGGACCAGCAACGGCGCGATCGAAATCGTCCTCCCCGCTGACACCCCGCCGGTCGCTCTCTCCACCTCGACGTCGAACGGTTCGGTGGACGCCGACATCCGAACCGATCCGACGGCGAATGTCATCGTGGACGCCGAGACATCGAACGGCGACATCACCGTCAGATACGGCGACTGAGGATCCCTGTCATTGAGCTCGGCTCGTGCTCGGGAACGCAATCTCGTCCTCGTCGGCTTCATGGGGACCGGAAAGACCACTGTCGGCCGGCTTCTGGCCGCCGAGCTCGACCTGGAGCTCGTCGACACCGACGCCCTGATCGAGGACCGCCACGGTCCGATTCCGCAGATCTTCGAGACGGTGGGCGAGACCGGGTTTCGCGCCCTCGAGAGGGAGGTGGCCGCCGAGCTCGGTCAGGGAGGGGGCCTGGTGATCGCAACCGGGGGGAGGATGGTCCTCGATCCGGAGAACGAGCGGGTCCTGAGCCGCAACGGGCGGATCTTCTGCCTCACCGCCTCTCCCGACGAGATCCTCCGCAGGCTCGGCGATGACATCGTCGACCGTCCGCTGCTCGGCGGGGACGACCCGGAACGACGAATCGTCGAGCTACTGGCCGAAAGGCGGCCGGGTTACCGGCGATTCCGTCAGATCGACACGGATGGCAAGAGCCCGGCGCAGATCGCCGCCGAGATCGCCCGGTTGTGGCGAGAGGACGACGTCTAGGTCCTTCGCATCGCTCCTGAGCCAGCCGGTGCAGTCCCGGATCACCGTGTCGAGAAGCCGGTGCAGGTGTGTGTCCGGATCGGGGACGCAGGCCTCGGCGATGCCGGTGACCGAGACCCGGACGATGCTGGGTGCGGATCGACGCAGGAATGTCTTCGCCGGAATCGGGGTGTCGGTCACGAAGCCCCGGGCCCAGCGGGTGGCCCCGGGGACCGCTCTCAAAGCGCGGTGGGCGTCTGCCCAGAGACGTGTGGTGTCGGCCCGGGTGTCCATTCCCGCGAACACCTGTCGTGCCGCCAGGATGCCTGCCGCCAACGCACCCTGTCGGAAGTGGGCCGAGATGGGAAGCGCCACGGTGGCGCAGCGGACCGCGATCCCCACGTCGACGGCGGGGTCGTCACCGGTGAGCCCCACCACCGATGGGATCATGGTGACCAGCCGGTCCCGACCTTCGTCGGACATGTGGTCGTTGACGTCGCGGGCTACTCCGGCGAGGAGAGGGTGGGTACAGGCGGGGTGATCGCTCCAACGCTCACCTGCGAGGAAGGAGGCGAACTCCATGAAGCACGCCCCGCGCCGTGGGTTCCGGTGTTTCCCCTTCGAGAGCACCGGAATCATCTCGGGTGTCTTCGGCCGGATCACTCCCCCGAACCATAGCCCTCGGTGCGGTCGGGGTTGACAGAAATGTCATACAACCATATGGTTGTATAAATGCAGACCACCCTCGACTACGACCGTGTGTTTGGCGCCCTGGCCGATGCCACCAGACGTGACATCGTCAGACGGGCCATCGACGGCGACGAGGGGGTCAGCGAGTTGGCGGGCCACTATCAGATGAGCTTTGCCGCGGTGCAGAAACACGTGGCGGTCCTGGAACGGGCCGGGCTCGTCACCAAGCGTCAGGTGGGCAAGCGAAAGGTCGTGACCACCAACGCCGCGGCGCTCGCCGCGGCCCGACGTCTGCTCGACCGTTACGAGGAGCTGTGGCAGGGGCGTATCGAGCGCATGGCCGAGCTCGTCGCCGAGACCAAGGAGGAAGAGAGATGATGACGACACCAACGGTTCACAAGGACCCCGAGAGCCTCACAATGACCATCTCGGTCGAATTCGACACCGCCCCCGAGCGTGTCTGGCAGCTCTGGGCCGACCCACGACAGCTGGAGCGTTGGTGGGGACCGCCCACCCATCCGGCGACGTTCCCCACGTACGACCTGAAGCCGGGCGAGCGGATCGTGTACCACATGACCGGCCCCGAAGGTGACCGACACTACGGCTACTGGGACGTCGACGTGGTGAAGGCACCCCATACCCTCGTGTTCCGCGACGGTTTCGCCGAGCCGGATGGCTCGGCGAGCCCCGAGCTCCCGGAGGGAAGGGCGCGGGTGACCATCGAGGAGGTCGGAACCGGTCGTACCCGGATGACGGTCGCCAACGAGTTCCCCAGTCTCGAGGCCATGGATCAGGTCCTGGCGATGGGCATGGAAGAGGGCATGGTCGCCGCCATGGGCCAGATCGACGCCATCCTGGCGGAGGCTGCCTAGACATCCAGGGTGAGCTGGGCCGGATCCCGCGGCGAGGACGAGCGGACTGGACGCCGGCGTCGGCGCTCCGGGTAGCGCTCGAGGTACTCGTCCATCAGTTCGGGGCTGTCCCTGGCCAGCCAGTCGAGGAAATGGCTCCGCACACCACGCAGGTGGAGCAAGCCGGTGCGACACCATGTCGCACCGGCTGCGTGTGCGGCCTTGCGGACCTTGGCGATCTGATCGGGTCGGTCCGAGATCCCGGGGAGTACCGGTGCCATGAAGACACCACCGGGCACACCGGCCTCCCGTAGCCTGGCCAGGGCGTCGAGACGTTTCTGGGGATGGGCCGTCCCCGGTTCGGTGCGTCTCCAGACGTCCTCGTCCAGGGTGGCCACCGAGAAGGAGACCGACACCTCGGTCTTCCGGGCGGCCGCGGCGATCAGGTCCAGGTCGCGCAGGACGAGTGGTGACTTGGTGAGGATCGAGAACGGATTGGACCGTTCGGTGAGGACCTCGATGATCCCCCGGGTCAGCTTGTACCTGCCCTCCGCCGCCTGATACGGATCGGTGTTGGTGCCCATGGCGATGGCGCCCCCCGGCCATCGTCCCGGAGCGGTCTCCAGACGGGTCAACTCCACCGCGTTCACCTTGACGACGATCTGGGTGTCGAAGTCCTCACCGATGTCGAATCCGAGGTAGTCATGGGTGGGTCGGGCGAAGCAGTAAACGCAGGCGTGGCTGCACCCGCGGTAGGCGTTGATGGTGTGGTCGAACCAGGGGGTGCCGGACGGCGGGGTGTTGATGATGGTCCTGGCCTCGACCTCGTGGAAGGTGAGACCCCGGTAGGCGCCACGCCCGACCACTCTGGTGGCGGTGTCGAAGAGACCGTCGGACCCGGCGCTGAGCCCGTTCCACCTGAACTCGCCCATGCGACGAGCCTAGTCGAACAATTGTTCGAGGATTCACCGCGAACCGCATGCCTGTGAACCACCTTCCCCCTGTAGCCTGTCGCGCATGAGGCGCAGATGGAAGCTCCTGTGGCTGATCCCGGTGTTGGCACTGCTCTTCGTCATCGCCCGCCTGGGAAGCGTCACATTTGCCCTCGGTGTCGGGGGACTGATCGCCTTCCTCGTCCTTGTGACCTACGTCACCAGACCCAAAGCGGGCCGACCCCGCGAGAAGAAGCCGCCGACCCGCGCCGAGGCCGAGCTTCAGAGATGGGGCGCCGGCGGCTTCTGAACCTGCGGTTCCCTATCAGAGGAACTGAACCGACCGTTTCGACAGCCCGAACCAGAACCCGGTCACCGGCGTGGTCGAGTCCAGCCCCACGTCCGCCGATGCGCCGAGGGTGATGAACAACGGGGCGAAGTGCTCGGTCCGCGGATGGGCCAGGGAGGCCGCCGGCGCCGAGTGCTGGAAGTTGATCAGGGCGTCAACGTCTCCGGCTGCGATCTGCTGACCGAGCCAATCGTCGAACTCCACCGACCAGTTCGGTGGATGACCCTCGGGCCCGGCATGCCAGTTCATCTCCCGGAGGTTGTGGGTGCTGAACCCACTCCCGACGATGAGCACCCCCTGGTCCCGAAGCGGCGCCAGCCGCTGACCGATGCGGAACAACCCGACCGGGTCGAGAGTGGGCATCGAGATCTGGAGGACCGGGACGTCGGCATCCGGGTACATCTCCTTCAGGGGCACGTATGCGCCGTGGTCGAGACCGCGTTCCTCGTCCCGTTGCACACGATGACCGCTGTCACCCAGCAGCCTCTCGACGTCGTCGGCCAAATCGGGCGCACCTGGGGCCGGGTAGCGCACCTGGTAGTACCGCTCGGGGAAGCCCCAGAAGTCGTAGAAGAGGGGGACCGTGCTGGTCGCCCCCATCGTGAGCGGGTCGTTCTCCCAGTGGGCCGAGACCATCAGGACCGACTGCGGTCGGGGAATGTTGGTCGCCCAATCCGCCAGCTGACTGGTCCACACGGGATCGTCGGCGAGTGGCGGCGCACCGTGGCTCAGGAAGATGACCGGCATCCTCCCGTCGTCAGATCGAGATCTCTCGTCGACCATGTGACGAGTCTACGGACAGGCCCATCATGTCGATGAGCCTGTCCGCAGGCAGACCGGTCAGAAGCTCACATTGGGGATGATGACCGCACGACCCCTGATCTCACCGGCTTTGAGTGCTTCGTAGGCCTTGGTCGCCTCGTCGAGTGAATAGGTCGCTATCTCGGACGCGATCAGTCCGCGGCCACCGAGATTGAGCACCTCGATCAGTTCGTGGCGAGCGCCCCAGTAGGTGGTCTGCAGGCTCACCTCATACGGGACGGAAAAGAAGGAGAACGGGATCGATCCGCCCCCGATGCCGACCAGGGTCACGTCGCCCATCTGACGAGCGGATGCCGCGGCCATGGCGAGCGTGGCGTCGACACCGACACAGTCGATGATCACGTCGGCGCCTCGCCCACCTGTGGCTGCTCTTATCTCCTCGGCAGTCTTCTCGCCGGACAGGAAAGTGAGGTCGGCGCCATGTGCCTCCGCCGCCTTCAGTGCCTCCTCCTTGGCGTCCACCGCGATCACAGTCGCCCCGGTGATTGCCTTGAGGATCTGCACTGCCATGTGGCCCAGGCCCCCGATCCCGATCACTACGGCGGTCGAATCCGCGGTCAACTTGGGCACCGACCTGCGGATGGCGTGATAAGGGGTGAGCCCGGCGTCGGTCAACGGGGCGGCATGTGCCGGGTCGAGACCATCGGGTAGTGGGAGCAGGAACCGGGCGTGGGGGATGAGCATGTACTCGGCCATGCCACCGTCGAGCCCGAGACCCCCTCCGCCCCCGGGGATCGGTGCCGCGGCCAGGTTCTCGCAGTAGGTCTCGAAGCCGGCGAGGCAGCGCACGCACATTCCGCAGCCCCAAGGGCCATAGACAGCGACCGGCTGTCCCACTTCGAACCCGGTCACTCCCTCGCCGAGGGCATAGACCCAGCCGGCGTTCTCATGACCGAGGGTGAATGGCGGGTCCCAGGGCAGCAGTCCCGGCTCGAACTCGTCCATCAGGTGGATGTCGGAATGACAGGCACCGGCGCCACCCACTTTGATCACGACTTGTCCCGGACCGGGCTCCGGCTGATCGACCTCCTCTAGAACTGGGGCGGACTTCCAATCCGGCAACCTGAGGGCGCGCATCGTTACTCCTTTCGTCTTCGCGACGAGGGTCGCGCCGCGGGATGGGATTGATCAGGGTCGTATGGCCCTAAACCTGCCGGATTGGTCCCGGGTAATCCCTTTTCGTCGATCGCCCAGCTGTTTTAAGTTGGGTCCCTCACCATGGACCAGGTCTCCCCTCCAGCCACTGACGGCGTGCCCGCGCACTGGAAGCGCAATGTCGCCCTGTTCCTCACCGGTCAGACGGTTTCGCTGTTCGGGTCGATGGTCGTCCAGTACGTGGTCATGTGGTACGTCACCCTCGAGACCCGATCAGGTACGGCGGTGGCCCTCTACGCGGTGGCCGCCTTCCTGCCCCAAGGTGTCGTTTCGATCTTCGCCGGTGTCCTGGCCGATCGGATGAACCGGAAGAAGCTGATCATCGTGGCCGACGCCGGCATCGCCCTGGTCACACTGGGTCTCGCCCTTCTCATGATGAGCGGCGTGGATGACCTCTGGATCCTGCTGCTGGCCGTTGCGGTGCGGTCCGTCGGCGCCGGTGTCCAGACCCCCACGGTGCAGGCGATCATTCCCCAGATCAGCCCGGCGAATCAGCTGATGCGAGTCAACGGGATCTTCCAGTCGATCGGCTCGGCGATGGCGCTGGTAGCGCCCGCAGTCGCCGCCGGCGTCTATGCGGTCTTCGGCCTCGTGCCCGTCTTCTTCCTCGACGTGGTCACCGCGGTGATCGGCATCGGTCTCCTGGCGACCGTGGCGGTGCCCACCCTGGCGCGCGCCGCAGACAACGTCACCAGCTTCCGGGAGGACCTGGTTGAAGGGATGCGCTACATCTGGACCCACCGGATCGTCAGATGGCTCCTGGTGGTGTTCGCCATCATCTTTCTGCTCATCGTCCCTCCCTCGTTCGTGACGCCGCTGCTCGTGGTGCGCAACTTCGGCACCGAGGAGTGGATGCTGGCCGCGCTCGAGATCTCGTTCAGCGTCGGGATGGTCCTGGGCGGGATCGTGGTCGCCACCTGGCTGACCAAGCGGAGCCGGATGGGTCTGATCCTCTTTTCCACGTACAGCTTCGCCGTGCTCTCGGTGGCCATGGGCTTGAGCAACAACCTCTGGGTCTTCTACGGGCTCATGTTCCTCTTCGGGCTCGGGGTGCCCCTGTTCTCCACCCCCTTCATGACCCTGATCCAGGAGACCGTCGAGCCGGAGAAGCACGGCCGGGTGTTCAGCTACGTGGGCATCGTCATGGCCCTGGCCACTCCGATCGGGATGGCCGTGTTCGGGCCGCTCGCCGACGTGATCAGAGTGGAGAGCCTGCTCATAGTCGGAGGTCTGATCATGATCGGGGTGATGACTCTCGCAGTCTTCATGCCCTCCGGTCGCAGGGCCATCGAGGCGGCACGGACCCCGCACGCGGAGGTGGAGCCGGCCGAAGCCGCCGCCGGGTAGCAGCGGCCTCTGGGGCGGGCCGCTCTGGCAGTATGAGCCGTGTCTCATGGCGCCCTCTTCGACCGGTCCGACTACCCCGCCCTCGACGGGAGCGTCTACCTGAACCAGGCTTCGCTGGGTCTCATCGGGAGACCTGCCACGGCGGCCATGCATCGGTTCCTCGACGACGTCGGCCGGCACGGCAACCTGTACATGGACGACGACGCCGAGGTGGCGTTTCTGGAGGGTCTCCGCCAGCGCGCCGCCGAGCTGTTCGATACCGGGATCGGCACCATCGCCGTCCTGACCTCGGCCAGCGAGTTGTTGAGCCAGGTCCCCCTCGTGATGCCACCGGCCCCGGGATCGAGCATCCTGGCCGTGACCACCGATTTCCCCGCCACGACCCGCCCGTGGCTTCGGCTGGCCGAGCGCGGTGAGTGCCGGGTTCGCTTCGTCGACGACGACCCGGAGACGGATCTCACCAGCGAGCTCATCTCGCGGATCGATGCAGACACCTGGCTGGTGTCGGTCAGCTCGGTGCAGTACGCCACCGGGACCGTCGTCGACGTCCCACGGCTGCGTGCGGCCACACAGGAGGCCGGGGTCAAGCTGGTTGTCGACGCCACGCAAGGGGCCGGCGCGATGAGGGCGAGCACCTGGGACGCCGAGGTCGTGGTGTCCAGCGGATACAAGTGGCTCGGTGGTCACGGTGGCGCCGCCGTCGGTGCGGTCGCTCCCGAGCTCTTCGAAGTCGTGCCGCCGTTGACCGGGTGGATGGGAGCACCCGATCCGTTCCACATGGACGCCACCCGATTGCGTCTCGCCCCCGATGCCCGTCGCTACATCCAGGCGACCATGTCCTACGTTTCTGTGGTCGGGCTCACCGTCGCCATGGACCAGTTGCTGGGCAGGGGCATCGATCAGGTCGAAGAACACGCCGGACGGCTCGCCGGTCAGTTGGTCGAGACGGTGGAGCCGAAAGGCTGGAGTCCGTTCCGTCGGCCGGAGGACGCCGCCGCCTCTCCCCACATCGTCTCACTGGGTCACCCGAGCCACGATCTCGCCGAGACGACGGACCGGCTGTGGGCGGCCGGGATCGTCTGCAGCGCTCGCGGTGGCAGGGTGCGGGTCTCGTTGGCCCCCTACAACGACGAGGAGGACATCGCGAGACTTGTCGACGCACTTCCCGCCTGACCCGATCCCGACGCCGACGCGAAGCCATCGGACGGCCCTTCGTAGACTCGGTTCCCCAGAGAGGAGAGCGTCGATTGAGACTTCACACCGACATCCCCACCAGAGGCCAGGTGAGCCTGCTGTTCACCACCCTCAACCCGGCCTGCGTTTCGATCTACCTGCCCACCGATCCCGCGTCTCTTGGCCAGGCGGAGCGGATCGCCCTCAAGAACCTGATCAGCGAGGCGGTGGATCAACTCACGGAGGCCGGGCACCCCAAGCGCCAGGTCGCCGCCGTGGAGGAGCAGCTAACCGCCCTCCTCGAGGACGATGAGTTCTGGCGCTATCAGGCAAGGACCCTGGCGGTCTTCGCCACGCCGGACTTCGTGATCACGTACCGGCTACCGAACCGCATCGTCGAGATCGTGGAGGTGGCCGATCGGTTCCATCTCATGCCACTCCTCCGGTCGATCACCTTCCCCCAGGTCGCCCTGACTCTGGCGCTGAGCCAGAAGCGTGCGCGTCTCTATGAGGTGCTTCCCGAAGGCGGGCCCTCGAAGGTGAGAGTCCCGGATCTTCCGAGGGGAGTCCTGGATGCGGTCCGCATCAACCACGTCGACGACCGTGCGCCGCGAGGCAAGACACAGAGCTCCAAGATCGGGAAGACGCATCTCCGGACCTACTGTCGTCGTGTGGATCAGGCGATCAAACCGGTGCTGGCCGGCCGTGATGTGCCCTTGATCCTGGCGGCGGCTGAGCCTCTCGAGTCCATCTACCGCTCGGTGAATACCTACCCACACCTCGCCCCCAAGGCGATTCCCGGCAACCCCGAGGAGGTGTCGAACGCCGAGTTGGCCGACCGCACCCGACAGATCCTGGACGAGTTGTACGCCCAGGAACTAGCTGACCTCCATGCTCTCTTCGACGAGCGCAAGTCTGAGGGGCGGACCGCGACCGACGTTGCCACGGTCGCCCGAGCCGCCACCTACGCGATGGTCGACACCCTCTTCGTGGACATGGACTCGGTGCTCCCGGGTTTCGTCGACGAGCAGGGCGAGATCCAGTTCGCGGAGACGGATGACGCGTCCGCCTACGCCATCGTCGACGAGATCACCCGCCGGGTGTGGATGTACCGGGGCACGGTCCTGGCCGTCCGCCGCCCCGACGTCCCCGAAGGCGGCGACGTGGCCGCCATCCTCCGCTTCCCGCTCCCGACCTGACGGCGTTGCTATAGCAACAGGTGGCGGTTTCCGAACCCCTGTGCACGCCGAACCGGTCCGTGGCCGGGTAATTCGACCTTCTGTGGAGCTCGCGGCCGTTACGTTGGCGGTATGACCGTGCGACTGGTTGCCGTGAGCTTCGACGTCCGGGAGCCGGGCAGGGTGGCGGCGTTCTGGGCGGGGATGCTCGGACGAGAGGTCCTCGAGGAGGAGGAAGGTGCACTCCTTCCGGGTGACGAAACCCAGGTCGGGC
>DASSVE010000007.1:0-16432 GCA_035706345.1 Acidimicrobiia bacterium
TTTCTGAGTCGGGACGGCGGGATTTGAACCCACGACCTCAGCGTCCCGAACGCTGCGCGCTACCAAACTGCGCCACGTCCCGAAGACCGGGATTGTACCGGTGCTCCCGGGGCACGCCATTTGGGACCGGCTGGCGCGACAAGACATGGGATCTCACGTTTACGATCCGTTTCGCCACCCGCTACCGTCCTCGCGCCGATGAAATTCAGGATCGTTCCTGCAAACCGGGAGTTCTTCGACGACTTCTCCTTAGCCGCCAAGAACCTCGCTACCTCGGTGGAGCGTCTGGGCGATGTCCTCGCCGACACGGCCAATTCGGAACAACGGCATGCGGCGGTCAAGGAAGTGGAGCGGGCCGGTGACGAGCTCACCGACCAGATCCTCACCAGGCTCGCCTCCTCCTTCGTGACCCCGTTCGACCCCGAGGACATCCAGCGTCTGGCCCAGGCGATCGACGACGTGGTGGACGACGTCTACCACGTCTCGGAGATGGTGGTGCTCACCTCCATCACCGAGCTCCTGCCCGAGGTCAAGGAACAGGTCGGCGTCCTCAGCGAGATGGCGGTGAAGGTGGTCGATCTCTTCGACCGTTTCGAGGACATGAGGGGCATACGCCCGATCATCACCGAGATCGAGAAGCTCGAGAGCGAGGGCAACCGCATCTACCGGCGCGGTGTCGCCCGGCTCTTCTCGGGGGAGATGGAGGCGATCGACGTCATCCGATGGAAGGACATCATCGAGTCGCTGGAGATGGCGCTCGACCGGGTGGAGGACATGGCCCACATCGTGACCACGATCGTCGTAAAGCAGGCCTAGGCAGACACCTGTGGAGCTCGGCGCAGCAATCGTCATCCTGCTCGCCCTTGCCTTCGATTTCACCAACGGCTTCCACGACGCAGCCAACTCCATCGCCACAGTGGTGTCGACGAGGGTCCTCTCCCCTCGCTACGCCGTCATCTGGGCTGCCTTCTTCAACTTCGTCGCCTTCCTGGTGTTCAGCACCCACGTCGCCAACACCATCGCCAAGGACGTGGTCCAACAGGATGCTCTGACCGTCGGGGTCATCTTCGCCGGCCTCGTGGGCGCCATCGCCTGGAATCTGCTCACCTTCTGGCTGGGCCTGCCCACCAGCTCTTCGCACGCCCTGGTCGGTGGGATCGCCGGCGCCGCGGTGGTCCGCTCCGGGTTCGACGTCCTGATCACCAGTGGTCTCGAGACCATCGGGGCCTTCATCGTGCTCTCCCCGATGATCGGCCTCGCTCTCGGGCTGATCTTCACCGTCGCGATCCAGTGGGCGTTCCACCGTCGCACCGACATCGAGCGTCTCAACCGAGGGTTCCGACGGGCCCAGTTGGTCTCGGCAGCCGCGTTCAGCCTCGGTCACGGTGGCAACGACGCCCAGAAGACGATGGGTGTGATGCTGGCGGTGCTCATCGCCGCAGGGGCTCTGCCTGCCAACGCCGACGTGCCCCTTTGGGTGGTGCTCTCCGCCCACGTCGCCATCGGTCTGGGCACCCTGTTCGGTGGCTGGAGGATCGTCAAGACGATGGGTTTCAAGCTGACCCGTCTGCAGCCGGCGGGTGGAGTTGCTGCCGAGTCGGCCGCTGCGCTGACGCTCTTCTTCACCTCGGCTCAGGGGATCCCGGTCTCCACTACCCACACCATCACCGGTGCCATCGTCGGCGTTGGTGCGGCTCGCCGTCTCTCGGCGGTGCGATGGCGCGTGGCCGGAAGAGTTGTTTGGGCCTGGGTGCTCACTATCCCGGGCGCGGCCTTGATGGCTGCGGTAACATCCCTGATAGTGGGTGCATTGGCATGACCGATCGAAGGACCTACTTCTTCTTGGGGGCCGCCCTGATGGTTGGTCTCGTCCAGCCCCTCGTCCCCCAATTCCGATGGGCCACCATTGCCATCGTGGTGATCTATCTGTTATTCGCCGTCTTGTTCGCCGCAGCCGACATCTCGGCGAAGCACGCTGCCAAGCGCAACGGTCACCTCTGACCGCCCGCCCCGCCACGGGGAATACCAGCCCCCTCCGGGGGTTGGGTAGATACATGCAAACGCATATATCACCCGAGACCGTCGACGAGCCGGAGCTTCAGTTCGGGGTCTTCTCCGTCAGCGACGTGACCCGAGACCCGGTCACCGGGATCACACCCAGCGAGGGTGAGCGCATCGACGCCGTGGTCCGCATCGCTCAGAAGACCGAAGAGGTCGGTCTCGATGTGTTCGCCATCGGCGAGCACCACAACCCTCCCTTCTTCTCCTCCTCCCCGACCACCATCCTCGGCCACATCGGCGCCACCACCGAGCGCATCATCCTGTCCACGGCCACGACCCTGATCACCACCAACGATCCGGTCCGTATCGCCGAGGAGTACGCCCTCCTGCAGCACCTGACCAAGGGCCGGATGGATCTCATGCTGGGCAGGGGCAACACCGCCCCGGTCTATCCGTGGTTCGGCTACGACATCAGGGACAGCCTCGCCATCGCCCTGGAGCACTACAACCTGCTTCACAGGCTGTGGCGGGAGGACGTGGTCGACTGGGAGGGCAAGTTCCGCACGCCGTTGCAAGGGTTCACCTCGGTGCCGAGACCGCTCCACGACGTACCCCCGTTCGTGTGGCACGGCTCGATCCGCACCCCTGAGATCGCCGAGCAGGCCGCCTATTACGGGAACGGCTTCTTCGCCAACAACATCTTCTGGCCCAAGGAGCACTTCCAGCGTTTGATCGCCTTCTACCGGCAGCGTTTCGCCCACTACGGGCACGGCACCGAGAAGGAGGCCATCGTCGGTCTCGGCGGTCAGGCGTACATCGCCCGACGGTCCCAGGACGCAATCGAGGAGTTCCGGCCCTACTTCAACGAGGCCCCGGTCTACGGCCACGGGCCCAGCCTGGAGGAGTTCATGAGGGCCACACCGTTGAGTGTGGGCAGCCCACAGGAGGTCATCGAGAAGACGCTGACCTTCAGGGACCACTTCGGCGACTACCAGCGTCAGATGTTCCTCATGGATCACGCAGGGCTCCCTCTGAAGACGGTCCTGGACCAACTCGAGCTTCTCGGCGGCGAGGTGGTCCCGGTGCTGCGGAAGGAGATGCAGGCCCGTCGCGAGCCGGGCACAGCTCCCGCCCCGACCCACCAGCGTCTGGTGAAGGCCAAGTACGGGGATGGCGAGCCCCGTCAGCACCGACCCAGACCCAACCGCGGCGATAACCTGACCGGTGACTCGCCCTACCTCGACTCCGAGGCCACGGTCGCGGCCTACCCCGTGCTGTGAAGCGAGGACCGGCCGCCCTGGCCAACGACAGCTGGGAGGCGCTGCTCGGTGCGCACGCGGCGATGATCAGACGGCTCCAGGCCGACGAGGTCTGGGTCGAGGTCTCCATGAGGGAGTACGACGTCTTGTACACACTCTCCAAGTGCCCCGAGCCAATCCGTCTGGGTGAGTTGCAGCGTCACGTCCTGCTCAGCCAGCCTGCCCTCTCCAGGATGGTGGACCGCCTGGTGCGCAGGGGCCTCATCGCCAGAGAGAGCGACCCGGCTGACGCCCGGGGCGTTCTTCTCTCCCTGACACCAGCGGGCGCCGAGGTGCAGCGACGCACCGGCCGGCGTCATGCCCGTGATGTGGCTGCGGTCATGCAGTCCCGTCTCAGCGACGAGGAGATGGCGCGTCTCGAGGAGCTGTGCTTGCGTTTGGCCGGTGATGCCAGGTGAGTGACGTCTTCACCGTCGTGGTGATCAGCGGCGGAGCCTCCGATCCTTCCACGACGCGCATGCTCGCGGACCGGGTCACCGCCGCCGTGGCCAAGACCGCCCAGGGCCGCAGCCGCGCGGTCCGCTTCAACTACTTCGAGATCCGGCCGCTGGCCGACGAGATCACTGCCGCCCTGACCGCCCGGATCCTGGGGGAGGGCCTGAATGAAGCAATAGCTGCCCTGGCCGATGCCGACGGCATCGTGGTGAGCACACCGGTCTACAACGCCGGCCCCAGCGGCCTGCTTCTCTCCTTCTTCCAGGTGATCGACGACGACCTCCTGATCGCCAAGCCCGTCGTGCTCGCCGCCACTGCCGGCACCGCCCGGCACGCCCTGGTCGTGGACGAGCAGATGAGGTCGTTGTTCGCCTACCTGCGCGCCCTGACCGTGCCGACCTCGATCTTCGCCGCCACCGAAGACTGGAATCAGTCCTCCCTGCGCACCCGAATCGAGCGCGCGGCACTGGAGCTCGTCCTGTTGATGGAGAGTGGCTTCGCCCGCCAGATCAGGGACATCGCCTGGAAGGACTACCGCCACGAATACGGCAGCGCCGGGTCACAGGACCTCGAGATCGAGTTCGACACCGACATGATGAGGCTGGCCGCGGGCGGCTCGCTGGTCGAGGACGAGCCCGAGCCCTAAGCGGTCTTGAGGCTCTGCGCCGGGACCTTCTTCTGCGGGTCGACGAATGGGAGGGCGTGGACCACTGCCTCGAGCTCGACACCATTCTCGCTGACCACCTCGAGTCTGGTGCCTGGCTCGGCCAGCTCGATGGGCACCCACACGTAGCCGATGTTCTGTTCCAGACCCGGGGACCACACCGCATCGGTCACCCGTCCCACCTGGCGGCCATCCGAGAAGGCCGGCCACACCTCCGAGAGCTCCGCTCTCAGCTGGTCTCCCTCGAGGATCATGCCGACCAGCTTGCGATCGACACCCTCCGTGCGGAGTCGCTCCAGACGCTCCTTGCCCAGATAGTCCTGATCCTGGACTTCGACCAGCCGCTCCATGCCGGTGACGTGGAATGGGGTGTCGGCGAGGGTGATGTCCGAGCCGTAGTTGAAGATCCCGGCCTCGATGCGTCGCGCCTCGCAGGGTGCGATCGGCCTGATGTCGAACTCCTCACCGGCGGTCGCCACCGCATTCCAGAGATCGGCGCCCCGGCTGCTATCGAGGAGGTTGACCTCGAAGCCGGGCACCGCGGTCCACCCGGTGCGGCTGATCACGACCGGGATCCCGTCGATCTCGAAGTGGCGCAGCCAGTAGTACTTGATGTCGTAGATCTCGGGACCGACCAGCTTCTCCAGGGTTCGGGCAGACATTGGGCCCTGGACCTGCATCGGGTAGACGTCGGGATACGTGACGTCGACGTCGAACCTCTCGGCGGCCACCCCCAATGCGTAGAGCCCGGCGTCCGAGTCGGCCAACTGCATCCACCACTTGCCCTCAGCGACGTGGAGGAGAACCGGGTCGTTCACGATGCCGCCGTCGGGGGCGGTCACCGGCATGTACTTGCCCTGGCCCACCGCGCACTTGGTCAGGTCCCGACAGGTGATGTAGTCGATCAGCCGGTCGGCGTCCTTGCCACCCACCTCGACGGTGCGCTCGACGCCCACGTCCCACATCGTGACCCCGTTCACCAGGGCCCAATACTCGAGGTCGGGGTCGTCGTAGTAGGCGGGGAGATAGGTGTGGTTGTAGATGTCGTAGGCGGTAGCCCCGGCGGCCAGTGTCGACTTGAAGAAGGGGGACTGCTTGTACCAGGGACCGAAATAGAGCGTGGTGCTCTTCTCCAGCATCTCGTTGCGTTCGTTGGCCACGTCGTTCTCCTCGTTTATTGAACGGCCGTTCAACTCTAGGGGAGCGGACGACGGCGTGCCGGGCGGAGCCCGGTCAGTGCTGGTTGCTCGGCGGTGGGGCGGTCGAAGCCCGGATCGCCAGTGTGGGGGCGAGATGCACCGGTCCGCCGGGTACCTCCTCCCCGGAGATCATGGCCAGGAGTGTGGTGGCGGCGTCGGCGCCCATCTTCCGATAGGGGACGCGGACAGCGGTCATCGGCGGCTGCATCAGGTCGAGCAGCGGCATGTCGTTGTAGCCCGTGATGGATATCTCGACGCCGATGACCTTGCCCAGGGAGCGTGCCGCCCGGTAGCAGCCGAGGCCGAGGAGGTCGTTGGCGGCCACGATGGCGGTCAGATCGGGGTGCCGGCTCAGCAGGTTGATGGCGGCGGTGTTGCCCGGCTCCACCTGGTACCACTCGGCCTCCTCGATCAGGTCCTCGGAGCTGTCGAGGCCCACGTTGGACATCCACTCGAGGAAGGCCTGGCGTCGCCCGGCCCCGGTCGACACCCAGGAAGGCCCGGCGACATGGCCGATCCGGGTGTGCCCCAACTCCCGGAGATGACGGACCGCGAGACCGATGCCGGCGTGGTCGTCTCCGACGATCGCCGGTATCGACTGGTCGTCCACCGACCGGTTCACCAAAACGATCGACACCGTGTCCCGCGCCTCCTTGGCCGCCGCGGAGACCTCCCGGCTCGGGGTGGCCAGGATCAGACCGTCGACATGACGCTCCAGCATCTCCTCGAGGAGACTGTCGGCGTGGTTCGGCCCCCGGTCGGCGTTCCCGATCAGGACCGAGTAGCCCTCCTCGACCAAGACCGACTCGATCCCGGCGATTATCGGCCCGAACAGGGGGTTCTCCACGTCGGGGATGATCACCCCTACCGACATCGTGCGGTTGGTGCGCAGACCCCTGGCCAGAGGATGGGGCCGGTAACCGAGCTTCTTCGCGGCGTCGGTGACCCGCTGCACCGTCTCCGGGTTGACGATCGCCGCCGTGGAGGGATTGAGTGCCCGCGACGCAGTCGAGATGTGAACCCCGGCCTCACGGGCCACGTCCTTGAGCGTCGTTCTGTTGGGCACCGAACCCCCGACGGTAACGAATGATCCCTGTTTGCGCCCCCGCAGGGAAGGTTCGATAATACAAACGATTGCGTGGTGTTGTGGGTCAGACCGTCATCTCGCAACACAGCCCGAAAGGCGAGAGGAGCGCACTGACGATGGTGGACAGCAAGTTCCCACACCGGGTGGGGTGGATCGGCACGGGGCGAATGGGGGCTGCCCTGTCGGAGCGGCTCCTCGCCGCCAACGTGGATCTCTGGGTCTACAACCGAACCAGATCCAAGGCTGAGTATCTGGCCGACAAGGGGGCCAAGGTGGTCGATTCGCCGGCCGAGCTCGCCGAACGCGACATCGTGTTCACCATGGTGGCCGGCCCCGACGACGTCCTCGAGGTCACCTTCGGGGAGCAGGGGGTTCTCTCTCAACCCGACAGCCGTCCCTCGATCCTGGTCGACTCGACCACCATCGACGCGGTCACCTCGCAGAACCTGACCGAGCAGGCCTCAGAGGTCGGCACGTCGGTCCTGGCGGCCCCAGTGTCGGGCAACCCAAAGGTGGTCAAGTCAGGTCGTCTCACCTCGGTCGTCTCCGGCCCACGTGACGCCTATGAGACCGTCCTCCCCTATCTGGAGCTGTTCGGGCGCAAGGTCACCTACGTCGGCGCAGGCGACGAGGCCCGGCTGGTCAAGATCTGTCACAACCTGATGCTGGGCGTCGTCACTCAGTCGATGGTCGAGATCACCCTGCTCGCCGAGGCAGCCGGTGTCTCCCGGGCCGACTTCCTGGAGTTCCTCAACGACAGCGTGATGGGCTCGATGTTCACCCGCTACAAGTCACCTGCCTTCGTGAAGCTCGACTACACCCCGACGTTCACATGGCACCTGCTGCGAAAGGACTTCGAGCTCGGGCTGGAGACCGGGCGCAGGCTCGACGTGCCCCTTCCCACCGCCGCCCTGGTCCACCAGATCGTCATGGACGGGATCGGACGCGGTTACGGCGACCAGGACTTCTCTGCCATGCTGGCCCGACACGCCGAAGGCACTCCGGTTGAGCTCCAACCGGAGGACGCCCCGGTATCCGACGGATTGAGCTGATCATGACCACGACACCGCTTCTCGAAGACATGCATAAGGCCCGCCGGGACCGGATGCTCATCGGTGGCGAGTGGGTCGGATCGTCCGACGGCGCCGAGATCGAGGTCCTAGACCCGTCGCTCGGGGAGCCGGTGGCCTCGGTCCCCAGCGCATCGGTCGAAGACGCCCTGGCCGCGGTCGACGCCGCCGAGCAGGCGGCCGCATCCTGGAGCGCCACGCCGCCCCGGCAGAGGGGCGAGATCCTCCGCCGCTCGTTCGAGATGATGATCGACAGGGCAGACGAGCTGGCGAGCCTGATCGTGCTGGAGATGGGGAAGACGTTCAAGGAGTCGAAGGCGGAGATCACCTACGCCGCCGAGTTCTTCCGCTGGTTCTCCGAGGAGGCCGTGCGCAACGACGGCTCAATCACCCTGGCCCCGGCCGGTGACAAGCGGATCATCGCCATCGGCCAACCGATCGGGATATCACTGCTGATCACGCCCTGGAACTTCCCCGCCGCCATGGCCACCCGCAAGATCGGGCCGGCTCTCGCCGCCGGGTGCACCGTCATCCTCAAGCCCGCCTCTGACACTCCGCTCACCGCCCTCGCAGTGGCCTCGCTGCTCGGGGAGGCCGGCGTGCCTCCCGGGGTGGTCAACGTCGTGCCGTCCCGGCGCTCGTCCGAGGTGGTGCCGACGCTGCTCGCCGACCCCCGGGTCCGCAAGCTCTCCTTCACCGGCTCGACCGAAGTGGGTCGGGTGCTGCTGGGTCAGGCCGCGGAGTCGATCGTCTCCACGTCGATGGAGCTGGGCGGCAACGCCCCCTTCCTCGTCTTCGAGGACGCCGACATCGAGGCCGCGGTGGAGGGAGCGATGATCGCCAAGATGCGCAACGGCGGTCAGTCCTGCATCGCCGCCAACCGGATGCTGGTTCACGAGTCGGTGGCCGATGAGTTCTCCAAGGCGTTCGCTGCCGCCATGTCGAAGGTGAAGGTGGGCCCGGGGATGGATCCCGAGGTCGATCTGGGGCCGCTCATCAACCGCTCCGCCGTCGAGGACATGACCGAGTCGGTGCAGATTGCGTCCGACTTCGGTTCGCGGGTCCTCGCCGGTGGTCACGCCCCGGACCGTCCGGGCTTCTTCTTCGAGCCGACGGTGCTGGCCGAGGTCTCCGCCGACGCCCCGGTGTTGAGCCGTGAGATCTTTGGGCCGGTGGCGCCGATCGTCACCTTCAGCACCGAGGAGGAGGCGGTCCGCCTCGCCAACGACACGATCCACGGGCTCGCCGCCTACCTGTACACCTCGGACCTGAGCCGGGGGATGCGGGTGGCCGAGGCGCTCGAGTCGGGCATGGTCGGGGTCAACCGGGGTCTCATCTCCGACCCGGCCGCGCCGTTCGGTGGCGTCAAGCAGAGCGGCATCGGTCGTGAAGGCGGCCACGAGGGCATCCGCGAGTTCCTCGAGATCAAGTACATCGCCGCCTCCTGGTAGGAGCGGCCGCTACTCGAGTTGACGGTCGAGGAAGTCGAGGACGCCGGCGATGGCGTCCAACTGGACCTGGTTGACCTCGTACTCCCCGTCGGCGCCCCGCATCGGGTACACGTAGCCGTGCAGGTCGTGGTCCCAGCTCACCCATTCCACCGGTTTGCCCGCCTCCTCCAGCAGCTCGTAGCTGACCCGGAAGATGCCCTGGAGATGGTCGTCGTCGCGACCCATCACCAGGATCGGGGTGTTGATCGTGGAGATGCGCTCCCGGGCCTTGTCCATGTCGATGCGGGCGCGCACCTTCTCGGTCTCCGCCATCTGCATCTCCTCGATGTTGCGCAGACCGGTGTTGGGATCGACGAAGGCGGTGTTGTCGGGATTGAGCGCCAGGAACTCATGCGACGCCGGCTCGGAGGCGACGGCGGCTGCCACTCCGTCGTACTCGGACGTGATCTTCAGCACCATCTCGCCCCCGTGGCTCATCCCGATGAGGCCGACCCGGTCCGGGTCGATGCGGGGGTCCTTCTTGAGCTGCTCCACGATGGCGATCTCGTCCTCGTACTCGAGGGGGGAGCGGTTGAACATGTCCCGGCCCTGACGGATGTCCCGGATCAGCTTGCCGCCGTTCTCGTAGCCCAGCTCGACCTCGGTGCGGTATCGGATCCAGGCGCAGGCGTAACCCCTCTCCAGGAGCCGGTCCATGATGTAGCCCCGGTTGGCGACGGCGTCCCTGATCCAGGCCATGCCACCGCCACCGTTGCCCGAGGCAAGCAGGACGACCGGGTGCGGTCCGTCGCCCTTCGGGAAACGCAACCCGATGGGGGCGTAGAGCCCGTCCCAGGTCTCCAGATAGGCGAGCTCGACCGGGATGTCCGAGCCTGGTACCTCCTCGACGATGGCGACATGCTCCGGATCCATGATTCCTCCTCGACCTGCACAAACGTTAGGGCAGGTAGCATACGGCACCCTTGAGAGCCGCGCAGATCACAGAGATCGGTTCGCCGCCGCAGCCGGCCGACATCCCGGAACCGGAGCCGGGTGAGGGCCAGACCACCATCGCGGTCAGCGCCGTCGCCCTGAACCCGGTCGAGCTACGGGTGGCGGCGGGTCGGATGCCCGGCGCCACGCCCCCGTACGTGCCCGGTCTGGAAGGTGTGGGCACGGTGATCTCCTCACCCCATCTCGCTCCCGGCACCCGGGTCCGCTTCGAGAACGATCTTCCCGGCTTCGGCAAAGACGGGGCGATGCGCGAGATCGCCCCCACCGATGCCGAGGCCATCTACGTCCTTCCCGACTCGGTGGACGACGCCACGGCGGCTGCCGCCGGTGTCGCCGGGGTCACCGCCGAGCTGGCCTACCGGCTTGCTGTCATGGAGCCCGGTGAGCGGGTGGCGGTCCTGGGCGCTACCGGGGGAGTGGGCCAGATGGCGGTGCAGATCGGGGCCGCCAGAGGTGCCGCGGCGGTCGTGGCCGTCGGTCGGCACGGCCCCACCCTGGAATGGCTGAGCTTCCATGGGGCCACCGGCGTCGTCGACCTGGGGTCGGTCGAGAACCTGGCCGAGGCGCTGCAGCAGGAGGCTGGAGGTCCGATCGACGTCGTGGTCGACTGCCTCTGGGGCGCGCCCGCCTTATCGGCCATCGAGGCGTTTGCCGACGGGGCCCGACTGGTGAACGTGGGCAACAACGCAGGTCTCGACGTCAGTCTCCCACTGCAGACCATGCGAAAGACACGAAGCGCCGTCTTCGGTCTCTCCTCCGGTTGGACCCCGCTCCCCGAGAAGATGGATGCCTACGGGGCGGTCATCGAGCACATCGCCGCCGGCCGGGTCACCGTTTCCCACGAGGTGGCGCCGCTGGACGAGATCTCTGCGGTTTGGTCCCGTCAGGAGCAGTACCCGCACACAAAGCTGGTCGTCTCCCTGGCCTGATCACCACTCGTCGATCGAGATGACCCCGGTGGTGCCGTCGACGGCCACCGCCTTCCCGTCCAGGGCCGTGTCCGCACCGAGCGTCCCGGCGAGGTCGACCCCGCACACAGCAGGGAGACCGAGCGATCGAGCGGACTCGAACAGATGCGCCCCTGGGTTGCCCCCGGTGGTGACCACTCCGGCTGCGTCCCACAACAACGGGGCGAGATCGGGGGTCGGGTGGCGGGTGGCGATCACCTCGCGAGGCCGGAAGACTTGCCGGTCGGCGAAGCCGTCGATCCACCGGGCCCGGCCGAACCCCAGCCCGGCGGAGGCGGGGACACTCTGTACCGGTGTCCCATGAGCGGCGGTGACCCCGATGTGGAACGGATCCCAACGATCGAACCCGATCCGGGCCGTCACCTGATCCTCCGTGCCGGCCAGCCTGCGCTCGATCGCGGCCGGGTCGAGATGCCATGCGCTCTCGGGATGGACCACCGCACCGAGCCGGGTCATCTCCTCTCGCACCGTGGCCAGTCGATCGAGGACCGCGGAGACTTGGGCCCGATCGGGCTCGCTGAGAGCGACAACCCGTTCCAGCGCCGGCTGGGGCCGGTTGCCCCGCAGCTCACGCAGGGTGTCCCGGGCGACCCGGGCTGCCTCGTCGGGTGGAAGTGACCACACCGCCGCGGTGAGGCCGGAGGCCAGAGCGGCCGCCTCGTGGAGCGCGGTGAGCGGATCGATGGGAGAAGGACTCCCGTTGGGCGGGATGTCGGCGCATCCCAGGGCCCAGGGCAGCACCAGACTCTCACCGAGGGGACCGGGGAAGCGACGGGCGAGCCGGGAGACATGACGTGCCGTCTCGCTGTCGAGCCCCTCGGGTGGCTGGATGCTCATCGGCTCCCGACGCGGTGTGGCGAGGAGTTGAAGCAGGTACAGACGCTCGTCGGCGACGGCCCACTCGCACGCGGTGGCGCCCAGTGTGGCCGCGGCCCGGAGCATCGTGGCGATCTCCCTCAGCCACCGCTCTCCGATCAAATCGACCGCGGTACCGCTGACCTCATCGGCGGCGTCGATGCGTCCGTACGACCCCGGGTCCCAGCCGCTCACCAGGGGCGCCGGTGACCCGGCAATGGCGCCCACGGTGATCCCCCGGTCGTCGACGCCGGCGGTTCCGGCGAAGTCGGGTATCAGCTCGGGCTGAATGAGGACCGCCATGTCCATGGACCCGGGCTGGATCCCGGCGGCCAGGTGCCGGTCGATGGCGGCCACCGTGAAGGTGGATGCCCAGCATCCGACCACCGCCTGGGGCACCTCCTCGGGTCGGATCTCGAGATAGGACGAGAAGACACCAGACCACGTGCCGTCGGCCTCGTGCACTCCGGAGCTGCGCACCGCGAGCCGATCGCCGAGAGGCCGGGAGGACTCGGTTAGCCGCTCAGCCAAGTGCGGCTCGAGGGGTTTGGCCATGACGGCCATCCTCGCCCGCCCCGACCCGCCTTCCTCCAGTGCTGTCGCCCCCTCGTCGAGATGGGGACGTGACAACGGGGCCGGCACCACCACACCCGGCAACGCCGGGAACCCCTGTTTCCTGGCCCGTGACAGGAGGGCCGCCTTCCCTCCGGCTATCCGGCTGTCGGAGCAGACGTCGTCATCGAGATCGAGGAGGGGGTCAATCGACAGTGATTCTCTCGTTTCGTGATAGTGCCTCCCAGACCGTGGCCGGGCGCAATGGCATCTGGATGTCGGTGACCCCGTAGGGCGCCAGGGCGTCGAGCACCGCGTTGACGATGGCGGGCGGCGCGCCGATGCAACCCGCCTCCCCGGTGCCCTTCACACCGAGTGGGTTGGAGGGCGCTGGGTGCACCAGACGCTCCGAGATGATGGGCGGGGCGTCCGATGCCCGTGGCATCTCGTAGTCCATCAGCGTCGAGGTAAGCAGCTGGCCGTCTTGCGAGTAGACGACGCCTTCGTAGAGCGCCTGGCCGATCCCTTGCATCAGAGACCCGTGTAGCTGGCCCTCCACCAGCATCGGGTTGAGGACGTTGCCGCAGTCGTCCACCGCCACCATCCGCTCCAGACGGACTTCCCCCGTCTCGAGGGAGACTTCGACCACCGCCACGTGCACTCCGTAAGGGAAGGTCTGCGCCCCGGCCACGAACCACTCCTCGGCGCTGAGCTCGAGACCACGCTCGTCGGCTGCTGCCGCCAGCTCCCGCCACGTGATCTCGGTCCCAGGCGCGCCCACGATCGAGAGGACGCCGTTCTCCAGGACCACGTCCGCGGGATTGGCCTCGAGCAACTCGGCGGCGAGATCGATCGCCTTCTGGCGGACCACGTGGGCGGTGCGCCAGATGGCGCCGCCGCCCAATTGGGCGGAGCGACTGGCGAAGGTGCCCATGCCCCGGGCCACCTGCTCGGTGTCCCCGGCGACGTAGGTGACGTCCTCGGGGGAGACGCCGAGGGCGGCGGCGGCCACCTGAGCCCAGGCGGTCTCGTGGCCTTGTCCGGACGAGGCAGACCCGGTCCGGACCACAACCCTCCCGTCGTCATCGATCTCGACTCTGCCGTATTCGCCGGAATCGGCCGCCCCGCCGGCCCTTTCGACGAAGGCGCCGAACCCGAGGCCGATCGGGTCGGTTCCCTCTTCGAGCCGACGCTTCTGCTCACGGCGGATGTCCTCCAACCCGACCAGGTCGACGGCGAGCCGGAGGGCGGCCGCGTAGTCGCCCGAGTCATACAGGGCGCCGGTCGGGGTGCGATAGGGGAGGGCCTCGCTCGGGATGAAGTTCGCGAGCCGGACCTCGATCGGGTCGAGCCCGCCGGCCCGGGCGAAGGCGTCGACGGCCCGTTCGATGGCATAGGCGGCCTCGGGCCTCCCCGCCCCCCGATAGGAACCGGTCGGGGCGGCGTTGGTCACCACACAAGTGATGCTGGCGGCGACGCTGGGGATCTGATACAGACCCAGGGCGACCAGGCGGGAGAACATGGGGATGGCGGACCCGTTGTGGGGATAGGCCCCGACATCGGCCACGACATCGAACTCGGCCCTCTGGATCTTGCCGTCGGCCGTCCCCATCAGACGCACCCGGTGCACCGAGCCCCGCCCGTGAGTGCCACCACTGAGATGTTCCCGACGCCGCTCGGCCCACATCACCGGTCGCTGGAGCTGGAGTGCGATCGCCGCGGTGATGGCGTGCTCCGGGTACGTCATGCCCTTCATCCCGAAGGCGCCGCCCACGTCGGGCACGATCACGCGGATCTGGTCCTCGCCGATGGGCAGGAACTGGGCCAGCCGCGCCCTGATCCCGTGGGGCCGCTGATGGCTGATGTAGACGAGGAGACCGTCGTCTTCGGGAATGGCCAGGATGACCTGCGGCTCGATCGAGTTCGGAGCCAGACGCTGGTTGAGCACTTCGATCTCGGCGACCAGGTCGTAGACGTCCTGGGTCTCGCCCACGGAGAGCTCGGACCGGGCGGCGACATTGGTGCCCGCCGCCGGGTGGAGGACGATCTCGTCGGTGATGCTCGCCTTGGGATCGGCGACCGCCGGTAGCGGTTCGTAGTCGATCCAGACGCCGTCGATGGCATCGACTCCGGCGGCGACGGAAGTGGCGGCGATGACGGCGACGGGCTCTCCCACGTATCTCACCCTCTCCCTCGCCAGATGGGGACGTGGGAAGTCGGGCGCCGTCATCGCGGTGCTGTCCCCGGGGATGTCCGGGAGCCCGAGGTCGTCCGCGGTGAACACCCCCAACACGTCCGGCGAGGAGACCCCGGAGAAGTCGATGTTGGTGATCAGGGCGTGGGCCTCGGTGGAGCGGACGAAGACCAGGTGAACCGTGTCCTCGGATGCCAGATCGGCCACGAAACGACCCGCACCAGTGACGAGCCGGTGGTCCTCGAGGCGGAGATGGGAACTGGTCTCGAAAAACGGGATGTCGTCCACGCTCGTCCATTTATAGCCGGTGCCGGTTGGCTCCCACAATCGATTGCGCGGGTGCGATCCAGCCGGTCTAGCATCGCCAGCGGGTCGATCGAGGAGATGTCATGACTGAACGCGTCAGAGTCGCCAGCATCGGGTTGGGATGGTGGGGGAAGGAGTTGGCCAGAGGGGCCAGGAACGCCGGTCTCGACCTGGTCACCGGTTTTGCCCGCAACCCGGATTCCAGACGTCAGTTCGCCGAAGAGATGGGCTGCGCCGCAGCCGACAGTCTCGAGTCGGTGCTCGACGATCCCTCCATCGAAGGGGTGTTGATCGCGACCTCCAACGCCAGTCACCGTGAGCTGGTGGAGGCAGCCGCCTCGGCCGGGAAGCACGTCTTCGTCGACAAGCCACTCACGTTGTCCGTCGAGGACGCCCGGGCCTGTCTCCGGGCGGCCGAGGACGCCGGAGTCGTCCTTCAGGTCGGTTTCCAGCGACGTAGGCATCCGGCGCATCGGGCCCTGAAGAGACTCATCGAGGACGGGTCGATCGGGGACATCGAGACCTTGGAGGCCAACCACTCGTTGCCCAATCGGATCGCTGAGGGGGCGTGGCGATGGGATGCCGAACAGAGCCCGCTCGGCTCCATGACCTCTTTGGGCATCCACCAGATCGAGAACTTCCACTACCTGGCCGGGCCGATCACACGTGTGGCCGCCATGCGGCGGCCCGGGCGATCGGTGACCATCGACGAGGCGGCAGCCATGGTCTTCGAGTTCGATAGTGGTGCGATGGGGATCCTGCTGTCGTCGTTCTTCACACCATGGCGGATCTTCCTGGCCGTGAGCGGGACCGAGGGTATGGGGGTGGCCGACCGTGACGGGTCGCAGCTCGTGTTCCAGAAGGCGGGTGAGAACCAGGGGGTGGAAGTGCCCTTGGAGCCGGTCGACGCCGTGGCCGAGCAGATGGCCGACTTTGCCAACGCGATTCGGAACGGGTCGAAGCCGGAAACCGGTGGGCCGGAGGGCTTTGCCGTGGTCGCGGTTCTGGAGGCCGCCACCAAGAGTGCCGACAGCGGTCAGGTCGAAGAAGTCGAGAGACTCTGACTCGGGGAAGTGGCCTGTCCTGTTAGGGGGGTTTGTTGGTCTGGTAGGTGTGTCGGAGTGGGCCGGTCCAGGTGTGGCTGCCGTCGGGGTGGCGTTCGAGTTTCCAGACTGGTTTGCACATGTGGTGGTGTCTACAGAGTGGTGCCAGGTTCCGACAGGTTGTCGGGCCGCCTGCGGCTACCGGATCCCGGTGGTCGAGGTCGCAGACGACGGCGGGTTGGCGGCATCCGGGCCAGACACAGGTCGGATAACGCCGCTGCACATGTCTTCTCTG
>DASSVE010000008.1:0-9231 GCA_035706345.1 Acidimicrobiia bacterium
GGTACGGCAGAGGAAGCGGCCACCGCATCGGCCAGGGGGACCTCCGGGGCGCTGTCGGTGCCGAAGGGGGAGCGGATCCCCCTGCGCAAGTCGTGTGCCACGATGGCGGTGGGGGCGGAAGGCCATCCTTGTGCCGCGGTCTCGCCGATATGTGTCTTGACCCATTCGGCGATGCCGGTGGCGCTGTACGGGGCCGGAGAGCCGAGGAACATGGACAGTCCCGGGCTGCGGACCCCGGGAACCAGGCCATAGCGAACCCATTTTCCGACGCCGGCCGAGGGCCCCTTGGCGTAGACGTGGGATCTGATCCTCTCCGTCACGTCCTCACGCTCGTCGTTGGCCAGGACGATGGAATCGAGGGTCAGGGCTTCGTGACGAACCAGCGAGGTGACGAAGGCGCCCGAGGACGTGCCCACCACGACTTCAGCCTGGTTCGGGTCCCAACCGGTGGCGAGCCGCAAGGCCATCAGGGCGGCGATCTCGTAGGCGGCGCCGGTTATACCCCCACCACCGAGGACCAGTCCTACCCTGCTCACCCAACTCACAATAGATCGCGAAACCGGGTTATCCAGGTAGGTGTTGGGCGGTCTGTTGGATCAGCCGAAGGAGCGGCCGCACCCGCCGCAGCGGCGGTCGTCCTCATCGGTGGGGGCGTAGCACCAGGGACAGGGGAGGTCGTCGGCCCGCTCATCTCTCACCCTGACAACGAGACGTGGATCGATCTCGTACTTCTCGTTGCCTTTCACCCCTTTGGCGAGCACG
The DNA here is from genome assembly GCA_035706345.1 of Acidimicrobiia bacterium. Taxonomy (GTDB): domain Bacteria; phylum Actinomycetota; class Acidimicrobiia; order Spongiisociales; family ZC4RG35; genus JANQRA01. The sequence continues at coordinate 763 of DASSVE010000008.1, forward strand.
AACAGACCTGTTGTCGCGGTGGCCACCACCAGTGCTTCGAACATGTCCGTTCTCCTTGCCAGGACCCGGTCAGGCTAAGAGGGAGACGGTTCGATTCGATGGATTTCGCTCAGGTGCCCACCACCGCTTCAGTGAGGTCACCCACGAGATAGTGGAGGTCTCCGAGCCGGCCTTCCCGGACCTCGGCAGCGTCGAGCATCATCATCGCCGAGTGATAGGCGACCCAGGAGCGGTACCGGCTCTCGGGGAGCTCGGCGGCGTAGCCCTTGCGGAACGCGGCGGCGGCGTCCTCGCCATGGTTCACCGCGAACTGCCACACGGCCAGGGTCAGATCCCACTCCGGTGGGCCCAGTGTGGCCCACTCCCAGTCCACCAAGGTGACCTCCGAGGCGTCGTTGACCACGAACTTCGAAGGCGTCGGCCGGGTGTGGGAGGGGACCGGGTCAGTGGCCAGCGGCGGCTCGATCTCGAGCGCTTTGTCCAGGACGCTTTGAGGCATGCCGAAGCGGCGTCGATACCGACCGAGCCGCTCGATCGTCGACTTGTAGTGGCTCTTCACGTAGTCGTTGTCGATCCCGACCACCAGGTTGGTGATCTCGGCCTTGGCGCTGTGCACCCTGCGCAGGGTCCGGCCCGCGGACTCGACCACATCGAGGTTCTTGGGCAGGCTGGAGAGGTTCCAGCTCCCGCCGTCGCTCATACGAAGCCAGGCCATCTCGCCATCGATGCCGTGGTTGTAGATCGTGGGGACACCCTCGATCCCGGCCAAGGCCTCGAGGGCATGTCTCTCCCGCTTCTCCCGTGACGCCACCGGGTAGACCTTGACGATCGACGTCTCCGTTTCGTTCTCGGTGACGCGGAAGACCTTGTTCTGTCCGGCGGCCAGCTCACGCAGCCGTGCCGACGGATAGAGACGTTCGACGAGTCCCCTTGCAGTCATCCCTACACCCCTGTGGTCTTATCGAAGCGAGATTCCCTGGTCACTTCATTACCCTGCCGCAGGCTAGCGAGAATAAGGGAATTTTGTGGAGCTGCGTCTGCCCGATGATCGGGTCATAACAGTCGAGGAAGGGGCCACCGGGCTCGACGCGGCCGCCGCCATCGGTCCCGGTCTGGCTCGGGCCGCGGTGGCGTACAAGCTCAACGGAGAGCTGAGGGATCTGTCACGACCGATCACGGAGGGTGGCGATTTCGAGGTGATCACACTGGACAGTCCCGAGGGGCTTCACATCCTCCGGCACTCGACCGCCCACGTGATGGCACAGGCCGTGCTGGATTTGTTCCCCGGATCGACGTTCGCCATCGGGCCCCCGATCGAGGACGGCTTCTACTACGACTTCGAGGTCCCGGAACCGTTCACCCCCGAGGATCTGGAGCGGATCGAAGCCCGGATGAAGGAGATCGTGGCAGAGGACCAACCGTTCGAGCGGGTGGAGATGTCACGTGAGCAGGCCCTCGAGGTCTTCGCCGACCACAAGTTCAAGAAGGAGATCATCGAGAACGTCGACCCGACTGAGGTGGCCGGCGGCGACAAGGTCACCGCATATCGCAACGACGGCTTCATCGACCTGTGCCGGGGACCGCATCTGCCTTCGACAGGGCGCATCCCGGCCTTCAAGGTGACCAGGAGCTCCGGCGCCTACTGGCGGGGCGATCAGAGTCGGGAGCAGCTGCAGCGCGTCTACGGGACCGCGTGGGCGTCCAAGGCCGATCTCGAGGCTTATCTGCACCGGCTCGAGGAGGCGGAGCGGCGGGATCACCGCCGGCTCGGGACCGAGCTCGACCTGTACAGCTTCCCGCCCGAGCTCGGAGCGGGTCTTGCGGTGTGGCACCCCAACGGGGGCATGCTGCGCAAGGTCGTGGAGGACCACAGCCGTCGTCTCCACGAGCGGTTCGGGTTCGACTTCGTGTTCACGCCACACATCGGTCGTGAGGAGCTGTGGGCGACCTCCGGGCACCTCGACTTCTACGCCGAGAACATGTACCCGCCGATGCAGTACCCGGGGGATCCGGGCTACCGGGTGAAGCCGATGAACTGCCCTTTCCACGTGCTCATCTATCAGAGCCAGCGGAGGTCCTACCGCGATTTGCCGATGAGACTCGGGGAGCTGGGTGGGGTCTACCGGTACGAGCAATCGGGTGTGATCCACGGCATCCTGCGGGCCCGCGGCTTCACGCAGGACGATTCGCACACCTTCTGCACCGAGGACCAGATCCAGGATGAGCTGAGGCTGCACCTCGACTTCGTCCTCACCTGGCTCCGTGACTTCGGATTCGATGAGTTCGAGGCCGATCTCAGCACCCGCCCCGAGAAGGCGATCCTCGATGAGGAGCACCGCTGGGACGTTGCCGAGAAGGCCCTTGCCGACGCCCTCGACGCGCATGGTGTCAACTATCGGGTGGCGGCCGGTGAGGGTGCCTTCTACGGGCCCAAGATCGACGTGCACATCAAGGACGCCATCGGGCGGCGTTGGCAGTGCTCCACGATCCAACTCGACGTCAACACACCGCGCCGGTTCCAGCTCGAGTACATCGATTCGACCAACTCGCCCGAAGTCCCCTACATGATCCACTGTGCCAAGGCCGGATCGCTGGAGCGCTTCATGGGCATCCTGGTCGAGCACTACGCCGGCGCTTTCCCTACGTGGCTGGCGCCGGTTCAGGTGACGGTGATCCCGGTCGCCGATCGTCATGACGGGTACGCCGGCCAGGTCAAGGACCGACTCCGGGACGCCGGTCTGCGGGTGGAGGTGGATCTGTCGACGGAGACGGTCGGGGACAAGATCCGCCGCGCCCTCACCCAGAAGCGACCGGCCGTGATCGTCGTCGGCGACGACGACGTGCGTGACGCCACGGTTGGCCTCAGGTTGTACGGAGAAGACCGGGACACCAGGGGTGTGCCGCTTTTGGAGGCCACCACCCGGCTCGTCGACATGGCTCGGGGCCCGTCTTGAGCGACGAGCAGCCCCGGATCGACCGCGAGGGGATCTACATCGAGCGTGACCTCGCCGACCAGGTCGCCATCGAGGAGGAGCTCGACTCCAATCTCGAAGGGGAGTACCGATTCCCTTCACCCGAACGACGCCGAATCGCCGGTTACGTCTACCTGGTGGCCGCGGCAGCGGCCGTCTTCGCCTTCGACGGCGGTTGGATGGTGGCGATCGGGCTGGTGGCCCTCGCCGTCTGGCACTTCCTGAGCGCCTGGCCTCTGGCGGTCGACGAGACCGAGGCGATGACCATCGCCGCCCGGGCGGTCGACTTCCCCATCGGCCACTCGTCAGCCTCGGTGCGGTTCCACGGATGGCGCTCGCGGCCCCGATGGTCGGTGATGCTCTACTCGGCCACCGAACCGCCTGACCAACGTGCTCTGGTGGTGGTCGACGCCGTCGACGGCAGCATCGTGGAGACCCCCTACGTCGAGACGATTCGCCCCGTCTGAGGCTTTCCGCGCGGCGTAGAGCCGGTTATTCGGATCTACATCCTTAGGAAGTGTTTTTATCGCTGGCCGATGGGGACCAGGTCCCGGCGGGGGGAGCCCACGTAGACCTGGCGGGGGCGGAAGATGCGGGCTTGGGGGTCTGACGCCAGTTCCCGCCACTGTGCCAGCCATCCGGGGAGACGTCCCATGGCGAAGAGCACCGTGAACATGTTCGCCGGGAAACCCATGGCCCGATAGATGATCCCCGAGTAGAAGTCGACGTTCGGGTAGAGCTTGCGCTCGATGAAGTAGTCGTCCGACAGAGCGACTTCCTCGAGACGACGGGCGACGTCGAGAAGGGGATCGTCCACACCGAGGGCGTCGAGGACCTCCTCGGCGCTCTGCTTGATGATGGTCGCCCTGGGATCGAAGTTCTTGTACACCCGATGCCCGAAGCCCATGAGCCGGAACGGGTCGTCCTTGTCCTTGGCCCGCTTGATGACCGTCTCCAGGTCGTCACCGGACTCCACGATCCGCTCCAGCATCTCCAGGACCGCCTGGTTGGCGCCGCCGTGGAGCGGGCCGGAGAGGGCGGCGATACCCGCGGCCACCGAGCTGAAGATGTTGGCGTGACCCGATCCGACCAGACGCACTGCCGAGGACGAGCAATTCTGCCCGTGATCGGCGTGCAGGATCAGGAGGAGGTTGAGGGCCCGGGCGATCACCGGATCGACCTGATACTCCTCACTCGGCACGGCGAACATCATCTTCAGGAAGTTGGAGGAGTACTCCAGCGAGTTGTCCGGATAGATGTACGGCTGGTGGTGTGAGTACTTGTACGACCAGGCGATCATCGTCGGGGTCTTGGCGATCAGCCGCCGCGAGCTGATGTCCACCGCTTCGGGGTCGAGCGGGTCGAGGGCGTCCGGGTAGTAGGTGGCCAGCGCCGACGTCGCTGAGGCGAGTATCGACATCGGATGGGCCTCGTGCGGGAAAGCCTCGAAGAGGAACTTCATGTCCTCCCGCAGCATCGTGTGGTACCGGATCGACTCGATGTACTCGTCCAACTCGGTCTTGGTGGGGAGCTTGTCGTACTGCAACAGGTAGGCGACCTCGAGGAACGTGGCGCTCTCGGCCAGCTGCTCGATCGGGTAGCCGCGGTAGAGGAGGACGCCGGCCTCACCGTCGATGTACGAGACCTGCGACTTGCTCTCCGCGGTGTTCCCGAACCCCCGGTCCAGGGTGACCAGGCCCAGGGACGAGCGCAGCGCAGAGATGTCGACCCCGGGCTCGCCAAGCGTCGCCTCGTGGACCTCCATCGCGAGCTCTTTGTCGCCATATCGCAAGACCGCGTCGGGCATTCAGATCCTTTCCCGAAGCCGTTACTCGTCGCTCTTCTTCTGAGCGGCGATCACGGCCTGAGCCTCGTTGTGAGGCACCTCTTCGTAGTGGTCGAACTCCATTTCGAAGGTGCCCCGGCCGGAAGTCAGTGACCTCAGCTCGGCAGCGTACTGCTGCATCTCGGCCATCGGCACCTCGGCGTTGACCGTGCGCAGCGTCCCCTCGCCCTCCATGCCGAGGACCTTGCCTCGCTTGGAGTTGATGTCACCCATGACGTCGCCCAGATGATCCTCGGGAACCGTCACCTTGACCCGCATGATCGGCTCCAGCAGGACCGGCTTGAGGTTGGGGCTGGCGGCGCGGACCGCCTGAATCCCGGCCATCCGGAACGACATCTCGTCGGAATCGACCGCGTGGTACTTCCCGTCGTAGACCTCGGCGGCGACATCGACCACCGGATACCCGGCGAGGATCCCGCGCTCCAGAGCCTCCTGGATCCCCTTGTCGACCGCGGGGATGAGACCTCTCGGGATGGCGCCACCCTTGATCGAGTCGATGAACTCGTAGCCGCTGCCGCGCGGTCTCGGCGAGAAACGGACGAAGGCCACGCCGAACTGGCCCCGGCCGCCCGACTGCTTCTTGTGCTTCCCCTCCGCCTCGGCCGTCGCCATGATCGACTCTCGATAGGGGATCTTGGGAATAGTGGCGTCGATCTCGACACCGAACATCCTCTTGATCCGGGCCAGGGTCACCTCGAGATGGGTGTCGCCCAGACCGGAGAGAATGGTCTCGCCCGTCTCGGCTCGTCTCTCGACGCGGATGGTGGGGTCGCTCTCCTCTATGCGGTGCAGGGCCGTCGACATCTTCTCGTCATCGTGATGGGAGTGCGGGGTGATCGCCAACTCGGCCACGGGCTGGGGGTACCTGACCGGCTCGATCACCGCGTCCGATCCCGGGCTGCGCAGGGTGTCGCCCGGATGGAGGTCCTCTACCTTGGCGACCGCGGCGATACCGCCGACCTCCACCTCGGCGACGTCGTTGTGCTCCTTGCCCTGGAGCTTGAAGAGGTTGTGGAGACGGACCTTGCCACCCCGGGCCACTTCGAGCTCCTGGTCGGCCTTGATGGTCCCCGAATACACCCGGAAGAGCGAGATACGGCCGACGAACGGATCTGAGAAGGTCTTGAACACGTAAGCCAGCACCGGTCCGTCGGCGCTTGGCTCGAAAGGAGTGCCCTCCGACAACGGTGGCAGCTTCCGCTCCAGCGGGTTGGGCCCGTAATCGGAGATGAACTCGAGGACCGTGTCGATGCCGATCAGCTTGCCGGCCGAGCTGACCAGCACGGGATGGATCTCTCCGCGGAGGATGCCGTGGTGGATCGTGTCGACGACCTGTTCCCTGCTGGGCTCATTGCCCTCGAAGTAGGCCTCCATCATGGCGTCGTCGGTCTCCACGACGGTTTCGATGAGCCCCGTGTGCGCCGCGTGGACCAGGCTGGCGACTTCGTCAGGCAGATCGACCTGCTTGCCGATGGGCGAGTCGCCTTCGTACACGTACGCCCGCTCGGTGGCCACCCTGACCAGGCCGCGGAGGCTGTCCTCCGAGCCGATGGGGACCTGGATTGGCGCGACGCTCTTGCCGAAGTTCTCACGAAGCTCGTCGAGGACCCTCTCATAGGACGCCCTCTCCCGGTCGAGCTTGGTGACGACGAAGGCTCTCGGAATTCCCTCCTCCTCGGCGACCCGCCACAGCACCTCGGTCTGGACCTCCACGCCGTCGACGGCAGAGACGCAGAACAGGGCCAAGTCCGCCGCCCGGAGGGCGGAACGGGCGTCGCCGCTGAACTCCCCGGCTCCGGGCGAGTCGACGATGTTGACCCGAATCCCGTTCCAGTCCACGGAGGCAACGGCGAGGCCCAGGGAGATGCCGCGCTCGATCTCCTCCACCTCGTAGTCGAACGTGGTGGTGCCCGCCTCGACCGAGCCCATCCGCTTGACGGCGCCACCGACGAACAGCAGTGCTTCGGCGAGTGTCGTCTTGCCGCTGCCGCCGTGGCCGACCAGAGCGATGTTGCGGACCTTCTCGGGAACCACGTGACCTCCTTGTGGAAAACGCCGATCCTAACCCTGGTTGTCGACGACGTTCCCGGGCGGGTGCTACTTTCCCGGCGTGATCGACTCTCGGGTCCGCCCTCATGTGACCCGGTACCTGGACTCAATCGGCAGGGCCCTCTCGGCCATCGGCATGACCCCTGCTGCCATGACCGCCCTGGGTCTGGCGATGGTCCTGGCGGGCTCGGTGCTGGTGGGGACGGGCCGTCTGGTCTCGGGTGCCTGGGTGATCGCAGTCGGGTCGCTTCTCGACGGTCTCGACGGTGCTGTGGCCCGCGCTTCAGGCAAGGTGTCGGCCCGTGGCGCCTTTCTCGACGCCGCCTTCGACCGTGTCGGGGAGATAGCCACATTCGCCGGTCTGGCGTTCGCGATGGAGGGCAGGGCGCGGGTCTTGCTGCTGATCGTCCTGGCCCTCGGTGGGGCCATGCTGGTCCCCTATATGAGGGCCCGAGCCGAAGCAGAGGGTCTCGAGGGGTCGGGGGGACTGATGGGGAGGACCGAACGGCTGATCCTCTTCTGCGCCGGGCTCATCTTCGGCTTTGTCGAGGCGATGCTTTGGATGTTCGTCGTATTGGTCTGGTTGACCGCCCTCACCCGGTTCTTGCGGTCATACCGTTCCATTTCGTGAAGGACTACCTCTCGTATCTGGGGCTCCGTATCGGAGTCGGTCTGGTTGGGGCCATGCCCGGCGGCTTGGTACGGAGGCTGGGCCGCGCATTCGGAGCGGTGTGGGCCGTCGTCGACCGGAAACGCCGCGCCATGGCCCGGCGGCACGCGGCACGTGTGATCCCCGACGGTGACGCCGACCGGATCTCCGGCGAGATGATGCGGTCGTACGGCCGCTACTTCGCCGAGGCGTTGTGGGCGAGATCTCGCAGAGTGGAAGGGATGCTCGCCGACACCGAAGTCATCGGATTGGAGCGGATCCTCGCCGCCCGGGATGCGGGGACCGGGATGATCTACGCGCTGCCTCACATGGGGAACTGGGAGGCAGCGGCCCCGGTAGCCGTCAGCCAGGGTGTGCCCGTGGTCGCCGTCGCCGAGGTCCTTCCGAACCGGCGCATCACGGACTGGTTCACCCGCATGAGAGCCGAGTTCGGGATCGAGATCGTCCTCGCCACCGGACGGGTCGAGGTCATGCGGCGTCTCGAAGAGGCCATCGCCGCCAACAAGGCGGTGGCTCTGCTCTCGGATCGCGATCTGAAGGGCCGTGGCGTCGAAGTCGAGTTCTTCGGCGAGAAGACGACCCTGCCCCCGGGCCCGGCCACCCTGGCGGTGCGGACCGGCGCCCCGCTGCTGCCCGTCGGGTGCTACTTCACCGAGCGCGGCTACCGGGTGGTGATCGGGGAGGCAATTCCGGTTCCCAGTGGGGACCGGACCGAGCAGGTGGCGTCGATGACCCAAACGCTGGCCACCAGGCTGGAGTCGATCATCTCCGAGGCCCCGCAGCAATGGCACCTGGTCCAGCCCAACTGGCCCTCCGACCGGGAAGGCTTCGAGTGAGGATCGGTCTGGTTTGCCCTTACGACCTCTCCAAACCCGGCGGAGTCCAGGGTCAGGTCCGGGATCTCGCCCTGAGACTGTCTCAGGATGGCGACG
>DASSVE010000009.1:0-9131 GCA_035706345.1 Acidimicrobiia bacterium
CAGTCGCTCACCGAGGACGCCCATCGCCGGCTGGAAGCGATCGGCGAGGCCACAGATCTCGGGTCTGGTTTCCAGCTGGCTTTGCGAGACCTGGAGATCAGGGGAGCGGGTTCGATCCTCGGCGAGGTCCAATCCGGGCACATCGCCGCCGTCGGGTTCGACCTGTACGCCGAACTGGTCGCCGAAGCGGTGTCCGAGATGGAGGGGCGTCCCATCGAGCCCACCGGGCCGCCCGAGGTGAGGATCGACCTTCCTGTCGACGCCCACATCCCCGAGAGCTACATCGAGGACCAGGAGCTGAGGCTGGAGGCATACCGAAGGTTGGCCGGCACCACCACCAACGACGAGGTCGACGACGTGGTGGCCGAGTGGACCGATCGCTTCGGGCCATTGCCCGACGAGGTGGGCTCTTTGATCTCGCTGGCCCGGCTCCGGGTCGAGGCGCTACGGGTGGGGCTCAACGAGATCGTCGCCCTGCGCCATGAGATCCGCCTGGGGCCTGTCGACCTGCGCCCGTCCCAGGAGGTGCGTCTGCAGCGTCTCCAGCCACGATCCGTGCTGCGGGCGGCCGAGGGGGTGCTCTTCATCCCCGCACCAAGACCCCTGATCCCCGGGCTGATCGAATTTGTCAAGGAAATGTGGGAGGAGTGACCTTCTGATTGCAGGGCCACCCTCCTACCATTCGGTCGTCTTCTCCCCCCGAAGGACTCCCATGAAGAAACTCGTATCCATCGTCGTGCTCGGAGCCGTGCTGTTGGCGGCATGCGGCTCCGGTGCCGGTAACAGCGTCGCCGCCAGTGTCAACGGCACCGACGTCACAGTGGCTGACGTCGAGGCCTTGATCGAAACCGAAGGCGAAGCCGTCAACAAGCAGGACTTCGCCACGTTCCTCGCTGCCGCCATCCAGTGGAACATCTTCTTCGAAGCCGCTGAGGCCGACTACGGCGTCACCGCCACCGAGGAGGAAGTTGCTGCCGAGGCAGACCGTCTCATCGACGAACTGGCCAGCGAGGGCCAGACCCGCGAGGACTTCCTGGTCGAGCGGGGCATCACCGAAGAGTTCTTGCAGAACATCGCCCGCCAGAGCGCCGTGGACGTGAAGATCCGCGAGCTGCTTCGCGAAGACGTCGCCGAGCCGACCCAGGAGGAGATCGAGGAGGCCAGACAGGTTGCACGGGCCGGGCTGACCAATGCCTGTGTCTCCCACATCCTGGTCGCCAGCGAGGAAGAGGCTGCTGACGCCCTGGCCCGGCTGGAGGCCGGCGAGGAGTTCGCCGCCCTGGCCGAGGAGCTGTCCAGCGACACCGGGAGCGCCGCCAACGGCGGAGAGCTCGGCTGCGGGACACTGGAGGGGTACGTGGCCAGCTTCCGGGACGCCGCAATGGAGGCTCCGGTCGGTGAGGTGTACACCACCCCGGTCGAATCCCAGTTCGGCTTCCATCTGATCCAGGTCACCGAGCGCACCGACGCGGACGAGACCGCCCTTCCCCCGGAGGAGGAGCTGATCACCGACGTGGAAGATGCGGCCATCCTCGCCGAGCTCCAGGAGTGGTTCACCGGCATCATGACCGACGCCACCGTGACGGTGAACGCCGAGTACGGCACCTGGTCGCCCAACCCGCCGTCGGTGACCCCGCCCGCCGACGAGTGATGATCACCATCACCGGCCTCGGCCCCGGCTCTCTGGACCGGGTACCGGCGCCGGTGCGGGTGTTCCTCCTCGACCCGGAGCGGGCCGTCATCGCCCGCACCATCCGTCATCCCGCCGCCGAGGAACTGGCGCGTCTCCGCCCGGTTGTCTTCTGCGACGATCTCTACGAGTCCTCCGAAGGGTTCGACGACGTCTATACCGCCATCGCCGACCGGGTGATCGAGGCCTCGGCCTCCGGCGACGTGGTCTACGTGGTGCCGGGAAGCCCGACCACCGGCGAGTTCGCGGTCCGCAAGATCCTGGAGCGGGCGCCGGACGCCGAGGTGATCCCGGCCCAGTCGTTCGTCGACGCGGTGCTGGCCGAAGTGGGCTACGACCCGCTGGATCGCGGTCTGCAGATCCTCAACGGCCACGAGCTACCCGACCCCCTGGTCCTGGACAAGCCCACTATCGTCGGCCACCTCGACCGTGCCGAGATCCTGGCCGACGTGCTCGACGCCGTGGCCCGGGTCATGCCCGAGGACACCCCGGTGACCCTGATCGTCGACGCCGGCTCGTCCGAGTCCAGGTCCTTCACCTCACCGCCAGACGAGATCCCCACCACCGAGGCGGGATTGCGCACGTCTTTGTTCGTGGACGGGGACCCGGGTGGTCTGATCGGTGCGGTGCGTGTGATGCGACGTCTTCGCCAGGAATGTCCCTGGGATCGGGAGCAGACCCACCACAGCCTGGTGAAGAACCTGCTCGAGGAGTCCTACGAGCTGGTCGACGCCATCGCCGCCCTCCCCGAGGACGAGGTGGACTGGGTGGCGTACGCCGCGGTCGAGGACGAGCTCGGTGACGTGCTGCTCCAGGTCCTATTCCACGAGGCGATCGCCAGGGAGACCGGGGGCTTCGACATCGACGGCGTGGCCGAGGTGCTCCGTCAGAAGCTGGTGAGACGTCACCCCCATGTCTTCGGTGACGTCGAGGTCGGCGATGCCGGGGACGTCAAGCGCAATTGGGATCGGATCAAGGAGGAGGAGAGCGGGGGATCAGAGTCGATCCTGGACGGAGTGCCGGAAGGCCTTCCCGCCTTGCAGCGGGCGGCCAAGGTGCAGAACCGGGCGGCAAAGGTCGGTTTCGACTGGGAGAACGCGGCCCAGGTGGTGCCCAAGCTCCACGAGGAGACCGCCGAGCTCGAGGCTGCCATGGCTGGCGACGGGGACGTGACCGCCGAATTGGGTGACCTTCTCTTCTCGCTGGTCAACCTGGCCCGCCATCTGGGGGTCGATCCCGAGCTGGCCCTGAGACGTTCCATCGCCAGCTTCGAGACGCGTTTCCGGCGGATGGAGGCGGAGGGCCCGCTCGACGGTCTCGGTCTGGAGGAGCTGGACCGACGTTGGGAGGCGGCCAAGGAGGGGTAGCGCCCCTTTCCGGGAAAAGCACCCGTACGCTGTTAGCTTGGCGCGGCCAGGCAAAAAGCGGATCCATTGAGCAGCTTCACCATCGAGCGAATTCACGCACGCCAGGTGCTCGACTCCCGGGGCAACCCCACCGTCGAGGCCGAGGTGTACACCGCCGACGGATTCGGTCGAGCCGCCGTGCCCTCCGGCGCCTCTACCGGGACGCTGGAGGCGGTGGAACTGCGCGACGGCGGCGAGAGCTGGGGTGGCAAAGGGGTCTCACGCGCCGTCGACCACGTCAACAACGAGATTGCCGGCGCAATCACCGGCTGGGACGTCACCCGCCAGGAGCAGATCGACCTGGCCATGAACGACCTCGACGCCACGCCCAACAAGGGCTCACTGGGCGCCAACGCCATCCTGGCGGTCTCGATGGCGGTGGCTCGAGCTGCCGCCGCCTGCGTCGGTCTTCCCCTCTACCGCTATCTCGGCGGTCCCTCCGCCCGCCTGCTGCCGGTGCCCTGTCTCAATGTCCTCAACGGGGGCGCCCACGCCGCCAACTCCGTCGACATCCAGGAGTTCATGCTGGTTCCTGCAGGCCTCCCCACGTACTCGGAGGCCTTGTGCGCCGGGGTCGAGGTGTACCACGCGATGAAGCGGATCATGTCCGAGCGCGGTCTGTCCACCAACGTCGGTGACGAAGGGGGTTTCGCCCCTGATCTGCCCACTAACGAGGCGGCGATCGACCTCTTGCTCGAGGGCATCGAGGCTGCCGGCTACCGGGCCGGTGACGAGATCGGGATCGCCCTCGACGTCGCAGCCACCGAACTGAGGCACGACGGCCGGTACCGGCTGGAGGATCGGGAGCTCACCTCCGGGGAGATGATCGACTACCTGAGCGGCCTCGTTTCCTCCCACCCGCTGGTGTCGATCGAAGACGGCATGGCCGAGGACGACTGGGAGGGGTGGAAGACACTGACCCGCAGTCTGGGTGATCAGGCCCAGTTGGTCGGAGACGACCTCTTCGTCACCAACTCCGACATCCTGCGCCGCGGGATCGAGGAAGGTGCGGCCAACTCGATCCTCATCAAGGTGAACCAGATCGGGACCGTGTCCGAGACGCTGCACACGATGCAGACGGCCGAAGCAGCCGGGTACACGAGGATGGTCAGCCATCGCAGCGGCGAGACCGAGGACACCTTCATCGCCCATCTCGCCGTCGCCACCAACGCCGGGCAGATCAAGACCGGAGCCCCGGCCAGGGGAGAGCGCACCGCCAAGTACAACCAGCTGCTTCGCATCGAAGAGCGTCTCGGCGACGAGGCCCGCTTCGCCGGCTGGGACGCCTTCCGGAGGAAGCCGTGACCCTGCTCCGGCGTCCCGGGGCCGCCGTGGCCACCTTGCTGATCCTGCTCCTGGGGGCCGCCTTCCTGACCCAGGTGGTTCCCTACCGTCAGATCGTCGAGTCGAACCGGCAGGTGGCCGAGGCCCGGGCCCAGTTGGCCCAGCTCACTTCGGAGAACAAGGAGCTGCAGGCCGACGTCGAGGCGTTGCAGACACCGGCCGAGATCGAGAAGCTGGCCAGGGAGAAGCTGGGCTACGTGAGACCGGGTGAGACCGCCTTCGTGGTCCTCGATCCGCCGGGCAGCGACGAGGAGCCGCTCCCGGAACCGGAGCTCGAGCCGTTGGAGAAGACTTGGGTCGATCAGGTCTGGGAGTTCCTCACCGGCGCCGACTTAGATTCCTGACATGGACCCAGACGACGACCGCACGGTCGTCGAGACCCAGATCGGCCGTCCCATCCGCGCCGACTCCGAAGTGGTCTTCCGGTGTCATCTCGGGCTGCCGGTCGTGATCCGGGTCCCCCCTCACCTCGGCGATGGAACTCCGTTTCCCACCCTGTACTGGCTCACCTGTCCCCTCGCTATCACCAGGATCGGGCGTCTGGAAGCCGCCGGTGGTGTCAAGCGGATGGAGGCCAAAGCCCAGGCCGACCCCGAGTTCGGCGCTGCCCTCGAGGCCGCCCACGAGTCGTACGCCGCAGAACGCGACGCACTGATCACGAATACCGAAGCCCCGGCCCCGTCCGGCGGGGTGGGCGGCGCGGCACGCGGCGTCAAGTGCCTCCACGCCCACTACGCCCATCACGCCGCCGGGGGTGTCAACCCGGTCGGTCGCTTGGTGGCAGGGTGGATCGAGCCCCTGGACTGCGAGGTCCCCTGCGTCCTCGACGGAGAGCGCAACCCGGCCTGGGTCAATCGCCCATGAGGGTGGGGGTGGTCGACATCGGGACCAACTCGATGCGACTCCTCATCACCGACGGAGACGAGGACGTCATGCGCCTGGAGAGGGTGACCGGTCTGGGTCGGGGTGTGGACCGAACCGGAGTCCTGTCAGAAGAAGCCGTGGCCGTCAGTCTCGAAGCTCTCGAGGATTACGGGCACCTCTTGGACGAGGCGGGAGTGGCGCGTCGAAAGGCGATAGCCACATCGGCGTCCCGTGATGCCAGGAACCGGGAGCAGTTCTTCGATGCGGTCGAGGATGTGGTCGGAGTCCGCCCCACCCTGATCGGGGGAGACGAGGAGGCCCGGTTCGCCTACGCCGGCGCCACCCAGCATTTCCCGGCGCCTGAGCCGGTGCTGGTGTCGGACATCGGTGGGGGCAGCACCGAGTTCGTCACTGCCGGGGAGGCAGTCTCGATCGACATCGGCTCGGTTCGTCTGACCGAGCGGGCACTTCCTGATCGACCGGCGTCACCCGCCCAGTTGAAGGAGGCGCGGGAGCATGTCGCCGGGTTGTTCGCCGGCCTCGATTTCGGCCCCGTGGCCACGCTGATCGGCGTGGCCGGCACCTGGACCGAGATCCCGGTGCTGGTCAGAGGACCGGGCGCGGAACGGGACGGGGCGGTGCTGACGTCGACTGAGGTGACCGCGGTCGTGGAGCGTTTGGCCGGTCTCAGGGTCGATGAGACCGCGGCCATCCCGGGCTTCAACCCGGGACGCGCCCCGGTGATCCTGGGCGGGGTCGTGGTGGCCGAAGCTGTCCTCCGCACCCTGGGAATGAGTGAGGTCACCATCTCCATCAGGGACACGATGGACGGGGTGGCAGCCACCCTCTTGGCCCTACCCTGATTCAGACAACTCGACCACCTGCCCGGGTGGCGGAATTGGTAGACGCGAGGGGCTTAAACCCCCTTGAGCCACACCGGCTCGCGTGGGTTCGAATCCCACCCCGGGCACAACGAAGGGCCAGGTAGGAGGCCTGGCGACGCCATGAAAGCGGGCCTGTGGTCACGGAATGGTCACAGGCCCCGTCGAACATCTGTTTGCCGACGGATCAGATCGGCAACTCGAGCTGTAGCATCCTCATCGAGCCCCTGGATCGCGTGGCTGTACACGTCGAGCGTGAAAGCGACCGAAGAGTGGCCCAATCGTTCCGAAACCACCTTGGGGTGGACGCCTGCCTGAAGCGCGAGCGTTGCCCAAGTGTGGCGAGTGTCGTGAAACGTGATGTGAGGCAGTCGCCACCTGGCCACGCGACGGTCAAACGTCTTCGAGACCGCCTCGGGGTGGTAGTGAGCGCCGTCCGGTTGAGCGAACACCAAGTCGCCGTCCTGATACCCGTCACCAACCATCAGACGCTCTTCGATCTGAGCCTTCCGATGCCGTCGGAGCAATGTGACAGTCTCCGGATCGAGCCCCACCTGGCGACGGCTCTTGTCGGTCTTGAGGTCGGAGACGTCCGGTACGTGTCGGACCACTCTCAGTTGACGCACAAGTCGGAGCCGTCCCGTCTCGAGGTCGGTGTCTCGCCACTTGAGTCCGAGGATCTCGCCTCGCCGCATACCCGTCATCAGAGCGACGTACCAAACGAGATACAGCCGATCCTCCCGCGTGGCTTCAAGAAATGTGGCGACCTCGCCAGCCGTCCACGTCTTCATCTCAGCGGATCGACGCTTCCGCTTCGGGGCCGGCACGAGGGCATAGTCGGCGACGTTTCGAACCACCGAGCCGCGTCGAACGGCGTCGGCGAGGGCTCGATGGAGAATCGTGTGGCAGTACTGGATGGTGCGCGGGCTCAGACCACCCCGGCCATCGACGCGGCCCGACTCAGCGAGTTCCGCGTACAAGGCCGACAGGTCGTCGGGGGTGAGTTTCTGGAGGCGGATGTCGCCGAGCGCGGGAACGAGGTGATTCTTGACGTTTCTCTCGTAGCTCTCGAACGTGCTCGGCTCGATGGTTCCGCGAATAGCTGGCAGCCAGGACTCCATGTATTCCCGGAGCGTCTCACGGCTTCGCTCCACGAACTCGCCGCGATCAATGCTCGCTTTCAGCCTGTCGAGCGCCTGTTGGGCTTCTCGTCGGGTCCGAAACCCGCGCCGCCGCACCTGGCGGCGGGGCGCGCCGAGAGGAGCGGTGTCCACCACGAACGACCACAGGCCGCCCCTGTCTTTGTGGATGGAACCGGCTCTGCTCATTCGGTGTCTCCTGGTCGTTGTTGCTCCTCGTGCGCCTCCTTGACCGGGTCGTCGGTTTCCCAGGTTTTGGGTGGGATGTCTGGGGGTTGGCTCCCGGGGTAGGTGAAGTCCTCGTCGAAGGTCTTTTCGGCTACGTAGCCTCTGAGTCCTGCTTGGCGGAGGTGGTCGATGATGCGGCCGATGTCTTCGATGTCTTTGTCGAAGTTGTCGGCTTCGTCGTCGAGTAGGGCGATGAGCATTTCCTTGCGGCGTTCCTTGAAGCTCCTTTTCTGTGCGTCGGACTTGGTTCCGAGAAGTCTTTCGGCCCGTTCCTCAGCGGGAGTGGGGTCGGTGTGGCCGAGCTCCCGGAGCCGGTCGTAGACGGGGCCGGTCTGTTCTGGCCGGCCGATTACCCAGTCGTAGAGCTCGTCGACATACCGGCTGGTTCCCTCCATGCGGTGTCCGTCGCCCGGTGGGGGGAGGAGGAAGTAGATGATGGGGAGGTCGAAGACCATTGCGAAAATGAGGAGTTCGTGGGCGTCGAAGACTCGTCGGCGGTCTCCGTTCCAGGCTCGTTCCATTGAGGAGATGCCGGCTTGGGTGAGGCGTTGGCCGGTGAACCGCTCCAGCTGGGCGGCGAGGTCTTCTTGGGTCCACCCTTTGAGGAGGCGGGCTTCCCGTACGTTGTAGGCGACCACCTGGTTGAGGTCGATGTCGTCGGTGGTCTCTGATGGTTCCTCGTGCCGTTTGGTTTTGGCCATCCGGGCAGCATACATCGTTGGTTGCTTGTGTGGCATTGCAGGACCCTTCTGGCATGTTACACTACAAAACTATCATGGGGCAACAGCATAAGCTTGTGTCCGATGGCAGCGGCGGTAGCGGGGTGCCGCTGTTGTTGACGGTGGAGGAGGCGGGGGCTCTGTTGCGGATTGGCCGTACGAAGGCGTATGCGATGGCTCGGGAGTGGCGGGAGACCGATGGCCGGTCGGGGTTGCCGGTGATCGACCTGGGTCACGTGCTTCGGGTCCCGAGGCGGGCCCTCGAGGAGATGGTGGGGGTTCAGCTCGTCGACGAGATCCCGCTCGAATCCGAACCATCCACTAACTCGATGCCAAGAATTCGACCGAGTCAGCGTCGGACCCGCACTTCCGACCAGCTCGATCTCTTCGACACCACCGACGACTGAGCGGACCTCACCGATGACTACCCGACCCACCGACAGAGAAGCCAGAAGTCACAGACGGTTGCACAACTGCGTTCCCAGCGTTCTAGTGAAACTCTTGGTGAGGGCTGGGGCAGCGTCGTGACGGTCCGAGTGAACTCATTGAAGGGGGTGGAAGCGGGCCGGTACTACACCGAGCGTCTCCCTTCCTACTACCTCGATGGTGGGGAGCCGCCGGGCCGGTGGTGGGGCCACGCTGCTGAACGTCTCGGGCTTGACGGCAACGTCAACCCGGATGCCTTTCTGGCGGTGATGGCCGGGGAGGATCCGGCGACTGGTGGAGATCTGGGTCGGCGATACGGCGACGGGTCGGTCCGGGGGTACGACGCCACCTTCTCCGCCCCCAAATCCGTATCCGTGCTTTGGGGTCTCGGTGACGACCTCGTCCGACATCAGGTGGCCGAAGCGCATGACATG
>DASSVE010000010.1:0-21747 GCA_035706345.1 Acidimicrobiia bacterium
CGTCCCGGTGGGGGATCAGACCCTGGGGCACATCTTCAATGTCTGGGGCGACTCGCTGGACGCTCCCGACAAGGAATTCGGCGAGCCCCGCTGGCCGATCCACCGCAACCCGCCCAAGTTCGAGGACGTCGAGCCGCAGAAGAACATCTTCGAGACCGGGATCAAGGTCCTCGACCTCATCTGCCCCTATCTGCAGGGCGGGAAGATCGGTCTGTTCGGCGGCGCCGGTGTCGGCAAGACCGTTCTCATCCAGGAGATGATCAACCGGGTGGCCACCCAGCACGGTGGTGTCTCGGTGTTCGCCGGCGTCGGTGAGCGGACCCGTGAGGGCAACGACCTCTTCCTAGAGATGCAGGAGTCGGGCGTCATCGACAAGGCCGCTCTCTGCTTCGGGCAGATGGACGAGCCGCCCGGGGTCCGCCTCCGGGTCGCCCTGTCCGCTCTCACCATGGCCGAGTACTTCCGTGACGTGCAGGGCCAGGACGTGCTGCTGTTCATCGACAACATCTTCCGTTTCACCCAGGCCGGGTCGGAGGTCTCGACCCTGCTGGGCAGGATGCCCTCGGAGGTGGGCTACCAGCCCAATCTGGCCGACGAGATGGGCTTCCTCCAGGAGCGGATCACCTCGTTGAAGGGACGGTCGATCACCTCGCTGCAGGCGATCTACGTGCCGGCCGACGACATCACCGACCCGGCGCCGCACACCGCCTTCGCCCACCTGGACGCCACCACGGTGCTCTCACGACCGCTGACCGCCCTCGGCATCTACCCAGCCGTGGACCCGCTCGACTCGACCAGCCGCGCCCTCGACCCCCAGATCGTGGGCGAGGAGCACTACGCCGTGGCGGTGGAGGTGCAGCGCATCCTGCAGCGGTACAAGGACCTCCAGGACATCATCGCCATCCTGGGCATCGACGAGCTCTCCGAGGAGGACAAGCTGCTGGTGGCCCGGGCCCGCAAGGTGCAGCGCTTCTTCGCCCAGCCGATGTTCGTCGCCGAGCAGTTCACGGGTCAGGAAGGCATCTACACCCCGCTCGAGGAGACCATCTCCTCGTTCAAGGCCCTGATCGACGGCGAGATGGACCAGTACCCGGAGCAGGCCTTCTATATGGTCGGTGGCCGGGAGGACGTCGAGAAGAGGGCCGCGGCGACGAGCCAGGCGGCCTGATGGAGGCCCTCTCCCGCTCCCATCACGAAGGTGGCCATCGTGGCTGAGGCCTTCCACGTCGACGTGGTCTCTCCAGAGGAAACGGTGTGGAGCGGGGAGGCGACCATTGTGATCGCCCGCACCCCGGAAGGTGAGCTGGGGATCATGGCCAATCACGAGCCACTGATGGGCGCCCTGGCCACCGGTCCGGTCGAGATCGAGTCGGTGACCGGCGAACGCGTCATCATCGGCGTCCACGGGGGGTTCCTCCAGGTCCTCGACAACCAGGTCACCCTCATCACCGACCGCGCCCTGATGACCACCGACACCGCCGCCGCCCGTGAGGCGGCGGCCGAGCTTGCGGAGGCTGAAGCCCAAGCGGAGGCCGAGGGCTCCTGACCGCGGTGGCGAAGGAGCGACCTGGTCGGCTGCTCAGGTGGCTGTTCCGGGCACCGGTCTGGCTCTACCGGTCCCGTCTCGGATTCCTCTTCGGATCTCGATTTCTCATGATCGAGCACCGGGGGCGGAAGAGCGGTCGCCTCTACCGCACTGTCGTCGAGGTGGTCGGTGCCACTGGCTCCGGTGGTCAGCGTTTCGTGGTTTCCGGCTTTGGGCCGAAGGCCGATTGGTATCGCAACCTCGAGGCCGGAGGGCTGGTGGCGATTTGGCTCGGGTCACGGCGGTGTGAGGCGACGGCGCGATTCCTCGGACCAGGGGAGGCGGCGGAGATCATGGCACGGTACGAGACCGAACATCCCAAGGCGGCGGCCGTGCTGCAGCGTGAGCTCGGTCTCAGCTACGACGGCACAGAGGCAGGTCGATTGGATCTGATGCGTCGGATCCCGATGGTGGGCCTCAGGCCCGACTGCTGAGAGCGGCGGCGAACTCGTCCACCGCTCGGGGGAGACCGCTGCCGATGGCCCCGGCGATGACCGGGAAGAACATCGAAGAGAGGAATCCGGCGCTCTCCACCTCCAAGGTGACCGTGATCGCGGTGTCGCCGTTCGCGGACGGGGCCACGTCGACCGTCGTCGTCCCCCTGATCTCAGAGTTCTGGATGTTCCACCCGAGACGGCGGCCGTCGATCCTCTCCCGGGGAGTGGCGCTGCCCACGTATCTCTTCCCGGCGGCCATGGTGTCGAAGGAGAATCCCTGGAGCCTTCCCGCCTCGTCGATCCGCGGGTCGAAGACGCGGTCCACGCCCCCGATGGCCTCCCAGGTCTCGGGTCTCTCCAGGGCGGCCCAGACGACTTCCAAGGGGACATTCGCCGTGGAGCGGTGTGTGAAGGTCTGCGAAGGCACTGCGGGCAACATAACCAATCCCGGAGACGGCTGAGAGAGTATCCCGCGGGGCAGTTCGGGCGATTACACCCACAACAGGGGTCATGGGAGGCCTTGGAGAATGAATGTGGGGCAACGCCGTACCTCGGCGTTTGGGTCCTGCCTCCGACCCGCGATGCAACGGAGGTGCGATGTTGGGTAAGAAATCCCTTTGGGTGCTGCTGTTGGCAGTGGCCTTGGTCATGGCACTGGTCCCGACGGCTTTGGCGGATGGGAATCACAGCCCATCCGAGTGTCTGATGGCCGGTGACTCGGGGGACCTGGAAGTCCAGGAGCACACGATCAACGCTGACGATGGCTTCGACATCGACAAGATCTGCATCAAGAGTGGAGACGGTGCCTTTGGCGACCTGCAGCACTCCGGCGTGATCACCACCGACGGCAGCTACGGGACCGGCAATGCCTTCACCGTCACTGGGTTGGGCACGAGCTCGGTGACCGTGAAGAGCATCGGCAAGGACATCAGCCACATCGACTACAACCAAGTGGAGAAGCCCAAGCCAAAGGGCGAGGTGGAGGTCAAGAAGACCGCCAAGCTCACCTACGACAAAGAGCACAAGTGGGACATCAGCAAGAACGCGGTCTGGAAGAAGGATGGCAGCGATGTCGTCAACCCGGTCCTGCTCCCTGCTGACGGATCCGGCGACGGCTACATCAAGTGGCTCGTCGATGTGACCTACGAGGGCTTCGAGTACACCAACGTTCTGGTGACCGGCAAGATCTTCATCAAGAACGTGGGCGACCTGAAGGCCACGGTCGAGTCGATCGAGGACGTCCTGGACACGGGAGAGGTCGGTGACGTCACCTGCGATGAGTACCTGCCCTTCGACATAGAGCCAGATGACTACGTCACCTGCACCTATGTGGTCGACGACCTGGACTACCCGGCCGACGGCAAGAACAAGGTCACGGTGAAGGGTGAGTTCTCCGACTACACGTCGTTCGAAGAGCACGCCAAGGCGTACTTCGAGGACATGGGCCCGTCGAACCAGATCAACAAGACGATCAACGTCGCGGACTGGAGCAGCTACTTCGGGTACCAGAGCCTGGGAACGGTGACCGCGCCTTACGACGGGCACTTCAAGTATCACGAGGAGTTCACCTACGAAGGGGTGGGCAACTGCGAGGAACTGGAGATCGTCAACAAGGCCTTCATCAAGGAGACCGATCAGAAGGCGTACGAGAAGGTCGTCATCAAGACCGAGTGTCTCGTGTTCAAGGGAGAGACGGCCACCGGTGACGGCAAGCCGTGGTCGGAGGTCAACAAGGCGCCGAACACCTGGTTCGAGTTCTCACCGTTCGCAAAGACTGACAAAGACATCGTGACCGGGAGGAAGCTCTCCGACATCGGTGACTTCAGTTACACGAACCTGGCGGGCCCCACGTCACAGTTGTGCTTCGAGCTCGACGATCCGTGGGAGCTGGCCGACGTCGCCGGGAACGTCAAGATCCAGCCTCTGAACGGATACCCGACCGCGTACCTGGCGCCGGGCAAGTTCGCCGTCCATGCCACCGTGGATCCCGATGACTCGGAGGGGTTCTGCGTCACCGTCCCCGACGCGACGTATGGATACGCGATCCATCTCGATGTCGGGAAGTGGGTCTCTATCGGATTCGGCGACCTGGCGTGACAACCCGCTATGCAGCCTGAGGGGCGGTGATTTCTCCGCCCCTCAGTTCCACCCGATCGGCAATAAGCGGCCAAACGGCGCAGAAGGGGCGGCGGAAACGCCGCCCCTTCTGTATGTGCCCTGACTACTCGAAGGATCGCTTCAGCCGCTCGAGACGCCCGTCCCACTTCTCGCCCACGGTCTGCAGCCAGTTGGCCACCTCGCCCAGAGGGGCGACCCGGGCCGAGTACACCACCTGCCGCCCCTGTTCGGAGCGGTCGACCAGACCGACCGAGTCCAGGAGAGCGAGATGCTTGGCGATGGCCTGACGGGTGATGGGCATCTCGGCGGCGAGCTGCGAGGCAGAGGCGGGGCCTTCGGAGTTGAGCCGCTCGAACAGGGCACGCCTCGTCGGATCGGCCAGAGCGGCCAGCAGCGGTTGCGGGTCGCTCATGCCGCCTGGTTGAAGAAGACCGGGGGAGTCCCCGTGATCTTGTACTCGAGGAGCCGTTCGACGATGGTCACCCGGCAACCTGCCTCGTCCGGTGTGATGGCGATCGTCACCTGGGAGGGGTCGCCGTCGACCTCCCGCCACGACCAGGTGATCGACTCGCCGGGCACCACCTCTTCCACGGTGCCGATGATGTCCCGCTCGGGGACGGTCACCGCACCACCGGGCCGGGGGTCGACCCGGACGCCCATCCACTCCTCGGCCAGGTCGCCGTCGACGATCCGCTCCCAGACCTCGTCCGGCTGAGCCGGGATCTCGACCGTTCTCTCGATCTCGGGAAGCTGATCCATGACCTGCAACTTAGCAGTTGCGAGTCGTGTTAGGCTATTGCAACCAATAGGTTGCGAAAGGAGCACCCATGCTGGTCCCCACAGTCATCGAGCAGACCTCCCGGGGAGAACGCGCCTTCGACATCTACTCCCGGCTTCTCGGGCACCGGGTGGTCTTCCTGGGCAGACCGGTCGACGACGACATCGCCAACCTGATCGTCGCTCAGTTGCTCCATCTCGAATCCGAGGATCCGGACAAGCCGATCGCCCTCTACATCAACTCTCCTGGCGGATCGATGGACGCCATGTTCGCCATCTACGACTCGATGCAGCACATCAGACCCGAGGTGCACACCACCTGTATCGGGATGGCGGCATCGGCGGCGGCGGTCATCCTCGCCGGTGGCGAGGCCGGGTCGCGGGCGATCCTGCCCCATGGCAGGGTGATGATCCACCAGCCCCACATCGGCGGGCTGGAGGGACAGGCATCCGACATCGCCATCCACGCCGCCGAGATCGTCCGTCAGAGGGAGCTGGCCAACGACATCCTGGCCCGTCACACCGGTCAGGACATCGGGAAGATCCGGGCGGACACCGACCGCGACCGGTGGCTCACCGCCGAACAGGCAGTCGAGTACGGGTTGGTCGACACGATCCTGGCCCCGGCGGCGATCCCGGCGGGACTGGAGGGCTAGCCGGGCGATCCTGGTACAAATCGGGGGTGGCCTCGAGCGATCCCGACTTCGTCGTCCTGCACACGTTGCGCTGCATCGGATTCTCCGGTGACGATCGAATCGCTGCCGCCTCGGGTCTGGGCCCCCACGAGACCTCCGTTCGTCTGCGCACTCTCCAGGATCGCGGTCTCGTCGAGTACTCGAGCGGTCACTTCGGTGGTTGGGGGCTGAGCGATCTGGGGCGATCGTCCGGCGACCGCATCCTCCGTGCCGAGCTGGAGGCTGCCGGGGCCCTGGACCATGTGACCGCTTGCTACGAGACGTTCTTCGAGCTCAACCCGGTGCTCCTCACGGTGGTCACCGACTGGCAGATGCGGTCGATCGGCGGCACCCCGATCGTGAACGACCACACCGACTCCGGGTACGACGCCTCGGTCCTGTCACGTCTGATGAAGGTGGACGAGTCCGCACAGCAGGTCTGTGCCGACCTGGCGGCACGTCTGGCCAGGTTCTCCAACTACGGGAGTCGGCTCAACCGGGCCCTCGACCGTGTGATGGCCGGTGAGGTGTCGATGCTGGGGGACAGCCTCGACTCATACCACTCGGTGTGGTTCCAGCTCCACGAAGACCTCCTGTTGACCTTGGGGCGGTCCCGGGACGCCGAGCGCCGCAGCCAGGCCGCCGGCGGATAATCACCCGTCAGCGTCTGCCGCTGGTCCGTAGAATGGGTGTTTCGGGGCACCGAAACCACCATTGCCATGCTCATCGCGCGCGACCTCCGTATCGAAGCCGGGATCCGGACACTGGTCCGAGATGTCTCTTTCAGCGTGCAATCAGGCGACCGGATCGGGCTGGTGGGGCGTAACGGCGCCGGCAAGACCACCCTCATGCGCACGCTCATCGGAGAGCTGCAGCCGGCGGAGGGAACGGTGCTTCGCTCCGGCAGCATCGGCTACTTCTCCCAGGAGGCGGCCCTGCCCGCACTCGAGCATCCCGACGCCACGGCTCTGGAGCGGATCCTCATGGCCCGCGAGGTCGGTGCCATGCAGCGCCGGATCGAGGAGGCTCGGCAGCGGCTCGAGACTCTCCAGGGCGAGGAGAGGGACAAGGGAATCCTGCGATTCACCCGTCTCCACGACGAGTTCGAGGCCAAGGGCGGTTTCGTCGCCGAGGCCGAGGCGAAGCGGATCGCGGCCAACGTGGGCATCGGCAACGACGAGCTGCACCAGCCGGTCCGCACGATGTCCGGTGGCCAGCGTCGTCGTGTCGAGCTGGCCAGGCTCCTGTTCGCCGAGACCGATGTCATGCTCCTCGACGAGCCGACGAACCACCTCGACCTCGATGCCAAGGCCTGGTTGATCGAGTACCTCAGCACCTACAAGGGCGGGATGCTCGTGGTGTCCCACGATCTGCCCCTGCTCGACGAGGCGATCACCTCCGTTCTCGCCCTCGAGAACGGCGTCGTCGAGGCCTATCGGGGCAACTACAGCCATTACCTGGTGGAACGCGAACTGCGTCGGGAGCGCAAAGAGCGGGAGCGCCGTCATCAGGACGAGGCAATCGCCCGGCTCGAGGAGAACATCCGACGCTTCAAGGGAACCACGGAGAAGATGGCGAAGACCGCTCGCTCGTGGGAGACCCGTGTCGAGCGCATGAAGCGCGACCTGGTCGAGGTACAGAAGACCGGGAAGAAGGTGAAGCTGGCCTTCCCCCAGCCGGAGCGTTCGGGCCGGGTCCCGTTGGCAGCCACCGGTCTGGCCAAGTCGTTCGGCGACAACCTGGTCTTCGTCGACATCGAGTTCGCCGTCGAGCGGGGTGAGCGCATGCTTCTCATCGGTCTGAACGGCGCCGGCAAGACGACTCTGCTGCGGATCCTGGCCGGCGTGGAGAACGCCGATCTGGGCGAGGTCTCGCTGGGCCCGAAGGCGACGCTCGGGTACTACGCCCAGGAGCACGAGCAGATCCAGGACGGGGTCACTGTGCTGGACCACATGCGGAAGACGGCTCGTCTGCCGGACTCGACGCTGCGCGGTCTGCTCGGCCACTTCTTGCTCGCCGACAAGGTCGACCAGGACGCCGGGACGCTGTCCGGTGGGGAGAAGACCAAGCTGGCCCTGGCCATGCTGGTGGCTTCGCGGCCCAACGTCCTCCTCCTCGACGAGCCGACCAACAACCTGGATCCCCAGGCCAAGGAAGCGTTGCTCGACGCGCTCACCATGTACGAGGGGACCATCGTCATGGTCAGCCACGACACCGACTTCGTCGCCGAACTGATGCCCGACCGCGCCGTGCTCATGCCCGACGGCGACATGCGCTTCTTCGACGAGGGCCTGCTCGACCTGGTCGCCCTGGCCTAAAACGGCGTTGCTATAGCATCAGGTGGCGGAATCCGCCCCCTCTTGCTATAGCAACGCTTCAGGTGCGGACTTCGAAACCCTCGTCGGTGAGTGCGAGGACGAGGGCTTCCTTGCTGTCGCCTCGCACCGAGATGGTGAGGATGCCGCCGCCGCCAAACTCGCCGTGACGGAGCTGGAAGTCCCGTACGTCGACGCGGCTCGCCTCCAGGGCATGACCGACCCGGGCGATCTCACCGGGCTGGTCGAGAAGGACGACCTGGACCTGGGTGTGATGCTCCCCGAGCCCGGCCCGGGCCACCCGGGCCGCCTCCAGCTCCGAGCCCAGCTCCTCGAGGTCCTGGTCCCGGATGATGCGGCGCCATTGGTCGAGGGTCTTTTGGAGGCTCTCGATCGATGCTTCGACCTGAGCCGCATTGGCGGTGAGCACCTCGGTCCACCAGGTGGTGTCGCTGGCGGCGATCCGGGTCAGATCCCGGAACCCGCCGCCCGCCAGACTCAGGGAGGCGGGGTCGGTCTCGGCCAGTCGCATCAATGCCGCCGCCAGGACATGGGGGAGATGGCTGATGCGGGCCACGGCGGCGTCGTGCTCGGCGGCGGTCATCACGATCGGGTTGGCCCCTATCGACCGGGTGATCTCCTCCATCCGTGACAGGTCAGCGGGATCGGCCCCGTCGGAGGTGAGGACCCAGGTGGCCCCCCGGAACAGCGAACCGGTGGCGAGGGCCGCCCCGCTGGTCTCCCCGCCGGCCATGGGGTGACCCCCGACGAAATGGGGGAGATGTCTCGCCGCGGAGACGATCGGGGTCTTGACCCCGGCGATGTCGGTCACCAGACCCCCGGCTGACATCGCACCGAGCGAGTCCACGATCGCCTGGGGAGGGGCGGCCAGTACCACCAGGTCGGCGTCGGTATCGGGGCCCTCCAGAGCGACCTCGATCGCGCCTCGCCGAATGGCCTCGTCCAGAGCGGACCTGTCAGGGTCCCAGCCGTGGACCACCCAGCCCTGGGAACGCAGGGCGAGGCCCACCGAGGCCCCCAACAGGCCGGTGCCATGGATGATGGCTCGGTTCGTGCTCATGCGTCCGGCACGATAGGGGTCTTGACGTATCCCCCAAGCGGAGGCACAATCGGCTGCTCATGAGCCGAAACGCCACCATCGTTCAGGACCTCCGGTCCTCTGGCGTGTTCTTCTTCGGCTATTTCGGCGCTTAGCGCCGTACTACCTCACCCCCGCTGTTCCCTGTCCGTCCCAAATCCCGCTCAACGCGTGCCCTATTGGAGATTCACCCGATGTACGGCATCCTCGATTCCGCTGACAATCCCGAAGCCCAGAACCAGACCGGCCAGTTGGACGACCTTCGCAGTGAGGTCGACCGCATAGACGACGGCATCCTCAGCCTGCTGGCGGAGCGCCGGCAGGTGGCCCGCCAGATCGCCGCCGAGAAGCACCGTGCCGAGCGCCCCTTCCGTGACGACACTCGGGAAGAGGCGCTGCTGGTGGAGCGTCTCGCCGCCGCAGGCAACTACGAGCTCGACGCCGACCTGGTCTCCAGGGTCTGGGAGCAGATCATGGCCGACTCGCTGCGGGTGCAGTTCGAGTACGTTCAGAACAGCGTCAACGGGCGCCGTGACAGTGTCGTCATCGCCATCCAGGGCGTGGCCGGGTCGAACAGCCATCAGGCCGCCCTCACCCTCACCCCCAACATGAGCGAGAGGGAGTTCGTCAGCTGCTCCCGGTTCACCGACGCCATCACGGCAGTGAAGGACGGCAGGGCCAACATCGCCGTGCTCCCGATCGAGAACACGACGTCTGGCGCCATCGCCGAGGTGTACGACCTGCTCCTCGACTCCAAGGTGTCGATAGTCGGCGAAGCCAAGCTGCTGGTGAATCACTGTCTGGTCGGGGTCGAAGGCGCATCAGTCTCCGACCTGAAGACCATCCTGGGGCATCCCCAGGCAGTTGCCCAGTGCTCCAACTTCCTGGCCGGCCTGAACGGGGTCGAGGTGATCTACGCCGACGACACCGCGCTGTCGGCCCGACGCATCGCCGAGATGAGCAATCCGGTGGTGGCGGCGCTGGCTAGTGAGGAAGCGGCCCGCATCTACGGCCTCCAGGTGCTGGCCTCGGGGATCAACAACCGCAAGTCGAACTACACGAGGTTCGTGGCGGTGGCCGCCGAACCGGCCACGGTCGACCCCCAGGTCCCGGCGAAGACCTCGCTGGTGTTGTCCGTGAGCAACGAGCCCGGGTCGCTGGCCGAGGTGCTCAACGCCTTCCGGGCCGAGGGCATCCCGCTGGTCAAGCTGGAATCGAGGCCCACCGTGAACAACGCCTGGCAGGAGTTGTTCTATATGGACTTCGAAGGCAACCTCGGCGACGAACGGGTCCAGCGGACTCTCGAAGTGGTCCGCCGTCACACCATGTACCTCCGCGTCCTCGGCTCCTACCCGTCCCGGGACCTGCGACCCCATCGTCGCCCGTCTCCCAAGCCTGAGCGGGTCATCTCGGTGTCGACACCGGGCCCGCAGACGATGGTCAAGTCGTCGTCGGACAGCCCGTACCGTCTCGCCGGCCGCAAGGACGGTCAGCCGGAGACCCTGGTCGACATCAACGGTGTGGTCATCGGCGGGCCCGAACTGGTTGTGATCGCCGGGCCCTGTGCCGTCGAGTCGATCGATCAGGTGATGAAGACGGCGAAGGCCGTGAAGGAAGCCGGCGGCAAGCTGTTGCGCGGGGGCTGTTTCAAGCCACGCACCTCGCCGTACAGCTTCCAGGGTCTCGGCTGGGAAGGACTCGACATGCTCGCCGAAGCCGGTCGGGTCTATGGCCTGCCCATCGTCACCGAGGTCACCGCGCCGGAGCACGTCGAGAAGATGGCCGAGAAGGCGGACGTCATCCAGATCGGCACCCGCAACATGCAGAACTTCGCCCTGCTCAGCGAAGTGGGCCGATCCCAGCGGCCGGTGCTGCTGAAGCGGGGGATGAGTGCCTCGATCGACGAGTTCCTCCAGGCAGCCGAGTACGTGTTGGCCGGGGGCAACCAGAGGGTGATCCTCTGTGAGCGCGGCATCCGGACCTTCGAGACCTCGTCACGAAACACCCTCGACGTCACCGCCGTGCCCGTACTTCGTCGTCGCAGCCATCTGCCGGTGATCGTGGATCCGTCACATGCCGCCGGTGACCGCGATCTGGTGGCTCCCCTGGCCATGGCCGGAGCGGCGATCGGCGCCCACGGTCTCATGGTCGAGATCCACCCCGATCCCGACACCGCGTTGAGCGACGGGCCGCAATCGCTGACCCTGGACGGCTTCGACGACCTGATGAGGAACCTGTCGGAGCGCTCGTTGTAGTGGTTTACCCGTCAGCCGCGGACTTGTCCCGAGGTCGGCGGCTCAACCAGATCAGAGTGCCGAAGAAGACGACCATGACGCCGCCGGCCACCCAGGGGATGTAGCCGGTTCCGCTGTCCGGTTCGCCGGCGGCGATCAGGGGCGGTGTGGTGTCTTCGGTCTCGATTGGAATCGTGGTGGTTCCCACCTCTATCGCCGGAGCGTCCTCGAGGAGGATCAGCGGGCCCGATCCTTGCGTCGGGAGGGCGACCAGGGTCCCGATCTCGGGGTTGTTGAGGCTGGTGGTCATGACACTGCCGCCGCGGACGCCGTACAGGGTGTCGCCGTCGATGATGGTGTGTTCCATGGCCCAGCCCTCGATCTCGAGGGTCTCACCGGTGTCGATGTCGTAGATCAGGCTGATGCCGTCCCCCAGGTTCTCGCCGTACGAGTTCACCATCATCCGGTTGTCGTCGAGCCAGACCGGCGTATAGGACTCCCCCGGGAGGTCGAACGTCTTCACCGCCGTCCCCGTGGCGTCGAAGATCGTGAGGGTGGCCGTGGGGGCCGCGTTCTCGGCGAACCTGGTCTCCACTACCGCCACCAGTTGCTCGCCGGGGTGGGTGGCCACCGACACCGATCGGAGCTCGTCGGGCGGGGTGCTGGTCAATTCGGTGGTCTCGCCGGTCTCGGGATCGAACCAGATGGCGTCGCCTTCGTGGGTTTCCTGAACGACGACGAAGCCGGTTCCGATAACCCCGGTCGGCCCGGGCAGCTCGTGGAGCACCTCGTGCTCGCCCACCACCTCGGTGAGCACACCGGTCACTTCGTCGCCCGCCAGCACCCAGATCGAAGAGGCGTCCTCCGCCTGGCACGAGACGTCGGCCACCCATCCGCCCAAGACGGGATGGGAGGCGACTGCCTCATACGTCGTCAGGTCCCACACCACGACCGCGGCGGGTGTGGCCTGTGCCACCAGTCTTCCGCCCGGGCAGAGGTCGAGCATCGTCGAGGCGCCCGTCGGGTCGACGTCAGGTGGGTCGAGATCGATGACATGGTGACCCACCTCGTCGACCACGGTCAGATGCGCCGACAACCAGCCGCCTCCGATGAGGAGATGCCCGATCCCGGTGCTGCTCGGGGTCGGCGGCGTCAGTGCCGCGAGGAGCACATCCGGCTCCACCTGATCACACAGACCGCCATGGAGCTCGCCACCCTCCTCGCGGAGGACGGCGCCGATCCGCTGGTCGGGATCCCAGAACTCGAAACCACAGGAGGCGCCGTCGGAAGAAGAGCGGACTTCGATCACCTCCCCGGCGTTGCCCTTGACCCACTGCTCGACTTCGAAGACGTAGATCGACTCGGCGCCGAAGTCGCCCATGCCGGCATCCCTCTTCTCGAGGAGGGTTCCGACGAAGGCGGCCTCGGACTCGTCCACCCAGGCGGCGATGTCTGGGGGCATGGCACAGGAGCAGGCGCGGGCGGGTGCTGCCAGCAGGGGAGTGGCCGCGAACGCGACTACGAGCACCGTCATCGATCTCGAGAGCCACCTCATCCACTCGCTCATCGTCTGATTCGACGTGATCATGACGCACCAAGGTTCCCGATCCCTTTACAAACGAACGTTCGTTTGCATAAGATGGCCGTCATGACACCCGAGGAGCGTTTTCAGGCCATCGTCGACGCCGAGTCGAAGATCGAGCCCAGCGACTGGATGCCGGAGGGCTACCGCAAGACCCTGATCCGCCAGATCGCCCAGCATGCCCACTCCGAGATCATCGGGATGCAACCCGAGGGCAACTGGATCACCAGGGCGCCCAGCCTCCATCGCAAGGCGATCCTCATGGCCAAGGTCCAGGACGAGGCCGGCCACGGTCTCTACCTCTACTCCGCGACGGAGACCCTCGGCGTCAAGAGGGACGATCTCCAGGAACTGCTCCATCAGGGGAAGCACAAGTACTCGTCCATCTTCAACTATCCGACGCTCACCTGGGCCGACATCGGGACCATCGGATGGCTGGTCGACGGCGCCGCCATCACCAACCAGGTCATGCTGACCCGCTGCTCCTACGGCCCCTACTCCCGGGCCATGGTCCGGATCTGCAAGGAGGAGTCGTTCCACCAGCGTCAGGGCTACGAGTCTCTGATCCGGCTGTGCAACGGGTCCCCGGAGCAGAAGGCGATGGCGCAGGACGCCCTGAACCGCTGGTGGTGGCCGTCACTGATGATGTTCGGGCCCCACGACACCGACTCCACCCATTCCGAGCAGTCGATGCAGTGGAAGATCAAGCGTGTCTCCAACGACGACCTCCGTCAGCAGTTCGTCGACATGACCGTTCCCCAGGCCGAGTTCCTCGGGCTCACCATCCCCGACCCCGACCTGAGGTGGAACGAGGAGCGGGGCCATTACGACTTCGGCGAGATCGACTGGGACGAGTTCTGGCGGGTGGTGAAAGGACACGGGCCGGCGGCACGTGACCGGATCGAGCACAAGATCAGGGCCTGGGAAGACGGCTCCTGGGTCCGGGAGGCGGCCATAGCCCACGCCGCCAAGACGAGGAGTGCGGCATGACGTACGAAGTCCCGGTGGCCCCCGGGGAGAAGGCCGAGATCGAAGAGCGGATCGAGGGAGCGGCCGACGGCTGGCCGATGTGGGAGGTCTTCGTCAGGGCGAAGCGGGGGATCTCCCACGTCCACATCGGGAGTCTCCACGCCCCCGACGCCCGCACCGCCCTGCAGAACGCCCGTGACGTGTACACCCGGCGAGGCGAGGGGGTGAGCGTGTGGGTGGTCCCCAGCAGCGAGATCTCGGCGTTCGAGCCCGAGGCTGCCGCCGAGTACGTGGAGGCCAACGAGAAGGTGTACCGATTGGCCACCACCTACGAGATCCCGGACGAAGTGGGGCAGATGTGACCGACATGATCTTCGCCGGTGTCCCTCAGGGCACGCCCGAGGCCGGCCTCGACCCCCGGATCCGGATGGTGGTCGCGCATGGCGACGACAACCTCGTGCTGGCGCAACGTCTCGGGGAGCTGATCTCCTGGGCGCCTGAGCTCGAGATCGACATCGCCCTCGGCAACATCGCCCTCGATCATCTGGGCGTGGCCCGGGCCCTCTACACCCACGCCGGAGAGGTCGAGGGAGCGGGGCGCACCGAGGACGACTTCGCCATGAGACGCACCGAGCGCGAGTTCCTCAACCTGCTGCTGGTGGAGCAGCCCGACGGCGACTTCGCCCACACCATCGTCCGCCAGTTCTTCTTCGACGTGTATCAGCGGCTGCTCTGGGCCGATCTGGCGACCGCAGACGATTCCACCCTGGCCGGGATCGCCTCCCGGGCCGCCAAGGAGGCCGCCTACCACCACGAGTTCACGTCGAGCTGGGTGATTCGGCTCGGCGACGGCACCGAGGAGTCGCACGCCCGCATGCAGACCGCGGTCGATGGCCTGTGGCGTTTCACCGGCGAGCTCTCGGCTCCCTATCCCGACGTCTGGCGTCACCAGGTGGAGACCACTCTGAACGAGGCCGGTCTCACCATCCCCGATGACCCGTACCAGCGCACCGGAGGCAGGGACGGCTACCACACCGAGCATCTGGGTCATCTCCTCGCCGAGATGCAGTGGATGGAACGCGCCTACCCGGGGTTGGAATGGTGACCCAACTCGCACTCGATCTCCGCTCCATCGTCGGGTCGGTGGTCGACCCGGAGATCCCGGTGCTCACCATCGAGGACCTGGGCATCCTGCGCTCTGTCGACCAGGTCGGGGATGAGATCGTGGTGACCATAACGCCGACCTACTCCGGTTGCCCCGCCATGCGCCAGATCGAGGATGACATCGCCTCGGCTCTGGTCGCGGTCGGTGTGGAGACGTTCCGGATCGTGGTCAGCCACGATGAGGCCTGGACCACGGATTGGATTACCCGGGAGGGGCGGGAGAAGCTGGCCGGCTTCGGGATCGCCCCCCCGACCCCGATCGAAGAGGTGCTTTGCCCACGATGCTCTGGAGAGCGTCCCCGGCTGATCGCCCGGTTCGGCTCCACCGCCTGCAAGGCGCTGATGGTGTGCTCGTCGTGTGGCGAGCCGTTCGACCACTTCAAGCAGTTCTGATGACCGAGCTCGTATTCCATCCCCTCCGGGTCACCGAAGTCACCCCTCTCACCGACGAGGCGGTTGCAGTCACGTTCGACGTCCCCCCGGAGCTGGCAAAGACCTTCGACCACATCCCGGGCCAGCACGTCACCATCCGCAGCCTGGTGGATGGGGAGGACGTGCGTCGCTCCTACTCCATCTGCGCTCCTGCCGGGTCGGGGAAGCTGCGGGTGGGGATCAAGCGTCTCCCCGGTGGCCTCTTCAGCACATTCGCCATCGACCGTCTCGAGGCGGGAGACGTTCTCGAGGTCATGCCTCCGGTGGGTGAGTTCACCATCGACATAGACCCCCCGAAGCCGCGCAAGGCCGTGGCCATAGCCGCCGGCTCGGGGATCACGCCGGTCCTGTCCCTGATCTCCAGCTCGCTCGAGATGGAGCCCCGGTCGACCTGGACGCTGCTCTACGGGAACCGGACCGCCAACTCGGTGATGTTCCTCGACGAGTTGGAGGGTCTCAAGGACAGGTTCCACCCCCGGTTCCAGTTGTTCCACATCCTGAGCCGGGAGGGATCCGACGTCCCCCTGCTATCGGGCCGCATCGACGCCGAGAAGATCAAGACCGTCCACGACCGTCTCCTCGGCAGCCAGCCCGTCGACGGGTGGTACCTGTGCGGGCCCTACGACATGGTGATGACGGCACGGGCCACCCTGGAGGAGATCGGGGTAGATCCGGGCAGGATCCACGACGAGCTCTTCTTCGCCGGCCCCCTGGACCCGACGATGCTGCCACCCGAGCCCCCGCCCGGGGAGGGGAGCGTCGATCTCACCGTGATCCTCGACGGTCGGGCCGTCGACACCCGCATGACCCCGGAGACGTCGATCCTCGACGCCGCCCTCCGGGTGCGCAGCGAGCTGCCCTTCTCATGCAAGGGCGGGATGTGCGCCACCTGCAAGGGCCGGATCGAGGAGGGCGAGGTCCGCATGGACAAGAACTACGCCCTCGTCGACTCCGAGGTCGAGGCCGGTTACGTGCTCACCTGTCAGGCTCATCCGGTCACCGACCGGGTGGTGGTCCGCTACGACCACCGCTGATGGTCACCACCCGCAACACCCGCGACGACGTGGTGAGGGCGGCCGGGCGTCTCTTCGCCCAGCGGGGCTACCACGGCACCTCGATGCGCGACCTGGGCAAAGAGCTCGGTCTGTTGGGCTCCTCGCTCTACTCACACGTGGCGTCGAAGCAGGACCTGTTGGTCGAGGTGGTCGAGGATGGCTCCCGTCTGTTCGAGGAGTCTGCCCGACGAGCCCTGGGCATGTCCGGCACTGCCTCGGATCGTCTCGAGGCTCTGATCGCAGGTCACGTCGACGTCGTGATCGACAACATCGACGTGGCCCGGACCTTCCTCAACGAGGCCCGGATGCTCGATCCGGAGCACCGCAAACCCATCCTCGCCGCCCGCGATCACTACGAGGAGGCGTTTCGCAGCGTGATCCGGGAGGGTCAGGCCGACGGGTCGTTCTCCAAGAAGGTGAACCCGAAGACGGCATCCATCTTCCTGCTCTCCATCCTCAACGCCATCGAGCGCTGGTACCGACCCGACGGGGAGCTCGATCGTGACGCTCTGGTGGCGGAGCTGACCACCTTCGCCCGGTCAGCTCTCCGCTGACCGCGTCGGCACCGAGCTGATCAGGGCCATCCCTGGTGGTGAGCGCGGAACTCCCGCACCTCCTCCACGGTGCGTGGCCCCCAGGAGCGGGTCGGGACCGGGTGCTCGACCCTGGCCAGTTCGAGATCGTCCCGGGTGAAGCCAACCGGCTCGGTTATCGGGTCGATGCCGTACAGCGCGGCCGCGTTCCATCCCAGGATCTTCGCCTTCGCCCCGCGGGTCAGGGGCGGATAGCCGAACCTCGCCTGCATCTCCTCCGGGATCTCGAAAGCACGGAAGGCCTCGATCTGGCCCTGCGGTGACCCGTAGAAGATGGAGTCGGTCCCCCAGAGGATGTTGTCCTCGCCAAACGCCACCAGCAGCTTCCCGAGGACATGGGCGGCCTCATCCGGCCTCCGCAGGAGGTGCCACCAGGTCGACCCCAATTCGGCGTATACGTTCTGACCGGGACCGATCCCGGCATTCCGCACCGAAGCGATGAGCCGGTTCACCCCGACGTCGGCCGTTGCCTCGGTGTACGGGCCCTCCCGCAGCGCCACCTCGAAGCCCGAGTGGTAGACGACGAACGAGACGTCGGGGTGAGCCGCCGCCGCCGGGCCGACGTCGACGGGAGACCCGTATCGCGCCCGGTTCGACAAGCCCTTGTGGACGAAGAGGATAGGTGTCCCGACTGTCACCAGGTGGTCGAGGAATGCGTTGCCGACGGCTGGGAGATCGGGATCGTGGTCGTCGAGCCACCAATGGATGTCGGACGGGAAGTGGGTGAAGGTCTTCCATCCTGCCACCTGGTTCTCCTCGACCGTCCGGGTCATCTCGTCGAGCACCGCCCCGATGGGCGCGGTCTGAGGCAGCGCCAGTGCGTTGACCACGACCCGTTCGTCGCCGGACAGGGCCTCCACAAGTTGTCTCGTCTCCTCCATCACCTCGTTGGAGAGCGGGCTGCCCTCCGGGTTTATGGGCAGACCGGACAGCGCGGTCATCGTGGTGTCGGAGCGAATGAAGATCTCCTCGAGGAAGTGGTTGGTGGCGAAACAGGCCCGCGGGTCGTCCTCGTCCTCGCATCGGGCCTGGGGGAACTGGCTGCCCCAGAACCAGTCGCCGCGGGTCGAGGGGTCGAGGTCGTACTCGAGGAGATGGCCCTGGACGTCGAAGACCCACTGGGTTGGGCCCAGGATGGCTCGCGCCGCCTCCGTGTCGTGACGGGACACCGGGTCGAAGGGATAGAAGAGACCGGGGGTCAGGTTGCGGGCTGCGCTTACGGCGCCGTCGATCGAGGCGAGGCAGATGGCCAGGGCGCTGGCGGAACGGAGGAACTCCCGTCGGCTCACCCCGGTCTTCCGGATGGCATCGTCGATCAGCCGCCTGGCGGTGCGCTCTGCGTCCACCCGGACCGGAGTGAGGGGCTCGGGGTCATACTCCCCGTTGGAGCACTGCTCGAAGTCGATGGGGAGCCCGGGGTCCTCGTCTCGCCACCGGATGGTCATCGGTGAGATACTCGCGCACAAGCTGTGCTTTTGGGCCGTCGCCGGCGGCGTTCGTACCCTGGAGCGATGCCTCGCCGTCCGCCGTTGGTCTTCATCTTCGCGGTCACCCTCACCGGCATCCTCAGCAATTCCCTGGTAACACCGGCGATCCCG
This sequence comes from Acidimicrobiia bacterium, assembly GCA_035706345.1. Lineage (GTDB taxonomy): Bacteria > Actinomycetota > Acidimicrobiia > Spongiisociales > ZC4RG35 > JANQRA01. The sequence goes on from DASSVE010000010.1 coordinate 18,633, forward strand.
AACATCCTCGCCGACTTCGGTCGGTCTAGCGGCAGTGCCGGGATCCTGGTGGCGACGGGGTCGCTGGCAGGCATCGTGGTCGCTCCGGTGGCCGGGTTCCTGGCCGATCGCTTGGGGAGGCGGATCGTTCTGACGGTGTGCCTCACGATCTTCGGAGTCTTCGGTGGGCTCGCCGCGCTCGCTCCCAGCTTCGAGGTGCTGTTGGTGGCCAGGTTCCTGCAGGGTGTGGGCTCGGCTGCCCTGGTCAACCTGGCGGTGGTGCTCATCGGAGACAACTGGACCGGTTTGGAGCGGACCCGTCTCATCGGCCGAAACTCGGCAGTACTCACCATCGGGCTGGCCTCCATGCCGCTCGTCTCCGGTTTGGTGACCGAGGTGACCAGTTGGAGGGTGGCATTCGCCATCTACACCGTGGCTCTCGCGACCGCCGTGGCCGCCTGGATGATCCTCGACGGCCGCAGGCCCGAGAGCCCGCCTCGGGTGAGGGAGCAGTTGGGGGAGGCTCTGGTCGTGTTGAGACGCCCTGTGCTCCGGGCCAGCATCCTGTGCGGGTTCCTGGTGTTCGTCGCCATCTTCGGCTTGTTCCTCACTGTCCTGCCCGTTCACTTGGCCGAGACCTTCGGTCTCGGGGCGGGGGCGAGAGGGATCGTGATCTCGCTCCCCGCCATAACCGCGACGCTGGCATCTTTGAGCCTGGGTCGGGTGCGGAGCATGATCGGTGCCCGGACCGTGGTGATCATCTCGGCCGTCGCCCTGATCGTCGCCTACGTCACTTTCGGCCTGGCCACCACGCTCCTCCTGGCCGTCCTGGCCACGTTGGTTTACGGGTCCTCCGAGGGGTTCTTCATCCCGACCCTCCAGGATCTCAACGTCGAGGACGCCCCTGAAGAGCACCGGGCAGTGGTGGTGGCGGTCTGGGTCGGTTTCGCCCGTCTTGGGCAGACGGTGGGCCCTCTTCTAGCCGGTTTGGTGGTCGGTCTCCTGGGGACGGGCCCGACATTCGTGGTCGGAGCCGCCATCCCGGTGCTCATCCTCCTGGTCGGTGTCTTCGGCCCGTTCCCGGGCAGCCGGGTGGCGATCGGGGTGGCCGGGCCCGATTGAACGTTCTGACACGAAAGCCGGGCAAAACTCCCCGTTGATGTAAGGATTCCTACGTACGCGCGCCAGTCCTACGTGTATGTCCGATATCCAAACACCCTCACCACCTGATCGGGTCTTCGTCGCCGCTTTCCGCTCCGGGAACAAGCGGGCCTTCGCCGACATCTACGACCGTTACGCCGGGGTCCTGTTCAGCGGTTTCCTCGCCGGCGGCGCCAGCCGCGACGAGGCGGCCGATGCCACCCACGACACCTTCCTCGAGGCAGCTGCCCGGATGGGGGAGAACGACCCGCCCGAGGACCTCGGGCCGTGGTTGCAGCGGATCGCCTCCGAGGTCGGCAACGGCTGGCCCGGTGCGGAGAAAGTGGACCCCGAGTCCATCGTGCCCGCCCCTCCCGCGTTGCGTCCCCGGGTCTTGAACAAGGTGGAGAGGGACGAGGCGGCGCCGCCCGTCACCATCGGAGCGCCCGCCCCGGACTGGGTGAAGATGGGCATGTTCGCCATCGTCACCGTCGTGCTCGGTTTGCTCGGTCTGGCAGTGTCCGCCCAGTTCGAGCCGTTGCCTGCACTGCCGACGACTCCGGTCACTCAGCCACCGATTGCGGCGCCGTCGACCACCGCGACCTCGACTCCAGGTGATCAGGTGTCGACCACCGCCCCTCAGGGAGAGCCGTCCTCGACCGCCGCGGCGGGGACACCGGCTGCCATCACCGTGTCAACCGAGCCGATCAACTTCGGTGGCGACGGCACGGTCGGCCAGGTCGAGATCCGCAACACCGGTGGCCAGGCGGGTGCGTGGGCCCTGGCCTCGAGCACACCCGCGATCGTGCTCTCGGCAGGCCGGGGCGAACTCGCCCCCGGAGAGTCGGTGATCGTCGAGATGAGCCTCGATCGGGAGGAGATAGGAGAGGGCGACATCGAACAGACGCTCACGATGACCTGGTCGGGGGGCCAGGTGGTGATCCCGGTGGTCGGGAGTCACGAGGACAATCCCATCATCCACAACCCACAGGCCTCCCCGCCATCGGTCCAGGTCTCCGGTGCCGCCGAGTGCTCCAACACCCAGACCACGATCTCAGCCCGGATCAGGGACAGCTCTCCGCTCGAATCGGTGGTGGTCCGCTGGAGCCCGAACGGCGGGACCGCGACGGAGACTCCGATGAACTCGGTGGGCAACGACATGTTCGAGGGGGTGGTGGGCCCCTTCACGACGGTGCACACCGCCGAGGTCCGCATCGTGGCGTTCGACGAGCGGGGCAATGCCGGCGGCGCCACTACTTCGGTGGCCGTGGTCGCCTGCCCCTGACCACCGCTGCCTTCGTCTTTACAACCCCCGCCCGATCGGCCATCGTTGTCGGCCATGAGAGTGGTGCTCGCCTACTCAGGGGGTTTGGACACCTCAGTGATCCTCGCCTGGCTCCGCGAGGAGTATCAGGCGGATGTGATCACCTTCACCGCGGACGTCGGTCAGGGCGAGGAGGTGGAGGAGGCCCGGCAGAAGGCGCTCGACACCGGGGCGGTCGAGGCGGTCGTCGGCGACCTGCGCTCCGAGTTCGTCACCGACGCCGTGTTCCCGGCACTGCGGGCGGCGGCGGTGTACGAGACGGAGTACCTCCTCGGGACCTCGCTGGCCCGACCCATCATCACCAGGGGACTGGTGGAGACGGCGTTGAAGCACGACGCCGACGCCATCGCCCACGGCGCCACCGGCAAGGGGAACGACCAGGTCAGGTTCGAGTTGTCGACCGCCGCCCTCGCCCCTCAGCTGAAGACGATCGCCCCCTGGAGGGAATGGAAGCTCCGGGGACGCGCCGACCTGGTGGCCTTCGCCCAGGCCAGGGGCATCCCCACTCCTGTGACCAAGGAGACCCCCTACTCGATGGACGCCAACCTCTTCCACATCTCCTACGAGGGCGGCATCCTCGAGGACCCGTGGCGCGCGCCCGACGAGTCGATGTTCATCCTCACCGTCTCGCCGGAGGACGCGCCCGACGCGCCGGCCGAGCCGGTGATCGGC
>DASSVE010000011.1:0-52088 GCA_035706345.1 Acidimicrobiia bacterium
CTCCTGGTCTCAGTACGACGATGTCGAGGCGCTGATCGTGCCCGCCGACCTCGAGGGGGCCCTCCAGGGCACGCCGGGTGCTGCCGCCGCCTATGAGGCGCTGAGCGTGTCGGCGCGCAAGCAGCTTCTCTGGCAGGTGTACAGCGCCAAACGACCGCAGACTCGGGCCGCGAGGATCGAGAGACTGGTGACCGATCTCGTCGCTGGCGAGACCGACGTCTAAGTCTTCCTCTGGAGCTCGAACAGCTCCTGGGGCAGGTCCGGCAACGGCTTTCGTCTCGGGTTCCTGGTCAGGATCCAGATACCGATGGGGGAGACGAACAGGAGCACCAGCGCCGCCTGGGTCATGTGCCCTCGGGCCGGTGGCAGACACAGCGCGGCGGAGATCACTCCGGACGGTTCGTAGTCCTGCACGATCAACGACCATGGAGAGGGGCAGGTGACATAGTGGAGCAGGGTCTTCGACCCGTCCTCGGCCACCTCGTACTGGAAGCGAACCCGCTCGTTGAACGGGGTGAGCGCCGAGGAATACGCCCACAGGACACCGCCGAGGAGCACCGCGATGCCCAGCAGACGCACGAACTGGGCGTCGGAGATCCGCTTCGGGCCCATGAGCCAGGACTCTAACGGTGTCCCAAAGAGGGAGAGGCTCCCTTTCGGGAGCCTCTCCACGCTGCGAGCCCATCTGTAAGCCGGATTCTGTGACTGCCTGTCGGCAGCCGACGGTCATCCATCTGGGCGTGCCGTCACCGACACGCTCTTGCGGCCTACCCGGGACCATTCGGCGGGCAACCGGGCCCCTGCTTGGCCTTGCTCCGGGTGGGGTTTGCCGAGCCGCCACCGTTGCCGGCGACGCTGGTGGTCTCTTACACCACCGTTTCACCCTTGCCTGTTCGACCTGACCGAGGTCAGACGTCATCGGCGGTCTGTTCTCTGTGGCACTTTCCGTCGGGTCACCCCGCCTGGGAGTTACCCAGCACCCTGCCCTGTGGAGTCCGGACTTTCCTCGACCCTTTGAGGGGCCGCGACCGTCCGACGGGCTCGCCAGAGAATTCTAGTGCGTCCTCTCCGCTCGTCTTCCTGCCAGCCACCCGGCCAGACCGGCGATGACCACAGCCACGACTGCCAGCCAGATGACGGTCCCGGTCGGTGCCGGGCTGCCCCCGAGCCTGGCGATGACGACCACGACGAAGGCGAGCAGGAGACCGGTGACCATTCCGTGGAAACGCTGCGAGTGGGCAGCCCGGGAGCCGGCCACCCAACCCCCGGCGAACAGCCCGGCCACGACGCCGATCACCAACCCGATGTCGGACCCGGTCTCGACTCCGGCCAGCTCGAGGAGGCTGCTGAGACCGAGGGCGAGGATCGAGGCGACCAGGCCGCCACCGGCGATCCCGGCGAAAACGGCGCCGTAGTTGAGTGCGGCGAGCATTCGGGCATCTTCGCAGGGGCTGGAGACTGCGTCGCCATCCAAATCCGGGGCCTTTGATCTCGCGGAAATAGCCTGTTCAGCGAAACCTCTGTGACCGAACCCCGGTCATATGCCTGGCGGAGTCGCGAGAGAAGGAGAAAGCCTTGGTTATCAACAAGTACCTGGGTGAGTTCTTCGGAACCTTCATCCTGGTCGGGCTCGGTTCGATGGGCATCCTGGCGGCGTTGGAATTCGGCGGCGAAGGGTCGGTCGCGTTCCTGCTCGCCGTCGGTCTGGCGTTCGGTCTGGCACTTCTGGCCGGTATCTGGGCAGTGGGGCATCTGACCGGGGCCCATTTCAACCCGGCGGTGACCCTCGCCGCCCTGTTGGACAAGCGGCTCAGCTTCGGTGACGCGGTCGGCTACTGGGTGGCCCAGTTCGCCGGGGCGACGGTGGGCTCCTTGCTCATCCTCGCCGTGTCGGGCAGCCGGCTCGGTGTCGCCGCCACCCAGACCACCTACTCCGACCTGACCACGGCGATCGCCACCGAGGTGACGCTCACCGCGGTCTTCGTCTGGGTGATCCTGGCCGTGACGCAACGGGGGGAGAACCACGCCCCATTGGCCATAGCCCTCACCCTGACTGCCGTGCACCTGGCCGGGATCCCGTTCTCGGGTGCTTCCGTGAACCCGGCGCGGTCGTTCGGTCCGGCCGTGGTCTCCGGTGACATCGGCACGACGCTCGGGGTCTACATCTACGCCCCGGTGATCGGAGCCGTGATCGCGTACGGGCTGTACCGCCTGTTCTCGGCCGAGGAGTGAACGAGGACCCGTGTGATTGCGTGGAAAGGGCCCCGACGGGGCCCTTTCTCATGAGAACAGAGAGTCCTCGGAGAGATCTTCCAGACCCATCACCCACCCGGCCGGGAGACTCCAGTGCTTGGCGCCGTTGATCATCGACGCCAGGTAGTCGGGGGCGGGTCGATTCTCGCCATTGGGCTCGCCATCGGCCACGAAGGTGAGACAGTCGTACTTGTTCCCTTCGCGGTCGACCGCTTTTAGGTCGAAGCCCGGGACCCGGCCCTCGGCTCTCTCGGCCTCGATCAACGAGTCGACCTCGTCCTCGGGGACCTCGAACACGCCGCCCCACACGGTGTGACCGCTCTCCTTGATCAGGGTGGGTACGGCCCCGTCGCGGGTCGGCACGAAGTCGAGACGGGTCTCCGGATAGTGGGCGGTGAACAGGAACCGGGAGCCTGGGGCCGCCGTCTTCATCTTCTCCGGGTCGAGCAACGATCCGTATGCGAAATACAGCGTCTTGGGCACGGAGCAGCGATTGTACAAACAATTGAGGGCTTCTCGTGACACCCGTCGAAAACGGCCGGGTATCGCCATCCCGGCCCTACCGTTTCCCCGTGCGAAGTCTGCTGACTGCCATTTTGGCCTCGATCGCCCTGGTCTCGGCGTGCACGGCCGGCGGTGCCGCGGAGACGACGGCCACACCCTGGATGACCGAGGCACCGGGATCCACCGCACCCACGCCGACCACGGCGACGCCGACGACCGTCGTCCCGGAGGTGGCCACCACCGTCTCCGGGAGACCGCTCGCACCCGATTTCACGCTGGCCCTGGGCGATGGTGGCTCCTACACCCTCTCGGAGGGGGCGAAACCGGTCTACCTGGTCTTCTGGGCCGAATGGTGACCGACATGTCGACGGGAGTTGCCCGTCGTCGACGGTCTGGCGGCCGAGTACTCCGATCGGGTCGATTTCGTCGCCCCGGCCTGGAAGTCGAGCTTCGAGCTGACCAGCGAGCGGGCCGCCGAGATCATGCCGTCGGGCCACATCATGTGGGGTCTCGACGCCGAACAGGAGGTGTTCGGCCTCTACGGAGTGCCCTATCAGCCGGTGACGGTGCTCATCGCCGGCGACAAGACCGTGGTCGAGTCCTGGGACGGGCTGCGCGCCGATGAAGAGATCCGGGAATCACTCGAACGACTCATCGCCCTGTCCGGCTGAGGATTTCCCTACCCTGTGGCCGTCAATGACCGGAATCCCAAGACATCACACCCGACAGCATCCCTGGTTCCACGTGTTGCGCACCAAGGAGATGGAGATGCTCGATCCCGAGGTGCGGTCCGACCCGAGCCGGGTCCGTGACCTGCTGCACGACGACTTCCTCGAGTTCGGCAGCACCGGTCGCGTCTACAACAAGAAGATCCTCCTCGACATGCTCAAGCACGAGAAGCCCTCGACTGTGGTCATCCGGGACTTCACGGTTCGCCAGCTCGCCTCGGACACCGCCCTGGTCACCTACAGGACGGTGGGCCAGGCGGGTCAGGAAGCGCGGCGCAGCTCGGTGTGGATCCGTCAGGACGGTGTCTGGCGGATGGCGTTCCACCAGGGGACGAGGATCACTCCCGGGTACTGAGCCCGGCTCCCATATGGGAGAGACCGGTCTTAGTGTCACCCGCCGTTGAGACGTCTCGAGCTCGCCCTCGTCTTCGCGGCCGCCTTCGCCATCTATTGGCCCGTGGTCTTCGGGGTCAGGCCGCGGCGGGGTGTGGTGGCCCTGGTCCTGGCGGGCGCACTGTTCGCCCAGCTCCAGTTCGAGGGGTTCCGCTGGCAGATGGTCCCCGTCTACTTCGGGGCTGTGGCCCTCGCCATCGGCGACGTCTTCTTCCTGGAACGGAAGCTGGACTGGTCCGATCGCCTGCTTCGGGCCTTCCTGGGGACGGTGGGGCTTGTGTTGACCCTCCTCGCCCCCGTGGTCCTGCCTGTGCCCGAGCTCCCCGCCCCGGGCGGCCCCGAGCCGATAGGCACCATCACGGTGCATCTCATCGACCGTGATCGTGACGAGCCATACGGGGAGAGACCGGGCGGCCCGCGCGAGCTCACCGCCCAGGTCTGGTATCCCGCCGGTGAATCCGATGACGGCGCCAGGGTCCCGTGGAGCGAGGACTGGCAGCTGGTCGCCCCGGCGGTGGCCCGTGGGATGGGTCTGCCCTCGTGGTTCTGGAACCACACCGGCTACACCCTGTCCCACGCCCGGCGCCAGGCGCCGCTGGCCGACGGCACCTTTCCGGTGCTGGTCTACAGCCACAGCTGGGACGGGGTGCGCACCAACTCCCTGAACCAGATCGAGCATCTGGTGTCCAACGGCTACATCGTCATCGCACCGGATCACACCCATCTGGCCTCGGCCACGGTGCTCGAGGACGGTGACGTCGCCTATCAGGACCCCGGCGCCATCCCTGATCCCGAGACGACCGACGAGAACGCCTATCAGGAGGCGCTCACCGAGCTGGTCGCCACCACAGCAGGGGACGTGGTCACCGTCCTCAATGCCCTCGACGAGGGCGAGAGCGGGCCGTTCGGGCCGGTGGTGGGCGCCATGGACCTGAACCGGATCGGTCTCTACGGGCACGGGAGCGGGGGAGGTGCGGTGATCAAGGTCTGTCTCGAGCTGCCGGAGAAGTGCGGGGCGGTGCTGGCTATGGACCCCTGGGTGGCGCCACTGACCGAGCGCGACCTCCAGCTCGACATGATGAAGCCCGCCCTGTACATGCGATCCGAGGAATGGGTGGGCACCACCGACGACGCCCTTCTGAGCGGCATCGCCGCCCGGGGTCAGGCCGTCACCTACACCGTCGGCATCGAGGGCGCCGCCAGCAACGACTTCACGATGGTGCCCCTGCTGACACCGTTCGCCTCCCAATTCGGTCTGAAGGGCCCCATCCCCGCCGGTCGGCTGATCCCGATCATCGACAACTACCTGCTCGGGTTCTTCGACGTGTACCTCCTCGGCACGGGCTCGGCCGCCCTCGATGCGGTGACGTTCGAAGAAGTGGACGTGACCGTGTTCCAGCCGCCCGGTTGAGCGAGGCGTCAGTCCCCGGTCACCTCGACCACCACGAAACCGGACACCGGCCCCGCATCGAGGATCACGTCGTCGCCGATCCGGTAGATCCCCGGGTCGACATCGGGGATGACGATGGGATATGCCACACCCAACGGCAGCCCGATCGAGGGGACCCTGATCTGGAACTCAGAGTTCACCGGGATGGTCTGGCCCGCCAGGCCCTCCACTCCCCGATAGACGATGTGGGTGGTGACCCAGGTCGAGCCGTCCCAGCACTGCCAGGCGGCGTCGACACCGGACAGCGCGTCGGCGGGCAAACCGTCCGGCGGCACCAGGAGCGTCGCCTCCTCCCTTGGGTGAACCGGATCGGGGTCGACGACGAGACCGAGGTCGGAGATCGTCTCCGTCTCCGCGGCCGGTGGGGTCTGACATGCCACTTCGGGCCGGGCCGTGGTGGTGGTGGTCGTCCCTGAGGAGCATGCGGTGACCAACATCAGTGTCAGGAGCAGGGCCCGGGGCATCAGGCGTCCGGACGCTGCTGGGTGTCGCCGGTCACACTCTGGCCCGGTGTCTCCCCGCGTTTGATGGCGTCGATGGTCGCGCCCAAGGTCATGGCATCGGACTCCCCGATGATCTTGCCTACGACGGTCCCCTCCTCGTCGACGAAGAACGTCTCCGGGATGCCGAAGACCCCATAGGCGATGGCGGTCCGGCTCCCCGGATCGGCCAGATAGAGGGCGGCATCCGACCGCCCGGCCCCTTTCAGGTACTCCAGGGACACCGGCGGGCTCTCCTGATAGGAGATCTGGACGAAGGTGACACCCTGGTCGGCGAAGGCGTCGGCGGTCGATGTGATGGCCTGGTGCTCGTTTCGGCATTGGAGACACCAGGAGGCGAAGAAGTTGACCACCACGATCTCGCCCTGGAGATCCGACAGCGAGACGGTATCCCCACCCTCGAGCGGCGCCAGGGTGAATTCCGGTGCGGGCTTGCCCAGCAGAGGAGAGTCGACGAGACCCGGGTCGACACCAAAACGAGAAGCCAGCACCACCGCGAAGACCACACCGGCCAGGGCGACTCCGTAGCCAACCCATCTCAGGCCCCGGTTCACGTGCAGGTCTCCCCGGACTCGATGGCGGCCAGGTCGCTCTCCACCTGCGTCCTGGAGTCAGCGCTGAGATCGGGATCGGCCAGCACCTCCTCGAGGAGGCTGGCGGCCTGCTCCGGGGCGTCGGACCCGCACCACAGCACCTGAGCCTTCAGATAGCGGGCGGTGTCCGAGCCGGGGTCGATCTCCAGTGCCTGGTCGAACAACCCGGTGGCGGTCTCGGCCTCGGCGTTGCCCTCCCAGGCCATCCATCCCAGCCGGATCAGGGAGGTCGCCACCTGGGTGTCGGTGGCATTCTCCGAGCCCGCCACCTCGAGATAGTGAGGGAAGGCGGAGCGGAAGTCGCCCTCCTCGTAGTAACGCTCGGCCAGGGCGAGACGCATCCCGTCCACCTGCGGGTTGTCGGCGTTGGCGGCGATCACCGCCTCCATGGTCTCGTTGGAGACGTCGTCGAGATCCTGGGCACCCAGATTGGCCACACCCTCGTTCGGCCCCTCGCGCTCCTGGATGAAGAAGCCGGCCACGACCACGGCAACGGCCAGGGTGGCCCCCAGGATCAGCAACGGGGCGAGACGACCGCCCGAAGTCGCGGCATCTCCGTCCTCGGATGCGGGCTCGGGGGAGGGGTGGCGGCGCCACCACCAGATCACGGCCACGCCCAGGATCACGGCGACCACCGGGACCAGCCACAGCGCCAGGGTGGCTCCGCCCACCGGGGGGTCGAGGAGGACTGCCCCGCTATATGAGGCGAGCAGCTCGGCGACGATCTCGTCATCACTCACCCCCTGGTCGACCCGCTCCGCGACCAGGGCCATCATGTCCTGGGCCATCGCCGACGGGGAGTTGGCGATGGACTCGCCCTGGCAGACCGGGCACTTGATCCTCTCGCCGATCGCCTGCACCCGATCGGGGTCGCTGGGGTTGGTCAGGATCAGGGTCAGCATCGCCGCGGCCATGACGACGAGCAGGCCGATGCTGAGGGTGGTGCGGAGACGATCAGACATCGACGGTTGGACGATCGACGGCAACCCGGCGTTCCCGACGACGGGCCCGAACCGCGAGCAGACCCCCGGTGACGGTCACCAGGCCCCCGAGCCACAAGATCCAGATCATCGGGGAGGTGTCCAGGGTGATCCGGATCGCCATGGTCTCGTCGGGGAAGTCCCGGAGCGTCACGTAGATGTCGCCGCGGGCGGTGTGGAGGACGTCGGGTGTGCCCACCGCCGACTGCTGGTCACCGAAGAGGTTGAAGGACGGCTCCATGACAGCCACCAGACGTGTGCCGTCGGTGACCGTGAGACGAGCGCCGATCACCGTGACGGCGGTCGAGCTCTGCTGAAACGGGGACTCGTAGGTGATCGTGTGTCCCTGGAAGACGGTGGACTCGCCCGGGCTCATCCCGACCTCGAGATGGGTGCCGAGGTTGGCTGCGAAGGCCATCCCGATCGCGATCAGGGCGACACCGCAATGGCTCAGCTGGCCCGACCAGAAGGCGCCGTCACCGGTGACGACCTGGCGCAGGGATGCGGAGAGGGCATCGCCGGTCTTGACGGACCTGCGGCGCGCCTGCTCGAAGAGGAGACCGGTCATGGTCCCGATCACGAACAGGGCCAGAGTCACGCTCAGCACGACCCATCCGATCCGGGTCACCAGGAGGGCGGTGAGGAGACCCCCCGCCATCGCCACCAGTGCCGGGGCCCGCGTCCGGCGCCACAGGAGGTCGCCGTCGGCCCTGCCCCACGGAGTGATCGGGCCAAAACCCATCACCAGGAGGAGCAAGTACGAGAGCGGGACGGTGATCCGGTTGAAGAAGGGCTCTCCCACGCCCACCTGGGTCCCGGTGAATGCCTCCAGGATCAGCGGGTAGGTGGTGCCGACGAGGACCACCACCGCGAACACGCTGAGGAGCAGGTTGTTGGCCAGGAACGTGCCCTCCCGGGAGACCAGCGACTCCATACGCGGCGAAGATGCGGCCAGGTCTGCCCTCGTGGAGAAGAGGGCGAACGAGCCCACGAGGACCAGGACCAGGAACCCGAGCAGGGCGGGGCCGATCGCCGACTGGGTGAAGGAGTGGACGGAGTTGATTGTCCCGGAACGGGTCAGGAAGGTCCCCAGGATGGTCAGGGCGAAGGCGCTGATCACCAGGATGAAATTCCACGCCTGGAGCATGCCCCGGCGCTGCTGGACGATGCCCGAGTGGAGGAACGCCGTGGCCACCAGCCATGGCATGAGCGAGGCGTTCTCGACCGGGTCCCAGGCCCAGTAGCCGCCCCAGGAGAGGACCTCGTAGGCCCACCACCCTCCGAGGAGGATCCCCAGTGTCAGGAACGACCACGCGATGAGGGTGGAGCGGTGGCTCCTCCGCAACCACTCGGGCCCGGGGACACCGAGGGCGAGGGCGCCGATGGCGTAGGCGAAGGGGACCGTCATCCCCACGTAGCCCAGGTAGAGCACCGGCGGGTGCACCGCCATCATGAAGTGGTTCTGGAGGAGCGGGTTGGGACCGGGCCCGTTCGCCGGGGCATCCACTGCGATGAGCGGCCAGGGGCTGGAGACGGCGCATCCCACCTGGGCGGCCTGGACGCAGGTCTCGAACGGGTTGGCCACGGTGATCATCAGACCGAAGAAGAACAAGGCCACGCCACCCATCACCGCCAGGGCCGCCGCTCCCAACCGATCCGGGGCGCGCCGGTACCGACGGAAGACGAACCACGTGTAGCCGGCCAGGATCAGGCCCCAGAGGACGATCGAGCCCTCCAGCGCAGCCCAGGCGGTGGCGACGTCGAACGGGAACGGGGTGGCTGTCGAGTGGTGATTGGCGGTGTACACCAGGGAGAAGTCGTCGGTGATCAGCGCCAGCACCAGGGCGGCCATCGTGGCGACGGCCCCGGCGAGCAGGAGACGGGCCGCACCCTCCAGGTTCACCCCGGCATCGCGTCGGGCGGCGGCGATCCCGCGTGTCACGAGCAGAACGGCTCCGATGAGGGCCACCAGCATGCCGGCGGAGCCCAGCAAGGCGAGCATCAGCCGTCCTCGTAGTTCCCCTCGGAGGGGATCTCGTAGTTCTCGCTGTGACGGATCAGTGCTTCGTCCGCCTGGAAGTGATCACCGCTCCAGAAACCCTCCAGCAGGACGGGGATCTCCTCGGCGAAGAGCGGGGGAGGGGTGTTCACCAGGATCACCGGGATCGTGGCCGAGCCGTCGGTGACATCGAAAGTCAGGTCCTCGCCCTGCTGGCTGAGCGACCCGGCCACCACCTGGCCGGCGAGACGGAACCTCTCCCCGTCGGGGAAGTCAGCGCGCTGGCGCACTGCCTCGTTGGGGTACAGGTAGTAGGTGAGGTTGTCGTTGAGGCCGATGACGGTGATCGTCATCACGAGGGCCACCACCCCGGCGATCCCGAAGAGAACGAACTGGCGCTGTCCCATCGGCTCAGCGCTCGGCGCGCCGCCGCCGGATGTGGAGGTAGATGGCGTAACCGAGGATCAACCCGTAGGAGATGAGGTAGGTACCGGCGACGACCAGGTTCTCAGACATCCTCGACCTCGTTGAGCCTGGGCGGCAGCACCGCCTCGCCGGCCAGTGCGGTCACGGGTCGTGCCGCCGCCTCGATCTTGGCCACCTCGATCCGGGCTACCAGCAGGGCCACGTACACCAGCGAGAAGGCGGCCATGTTGATCAGCATGGCGTACAGCATCTCGTCCGGCATCGTCGATCCGTCCGGGCGTATCGACTGGGTCTGATGGAGGGTCCGGAACAGGTTCACCGAGAAGTAGACCAGCGGGACCTGGATCACCGCGATTGCCCCGAGGATCGCCGAGCGACGCGCTCTCACCACCGGGTCGTCGATGGCGTTGCGGAGGGCGATGTAGCCGATGTAGACGAAGAACATCACGGCTGTGCTCATGAGCCGCGGGTCCTGCCAGTCCCACGGCGTGCCCCACACGGCCTGGCCCCACACCATCCCGGTGAACAGGCCGATGGCGGTGAAGATGACCCCGACCTCGGCGGAGGCCGAGGCGAGGCGATCCCAGCGGTCGGTCCTCCTGATCAACCACATGATCGAGCCGAGGGCGGTGACGCCGAAGGCGACGAAAGCGACCCACATGGCTGGTGGATGGATGCCGAGCAGACGGCTGTACGCACCCTGCACCGCATCTGGCGGGGCGGTCAGCGCCGCCCACAGACCGATGGCGACCGCGACCGCAGCCACACTCATCAGCACTCTCACTCGGGTCATCGCGTCGCTTCCTCGAGGGGTTGAGCCAGTGCCACCCCGGCCACCGCCAGGGCCAGAACGCTGGCAATCAAGAGAAGTATCCAGGGGAGGATACTTGTGTCCCGTCCTAGTGCCCCAACCCACTGGGAGGCCCCGATGACGAGGGGGAGGGCCAGGGGCGCCACGATCAGAGAGGCGAGGACCGTGCGGTTGGCCAGACCGATGGTCACTTCACCGGCGATGGTTCCCAGCTCAGTGAGGCCGACAGCCACCAACACGGTGGCGGCGACGAGAGCCGGCCAGCCGCCATCCGGCACGACCGGGTCGAAGAGGACCGCCGTGGCGGCCAGGAGCGTGAGCAGGAAGACGACCATCAGGGCCGTCCCCGAGATCACGCGGCCCGCGAAACGGGCTGCCGGATCGACACCGAGCAGGGCCTGGAGGTCGCGTCGCTCCCTCGTGTCAGTGGCCGACATCCGGAGCGCCACCTGCATCCCGAAGAGGATCCCGAGTGCCCAGAACACCCCGAGACCCACCTCCGACACCACCGAGAGCCGGAGATCGAGGGCGAGGGGGAAGACCATCAGGGCGATGACGGCGAAGGGGAGGGTGATCCTGAGGATGCTCCCCACCCGGCCCTCGACCTTGAGGTCGACCCTGGCGATCTCCATCGCCTGACGCCAGAAGCTCACGTCAGCTTCTCCAATGTCCCGTTCTCGAGACGTGCCAGCTCGGTGCTGAGCTCCCGCAGATGGGCGACGTCGTGGGAGACCACCAGACAGCCCCCTCCACGATCGCGCACCGATTGGACCAGAGTTCCCACCAGACCACGGGCGTCCTCGTCGAGCCCGGAGGACGCCTCGTCGAGAAGGAGGAGCATGGGCCGGGTCAGGAGGAGATGAGCGATCTCCACCCTCCTTTTCATGCCGAACGAGCACGCCTGGGCGCGTCGGTCGGCTGCACCGGCGAGGCCGACCACGTCGAGTGCCCGGCCCACCCGTCCTTCGTCGACCCCGGTGAGACGGCAGACATGGACCAGGTTCTCGAAGAGGGTCAGTTCCGGGATGAGAGCAGGCTGGTGGCCGATGAGCCCGATCGAGCTTCGGATGGCGGCCAGGTCACGCCCATCGACCCGTCTCCCGAACAGAAACAGCTCTCCCTCGTCGATCGGGACCAGGGTGGCGACGGTCCGGACCAGAGTCGTCTTCCCTGAGCCGTTGGGCCCGGCGACACCCACGGTCTGGCCGGGGAGCAGGGTCAGGTCCAGGTCGCGCAGGACGGGATGACCGCCCAGCGAGACCCCGGCCGCCTGAAGCTCGACGATGGGATCCATGACGTGAGTCTCACGGGCGGCGGGTCGGTGCTCAAGTCGGAGTGTCAGGCGGCGGCCCGCAAAGAGCTGAGTCGCTCCACACGCTGCACGGGGTAGGAGAACGACCCGGTGCACTCGACCAGCCGGGCCTGGTTGCCTTCGATCCAACGCCAGATGATCGATGTCTCCTCGGCGACCTCGACGCTGGGCGCCACCACCGGGGCGGCCACCGTCTCGTCGCGGACGGGGTGGAGCCGGGGCAGCCCGCCGGGCGGACGGGTCTCGACCAGGGATCCGTGATCTATCACCACGGTGGTGCCGTCCCGATCCTCGAGGACCAGCCACCCGGCACCGGTGAGGGCGCGCCACTCCCGTGCCTGGGCGAGGGCTCGGGCCAGTGCGTCGTGGCGATCACGGGCCCAGGCCGCCTCCTCGTATCGCTGCTGGTTGGCGAGACGGTGCATCCGCTCCACGAGCGGGTCGAGGAGGACGGCCGGGGTGCGGGTCAGCCCATCGACGAGCTCGTCGACGACCCGGGAGTAGGCCGCCGGGTCGAGACCGCCGTCGCAGGGGCACCGGGCCCGCCCGATCTGGGCCTCGGCGCACTTCCCGGTGCGGGATCCCGACCGGGTGCGGCACCTGCGTATCGGCACGGCGTCCCAGATGGCATGCACCACCTCGTCGGCGGCGCGCTTGGTGCGGAACGGGCCCAGATAGGCCAGGGCGTCGTCCTTGAGTTTCCTCACCACACTGAGACGGGGGAACCTCTCGTTGGTCAATTCGACGAAATGGGAGGTCTTGG
The DNA here is from genome assembly GCA_035706345.1 of Acidimicrobiia bacterium. Taxonomy (GTDB): domain Bacteria; phylum Actinomycetota; class Acidimicrobiia; order Spongiisociales; family ZC4RG35; genus JANQRA01. The sequence continues at coordinate 12,713 of DASSVE010000011.1, forward strand.
GGGGCCGTGACCGCCGGTTGTGCCGGGGACGGTGGGCGTGGATCAGCCTGACTTCTGTGATCTCCGCCTCGAGCACCGAGTCGCAGACGTGGTGCTCGATGGAGTCCAGCTCGCGCATGATGTCGGCAACCGAGCGTCTGGTGTCGCCGTAGAAGTACTGACGCACCCTCGCCCGCAGGTTGGTTGCCTTGCCGATGTAGATGGGGTTCCCGTGGCGGTCCTTGAAGACGTAGACCCCGGGTCTGCGCGGGAGGTCCTCGGTGAGCCCGATCTTCGAGTAGTGGGCGCTGCCCCGCGCCGTCGGCAGCTGGAGCAGATCGTCGAGATTGGTCACGCCCAGTGAACCGGCCCGCTCCAGGAGGGCGTGGAGGACGTGGGCAGTGGCCCGGGCGTCCTCGAGGGCGCGGTGGTTGGGTGTGATCGGGCTGCGGAAGTGGGCGGCCAGCGAGTGCAGACCGAGACTGCGCACCTCGGACCGCACCAGACGCCGCGCCAGACCGGCGGTGTCCACCGACTTGTTCTCCAGCCGTCCGTAGCCGAGACGGATCGCGGCAGCGTTGAGAAAGGAAAGGTCGAACCTGACGTTGTGGCCCACGATGACTGCGTCGCCGATGAACTCGAGAAAGGCGGGAAGTGCGCTCTCCACCGGCGGGGCGTCGATGACCATCGCCTCGGTGATTCCCGTGAGCACGATGATCGAAGGCGGTATCGGCAGACCGGGGTCGACCAGTGTCTGAAACGTTCCGAGCAGGTCGCCACCCTGGTACCTGACTGCCCCCATCTCGGTGATGGCGCAGGTGGCGGGGGAGCCCCCTGTGGTCTCCAGGTCGAGGACGCAGAAGGTGACGTCGAAGAGTGGCGTGGAGAGATCGTCGAAACTGGGCTGGAAGGCGATGACGTCGGTCTCCACGGTGGGCGATCCTATCTCGAACATATGTTCGAGTCAACGATCCCCGGAACGGGCTACCCGGTGGCTTCGCCCCGTTGTCTGACTGCCTCGTAGAGGACAATCGCAGCCGCCACCGACACGTTCAGGGAATCGACAGACCTGCTCATCTGGGGGATGGAGACTGTCTGCTGCGCCAGAGACAGGGCGGTGGCCGACAGACCTCGGGCCTCGGCCCCGACCACCAAGGCCATGGCGCCGGTGAGATCGGCCTCCCAGACCACATGGTCGGCGAACGGCGAAGCGCACACGATCCTGATCCGGCGATGGCGGAGCCAGGGTGACAACTCGTCCCAGGTGGTGACGGCGAGAGGTATCTCGAAGAGAGCCCCCGCCGAGGAGCGGACCACATTGGGATTGTGCGGGTCGACAGCCTTGCCAACGGTTATCAGAGCGTCGGCGCCTGCTGCGGCCGCGGTGCGCAGCATGGCGCCCAGGTTGCCCGGCTTCTCGACTTCCTCGGCGATCAGGATCAAGGGCTCGGTGGGGACGTCCAGGGCCGCCAGCCGGGTGTCGATCTGGGGGAAGACTGCGATGACGTCTTCGGACTGCTGGCGGTAGGAGGCCCTGTCCAGCGCGAGCAGCTCGACGGTGAACGTGGGCCCGAGCGTCGCGATGGGGGCGCCACTGGCGAGGAACGTGGCCACCGGGGTCATGCCGGCCTCGATGGCACGTTGATAGAGACGCTCACCCTCGACCACGAACAACCCTTCGGCGTCACGGTGGCGTCTCTCCCGGAGACGCACCAGCCACTTGATCCGCTCGTTGCTCGGCGAAGTGATGTCGGCGGTCAAGACGCCGTGGAGCCCCAGCGATCCCGGAAGACCACGTCCGCCGTCGTCTTCTTGGGCCGATCGAGACTTCCCGATCTCCGGTCCGGGGCCGGGTGCCCGATGGTGACCACCCCGATGGGATGGAAGTCATCCGGTATCCCCAGGAGACCGGAGAGGTCGGGAACGGAGTGGACGCCCAAGAACCCTGCGGCCAGGCCCTCGTCCACAGCCGCCAGGAGCACGGCCATCAGTGACGCCCCGGCGTCGACCCACCAGTAGGGGACAGGCCATTCGATCTGCCGCCCGTCGGGCCCGAGCTTGTCCGGCTCCGAGTACCGGTCCCGGTAGACCTTCTCGCTGACCGAGATCACCAGGTGCGCCGGAGCCTTGGAGATCCATGGGTCGAACCCCGCTTCGAGATAGGAGGGCTCGTCGGCGATCCGGGCGATCTCGGCTCGGGTCTGCTCCTCGGTGACCACCACGACCGAGATGGCCTGGCTGTTCCCAGCCGAGGGGGCCCGCAAGGCCGCCGCCGCCACCCTGTCGAGGGCCGAGGCAGCGACCGGCTCGTCGGTGTAGTTGCGCACCATGCGACGCCTGTTGAGGGCTTCTGCGAACTCCATCGGGCGATTCTGTCACCCCGGGGCGGCATGTTGACACCGATGGAACTTCATGCCGGATCTGGGAGTTGGGGTCTATGGTGATGGCCGTGGTTTTCAACTCACGCCGGGACCACGTGGCGGAGACTCGATGGTGACCCCTCTTCCCGGGCACGGAGACAAGCTGACGGTGGTCTGGACGAGGGGCAAGGGGTGTCTCGAGTTGGCCGAGGCCCTGGGCGGCGGTGACACGGGGCGGGTCAGCGGCGATCTCGTCGAGAGCTGCATCAGACACAAAGCCGACGTCCTGGTCTCGAAGAAGCTGCCTTCGGGTTTCGACCTCGTCAACGTGGTGGTACCCGTCGACTTCGAGCCCGACCGGGTCACCAAGGTGGTGGCCACCGTCGCCGGTGGTCCCCACTCTGCCCTGGCCGCCGAGACCGCCGCCACTCTTGCTTCAGGTTTGGGCGTCGAGGCAGAGATGCTGTCGGCCGCCCGCGGGCCGGACGAGATCGATTCCGCCCGCGAGGTCCTCGATCAGGTGGGGGCGCATCTCCCCGATCTGAGCAAACGGGTGGTGGTGGTGGACGGTATCGCCGGGCTCGTCGACGACCTCGACGACGGGGCGCTCCTGGTCCTCGGAGCTCCCGGTGGCTCCTGGCTGAACCGGTCCCGCACCGGCCCTGGCGCCCGTCTGCGCAGGACGGCTCAGGCAGGCGTGGTCATCGTCCGCAGCGCTCCCGATCGGGTGTTCCGCTTCATGGACGAGCCGGTGTACGTGTCGCCGTTGCGTCTCGCCGACGACACCTTGAGGTTCCACAAGGAGAACACCCTGGCTGTGGCCGACGCCGGTCGTCTGGTCGGTCTGGTCCGCCGCGAGGGTCTGGTCAAGGCGGGGGACCGGCCGGTGGCATCCGTCATGGAGGAGGCGGTCTCGGTGAAGGTCGACGAGACCATGAAACGGGCCTGGGAGCTCGAGCCCACTTTTGGCCCGGACCCGATTCCCGTGACCGACCACGACGAGCATCTCGTCGGCGGTTTGTCGTTGCCTATCGGCTGATTTCGGGGAGAATCCAACCTTCATGTCAGCTCGGAGCCTGTTTCGCGGTCTGTTCTGGGGTCTTGTCGCCGTCCTCCTGGTCTTCCACGTGGCCGGGGGGTGGCACTACTCGAATCGCATCATCGAGGACGCCTTCACGCCCGATCCCGGGGCGATCGCCCTCTCGGAGGGAGACTTCACGATCTCCGAGGTGACCTACGAGTCGCCGCTCGGTGACATGGATGCGTGGTACCTGCCGGCGCCCGGCACCACGTGGGTGATCCACATCCACGGGCTCAATGCCACACCTGCCGAGCCGGACGTCCTGTTCCAGCCCCTTCAGGAGGCGGGCTATCCCCAACTCTCGATCACCTATCGCAACGACGAGAACCAGCCGGCCGACCCCAGCGGGTATCACCAGTACGGCGCCACCGAGTGGGAGGATGTCCTGGGGGCGGTCGAGTTCGCACGTGAGAACGGAGCGCAGCGCATCTTCTTCGCCGGGTACAGCACCGGCGCCTCACATGCCCTCTCGTTCGTCTTCAGGCACAACTTCGACGACATCGCCGGGGTGATCACCGACTCGGCCAACATCGACCTCGGGTCGACGATCGACTTCAGGGGCAGCCAGGAGGAGCTGCCATTGCTGCCGTTCAACGTCCCGCCCACGCTGGCCTGGGTGGCCAAGTTCTTCACGTCCTTGCGCATCGACGTCAACTGGAAGACTCTCGACTACATCGAGGGCGCCGAGCGGTCACTGCGGGTGCCGGTGCTGGCGATCCACGGCACGGCCGACGACTCGATCCCCATCGAGCAGAGCATGGCGCTCGAGGAGGCCCAACCCGATCTCGTCGAGTTGATGCCGGTGGAGGGGGCGGGTCACGTCGAGTCGTTCCACGTCGATTTCGACGGCTACGTGAGCGCAGTCCTGGCTTTCCTCGAGGCGAACACCTGATCAGCCAAATCTGTCCCTCCCCGGTCGTAGCTTGCCGGTCAGGAGGACGAGATGCTGATCGATTGCGACCAATGTGCGATGCGGGACACGAGCGCTTGCGACGATTGTGTCGTCACCTGTCTGCTCGGCGAGGGCCCGGTCGATCTCAGTGACGCCCAGGCGGAGGCGGTGTCCAACCTGGCCGAGCAGGGCCTGGTGCCCCGGCTGCGGCTGGTTCCGGCCGAGCGCCGCGTTTCCTGACCGGAATTACGCTGCCACCTCATGGTGAAGGTCTACGCGGTGGCACTCGTGCTCGGGGTGATCGGGCTCCTGGTCCTGCTCCTCGGCGGGGCACTGGCGGAGAACATGGGGCGGCCGGAGCGTGACCCGAACCGGTTTCTGGGAGGCAACATCAAGTTCTGGGTCGGCGCCTTGATCGGGCTGGGCATGGGAGGGATGTCTGCCGAGTTCTCACCTCTCGACCTGAGCTGGCCGGTGTGTCTCGTCATCGCCCTCGCTGCGGCGTCGCTCTCCGTGGTCTGGGTCCGCTACGCCGCCAGATCCGAGACCTGATGCTGTTCGTCTCCGACGTCCACGACGCCCCCGACGCCCTGCGGCGTCTGGTCGCCATCGGAGAGGAGATCGCGATCCTCGGCGATCTGGTCAACCTCACCGACTACCGGACCGGGAGAGGTGCGGTGGCCGAGGTCCTCGGGTTGGAGTTCGCCTCCCGGACCTCTGAGGCCCGGGCCCGTGGCGACTATCCGGGGATGCGCGCCCTGTGGAGGGAGGAGGCGGCCCAGACCGGTCTCGACCTGCGCACCAGGATCGGTGAGGAGCTCACCGCACAGTACGTGCGAGCTGCCGAGGCGCTGGCCGCCGGTCATGGCGTGGTCATCCACGGCAACGTGGACCGGCCCGAGATCCTCCAGGAGACCCTGCCGGACAGCTTCCAATACGTGCACGGTCAGGTCATCGAGCGTGACGGGCTCCTTCTCGGGTTCGTGGGCGGGGGTGTCAGCACGCCGCTCGGCGCCGACGGCGAGATGAGCGACGACGCGATGAGCTCCATGCTCGAGGCCCTGGGACCGGTCGACGTCCTATGCACTCACGTGCCCCCGGCGGTTCGTCCCCTGCGAACCGACGTGGTCACCGGGCGCGAGGAGCGTGGATCTGCTCCGGTCCGGGAATACATAGAGCGTGTTCAGCCCAGGTTTCATCTGTTCGGAGACGTCCACCAGCCCCAGGCATCGACGTGGCGTCTGGGACACACCCGCTGCGCCAACGCCGGGTACTTCCGGGCCACAGGGCGTTTCCTCCGGCTCGAGGGGACGAGTCTCCATATCGGCTCGATCCGTTAGCCCGCTACATTTCACCCGCTGATGGCCGAAGGAACCTTCTCCACACTCGAGATCGACGCATCTCCCGAAGACCTCTACGACGTGGCCGCCGACGTCGCCCTCTACCCCGAGTGGGCCAGCGGCGTCAAGGAGGTCGAAGTCCTCGACGTCGACGCCGAGGGCCGGGTGGATCGGGCCCGGTTCGTCCTCGAGGGTTTCGTCAAGGAGATCGAGTACGTCCTCAAGTACACCCACGACCGTCCCCACATCTTGAGCTGGGTGGCGGAGGAGAGCGACGACCTGAAGATGCTCGAAGGCTCCTACCGCTTCGAGGCCACCGACGACGGGGCGACGGAGGTGGTCTACTCGCTCACGGTCGAGCCCAAGTTCATCCTCCCTGGTTTCGTCAAGCGACAGGCGGAGAAGCAGATCGTCACCACGGCGCTTCGAGGACTGCGAAGACGCGTCGCCCGAATCGGATGACATGAGAATCGTCCTGGTCACCGGAAAGGGGGGTGTCGGCAAGACCACGGTGGCCGCCGCCACGGCCCTGGCCGCAGCCGACTCCGGCAAGCGGACCCTGGTCACCTCGACCGACCCTGCCCACTCCCTGGCCGACGCCCTCACGGTCCACCTCGAGACCGAGCCCACGGCGGTTGCCCCCATGCTCGACGGCCAGCAGATCGACACCCAGGCACAGCTGGACCGCTACTGGGGATCGATACGCGATCAGCTCATCGACGTCCTCGACTGGGGTGGCGCGGCCGGGATCGAGGCCGAGGAGTTCCTGGTCTTCCCAGGGATGGACGAGCTGTTCGCTCTGCTCGAGGTCAATCGTCACGCACGTTCCGGCGAGTACGACGTCCTGGTGGTGGATTGCGCCCCCACCGCCGAGACCTTGCGTCTGCTGTCCCTGCCCGAGGTGCTCTCGTGGTACTTCGAGAAGGTGCTGCCCACCGAGCGCCGTCTCATGCGTGCCGCTCGACCCCTCCTCAACCGGCTCACCAACCTCCCGATCCCGGAGGACGAGGTGTTCACCGCCGCCCAATCGGTGTTCGAGCACATCGAGGGCGTGAAGGAGCTGATGTCGAAACCCGAGATCACCTCGGCACGGCTCGTGGTCAACCCCGAGAAGATGGTGATCGACGAGGCGAGACGCACCTACAGCTATCTGGGCCTGTTCGGCTACGGGGTCGACGGGGTCGTCGTCAACCGGGTCCTGCCGGATCTCGTCGAGGACCCCTACTTCGAGAGGTGGCGGGCGATTCAGAAGGGGCATCTCGGATCCATCGACGACGCCTTCGCCGAGGTTCCCAGGCTCCGGCTCAGGCTCTTCGACGACGAGATGGTCGGTGTCGATCGTCTTCGGGTGATGGCGGCAGAGCTGTACGGCGATCTCGACCCGATCGACGACTTCCATGCGGCCAGCCCGTTCCGGGTGATCGAGGGCGACTCCACGGTGACCCTGGAGCTGGACGTCCCCTTCGTCGAGAAGAGTGATCTCGAGGTCTACCGCCATGGCCACGAGCTGTACATCCAGCTCGGCGCCTACCGGCGGTCCTTCCTGCTGCCTGACGCCCTGCATCGACGGGAGGTCACCAGGGCCCGTCTCGAGGAGGGGACGCTTCGGGTCGCCTTCGGGGAGAAGGCCCGGCGATGAGCGAGCCCCCCTCGCCGACGATGGCCGCCCTGACCCGGGCAGGCCGTCGGGTCGCCTTTCACATGCTCCAGGCGGCGATCGAAGGGCTCAAGGCCATCGAGGCCGTGATCGAGGAGATCGGTGGCATTTCTCACGACGGCGACCAAGATGATGGCGCCAACGAGCGACAGAGGATCGAGATCGAGTGACCGGCCAGGAGCCGAGCAAAGTGCGCCCGGATGAGGTGCTGCCTCCCAACGGGATGAATGTCCAGGCCCGTCAGCTGCTGATGGACGCCGCCCTGATGCTGCCCAACCTCGTCAAGCTGGTCTATCGGCTGCTCAAGGATCCCCGGGTGCCCCGACGGGCCAAGATCACCCTGGGTCTGGCCGCCGCCTATGTCGCCAGCCCGATCGATCTTATCCCCGAGGTGATCCCGGTGCTCGGGTGGGCGGACGACGTCCTTATCCTGCTCTTCGCCATCGACTCCCTCATCGACCGGGCCGGGGACGAGGTGGTCGTGGAGCTGTGGGACGGCCCGGGCGATCTCCTGGTACTGATTCGGGATGTCGTCGGGCTGACCCGGAGCATGGTGCCAAAACGGCTTACCAACATCATCGACCGTCTCAGCGGCTGACCGCCAAACCTCGCCAAAAGGCGGCGACTGATCTACCTTGACCGGGTTCATGGACTTTCGACGGATCGGATCGCTGCCCCCCTACGCCTTCGCCGAGGTGAACCGGCGCAAGGCGGAGTTCATCGCAGCAGGGGGCGACGTCGTCGACCTCGGCTTCGGTAATCCCGACATCCCATCCCCGGACGAGGCTGTCCAGACCCTGGTCGACGAGGTCAGCCACCCCTGGAATCACCGGTACTCGGTGTCACGTGGGGTCGACGATCTCCGCATCGCCCTGGCCGAGCGTTACCGGAGACGGTTCGGGGTGGATCTGGACCCGGAGACCGAGGTGATCGCCACCATCGGCGCCAAGGAGGGCCTCTCCCATCTGCTCTGGGTCCTCCTCCAGAGCGGGGACGTGGCCATCGTGCCCGAGCCCTCCTACCCGATCCACATCTACGCCCCGGTGATCGCCGGCGCCGAGGTGCGCCGGGCGCCGATCTCCTCCGAGGAGGACTACTTCGAAGTCGTCAACCGGATGTTCCTGACCGCCTGGCCACGGCCGCGGGTGATCATCGTCAGCTTCCCCCACAACCCGACCACGAAGACGGTCGACCTGCACTTCTTCCAACGGCTGGTCGACTTCGCCAGGGAGAACGAGGTCATCATCATCCACGACTTCGCCTACGCCGACATCTACTTCGACGGGCAACGGCCGCCCTCGATCTTCGAAGTGCCGGGGGCAAAGGATGTGGCGGTCGAGCTCTACTCCCTCACCAAGGGTCATTCGATGGCGGGATGGCGGGTCGGGTTCGTGTCGGGGAACGCAGAGGTGGTGGCCGCCCTGGCCAAGCTGAAGTCCTACCTCGACTACGGGACCTTCCAACCCATCCAGCTGGCTGCCGCCCGGGCTCTCGAGACGGGGGACGGGTTCGTGGACGAGGTGCGGGAGGTGTACCGGCGTCGCCGCGACGTCCTGGTGGACGGGTTGAGCAACGGGGGATGGAAGGTGGACCGACCGGTGGGGACCATGTTCGTATGGGCGGAGATCCCCGGTCCCTACGCCGACATGGGCTCGCTCGACTTCTCCATCCACCTCCTCGAGCAGTCCGGGGTCGCGGTGAGCCCTGGTGTGGGCTTCGGGCCTTCGGGCGAGGGGTTCGTCAGATTCGCCCTGGTCGACGACGAGCAACGGATCGAGACGGCCACCAGCCGCATCTCCGGGACGCTCGACCGGCTTTAAGCCCGGCCCGGGCCCACCACTACCATTCCGCCCATGCCTTTCCCCGATGGTCTTGCCGATTTCCGGTCCGACACGGTGACCCGACCCACCGCGGCGATGCTCGAGGCGATGGCGTCGGCCCCCGTGGGCGACGACGTCTATCACGACGACCCCACCGTCAACGCATTGGAGGAGGAATCGGCGGCGGCGGTCGGGAAGGAGGCGGCGATCTTCGTCCCCACCGGAACCATGGGCAACCAGCTCTCCATCATGTTCCACACCTCGCCAGGGGAGGAGATACTGGCCAACGGCGCCAGCCATCTGCGCTCGATCGAGGCCGGAGCCGCCCAGGCCCTGTCCGGAGTGGCGTTCCGGACCGTGGAGCGACCCGGTGGCCAGATCCTGCCGGAGGACGTCGACGATGCCATGGAGACCGCCGGGTTCTTCCCCAGGATCACCCTGATGACCTGGGAGAACAGCCACAACCTCTCGGGCGGGAAGGTGATCCCGTACGACATCGTGAAGAAGACGTCGGAGCGGGCCCGCAGTCATGCGCTCGCCATCCACACCGATGGGGCCCGGATCTGGAACGTGGTCGCCGCCACCGGCATCGACGGCCCGGCCTGGGGAGAGCTGACCGACACCATTCAGTTCTGCTTCTCGAAGGGCCTCGGCGCCCCGATCGGCTCCATCGTCTGCGGAACCAGTGACGTCATCGACGAGATCCGGTATCTCCGGGAGCGAATGGGTGGGGCGATGCGCCAGGCCGGTGTCATCGCCGCCGCGGCCCGGGTCGGGCTGGCCGAGCGGGCCCGGCTCGTCGAGGACCATGTCCTGGCCCAGAAGCTCGCCCTCGGGTTCGCCGAGCGTTTCCCGGGCTCGATCGATCCCGGCGAGGTGGACACCAACCTGGTCCTGATCGACTTCGCCGCCATCGGTCTCGGATGGGATGAGGTCTCCGACCGGCTCCAGAAGGCCAACATCAAGGCCAACCCGCCGATCAAGGGGAGCTGGCGGATCGTCACTCACCGCGATGTCGACGAGTCGGACGCAGACCGTCTCCTCGCCGCCCTGACGTAACCCCGAGCGGACCCGGAAGGTCGGACCTCCTGGCATGAGTGTCGCCGTTCTCTTCCCCGGCCAGGGGAGCCAGCACGTGGGGATGGGTGCTGAGCTGTTCGATTCCCGCCCCGACCTCCTGGGCGGAGCCGCCGACGAGATCCTGGGCTGGTCCCTCCGCGACCTGTGTCTCGACGGTCCCGAGGAGCGGCTCACCCGCACCGAGTACGCCCAGCCCGCCTTGTTCGCGGTGTCCTATGCACTCTGGGAGGAGCTGAGAAGTGTCTGGGACGGAGAAGTCGCAGCCGGCGCCGGCCACTCCCTGGGGGAGTACACCGCCCTGTGCGCCGCCGGCGTCATCGACTTCCCGACCGCCCTCGGGGTGGTGGCGAAACGGGGCCAGGCCATGGCGGAAGCCGCCGACCTCGAACCTTCCGGAATGGCGGCACTGATCGGAGCCGACCCCGAACGGGCCCACGAGATCGCATCGACACGACGGTCGGAGGGCGGTCGTCTGGAGGTGGCGAACATCAACGCCCCCGGTCAGGTGGTGGTCGCAGGTGCGGCTGAGGACATCGAGTGGCTTTCGGAGCATGCCCGGGAAATCGGGGTGAGGAGGGCCATCCCGCTCAAAGTGGCCGGCGCCTTCCACTCCAGCTTCATGGAGCCGGCCGCCCAGGAGGTCGCCAGGGCTCTCCAGCAGGTGGAGTTCGCCGAGGGCATCTTCCCGGTCTGGTCCAACACGACGGCCCGGCCCCACAGGGGAACCGATCTGGCCGCCACACTGGCCGGTCAGGTGGTGTCCCCGGTCCGCTTCCAGGAGAGTCTCGAGGACATGGCCGCCTCGGGTGTGGACACTTTCATCCATGTCGGTCCGGGCGATGTAACCGCCGGGATGGCCAGGCGCACGGTCCCGGAGGCGACGGTCCATGTGGTGTCGGAATCGGAAGACATCCCGGGCGCGGCCGACGCCCTAGTTAGTGTTACCTGACGCAGGAGCGCCACATGACGAACGCAGAGATAACCGGATGGGGCAAATGCATGCCTCCCAACGTGCTTTCCAACCACGACCTGGAGCAGTTGGTCGACACCTCCGACGAGTGGATCACCACCCGCACCGGGATCAAGGAGCGCCGCATCAGTCATGTGGAGACTTCGGACATGGCCGCCGTGGCCGGCCAGCATGCCCTGGCCGCCGCGGGAAAGCGGCCCGAGGACGTCGATCTGCTCCTGGTGGCCACCTGCACCCCCGACTCGATCATCCCCTCGACGGCCTCGATCGTCCAGAACAAGATCGGCGCCAACCAGTGCGCCGCCATGGACATCAACGCCGCCTGCTCCGGCTTCCTCTACGGGCTCGTGCTGGGCGCCAACATGATCCGATCCGGGGGCCACAAGACGGTCCTCGTGATCGGCGCCGAGAAGCTCCATTACGTGCTCGATTTCACCGACCGCACCACCTGCGTTCTGTTCGGCGATGGCGCCGGCGCCGTCGTGCTGGAGGCCACGGACGAGCCGCACGGGCTTCTCGCCTCCGATCTGGGTCTCGACGGTTCCGTCTATCACATCCTGCAGACCCCGGTAGACGGCACGATGGGTGACCGGGGCCATCCGGATCCGACCCTCAGTGGTCTCTCGATGGAGGGCCAGGAGGTGTTCCGGCGGGCGGTGACCAAGATGAGCGAGTCCTCGCTCAAGTCTCTGGAGGCCGCCGGTGTCGACCTGGACGAAATCGATCTCCTGATCCCGCATCAGGCCAATGTGCGCATCATCGACGCCACGGCCCGGCGTCTCGGGCTCGACGAGTCCAAGGTGTACGTGAACATCCACTCCTACGGGAACACGTCGGCGGCGACGATCCCGGTGGCCCTGACCGAAGCCCTGGAGGAGGGCCGGATCGAGCCCGGTGACACCCTGGTGTTCGCCGCCTTCGGCGCCGGTCTCACCTGGGCGTCGGCCGTTTACCGATGGGGCCCCCGTGTGGAGCCGCTGGAGCAATCCGACGCCGCCCTTCCGCCACCCGACCGCGACACGCTGGAACTGCTCCAGCCCAACTTCGACTTCTTCGGCTTGCCGGAGAAGTTGACGTGACGGAGGGCCCCGAGGGTCGGGTAGCCGTAGTGACCGGGGGCTCGCGGGGCATAGGCCGCGCCCTCTCGATCGCCCTGGCCGCCTCGGGGCACAGGGTCGCCGTCAACTACACGTCGAACGCAGCCTCTGCCGATGCCACGGTCGAACGGATCAGGTCGACCGGGGGAGTGGCGATGGCGGTTCAGGCCGACGTCGGGGTCGAGCAGGCGGTCAGCGATCTCTTCGCCGCGGTCGAGGAAGAGCTCGGTCCACCTGTCGTCCTGGTGAACAACGCCGGCATCACCCGGGATCAGCTCCTCCTGCGCATGAGCGCCGAGGATTTCGACCGTGTGATCGAGACCAACCTGCGCTCCGCCTTCCTGTGCACCCGCGCCGCGTTGCGGCCCATGCTCAAAGCCAAGTGGGGCCGGGTGATATCGATCGCCTCGGTGGCCGGTCTGGTGGGCAACGCAGGGCAGGCCAACTATGCCGCTTCCAAGGCGGGGATGCTCGGCTTCAGCAAGTCGATCGCCAGGGAGGTGGGCTCGAGGGGGATCACCGTCAACGTGGTCGCCCCCGGTTACATCACAACCGATCTGACCCAGGGCCTGAGCGACGAGATCAAGGCACAGGCGATCGCCTCGACCAGCCTGGGCCGGTTCGGCAGTCCAGAGGAGGTGGCCACGGTGGTCGACTTCCTCGCCTCTGACGCGGCTTCGTACGTGACCGGGCAGGTGATCTCGGTAGACGGCGGTCTGGCGTTGTAAGTTCCCGGAACCACGAGAGAAGGAGACAGGGAGATATGGACAGAAGTGAAGTGTCCGAGCGCCTCACCGGGGTGCTGGTGTCGGAGCTCGGGCTCGACGAGTCCAAGATCCACGATGACGCCCATTTCGAGGAGGACCTCGATGTCGACAGTCTGGGCGTCGTCGAGCTGTTGATGGCCCTCGAGGACGAGTTCGACGTGAAGATCCCGGACGAGGAAGCCGAGTCGATCGTCACGGTCGGCCAGGCGATCGATCTCGTCTACAAGAAGCTCAACTGAGCAGAGTCGTCCCGGGGCCGGCGCCCGATCAGGACTGGCGCTGACGCCACTCGGCCAGACTCCGGAAGACGAGCGCCAGGAGAACGGTCACCCCGACGGTGACCACCAGGAACGAGACGATGGCGACCAGGAGCGCCCATCCGTCGCATCCGCCGGCCTGCCCGGATCCGGCCGGCTGACGACAGCTCACATCCGTCACCACCCACCCCAGCGCCGCCGCCAGGGCGCCAAGGGCCAGGGCCGGGACCACGATCCATGGGTTGGGCCGTCTCACGCCAGGGGCCGGCCTCGCTCGTCGATACCGGCCGCATCCCGGATCTCTTTCGGGGTCAGCTCGGGTGGGATCGGAAAGGCGGACCCGGTCTCACGGGGCGGGTGATAGGAGGCCTTGACCGAGGGGTCCCAGGCGATGACGGAAACCACCAGCGCCATCACGACAGCGGTGGAGCCGGCCACCCACCCGAGCCAGGGCGCCGTCGCTATCGCCAGGAGCGGCCAGAGCACCCGGATCGCTAGGAGACCGCCGGGAAGGACCCGGGAGTAGGCGAAGGCGGCGATCGGCGCCAGTAGACCGACCACAAGCAAGGGGACGGGGCGAGCATCGTTGCCCGCGAACCCGAGAACCGCCGGAGCGGTCAGCAGGATCAGAGGAGGCAGCACCGCCCGGGGAGGCGGTCCGGCTGCTGCAGGGAGCTTGCGAACAGTCGAAATGACGGTGGGGGAATACAACGCAACGACCGCGATCACTGTCGCCGCCGAGCCCAGATACCACCAGAAGTCGGTGTCCCTGATGATCGCCAGGGCCACCGTGATGCCCAAGGACATCGCGGCGAGACGATGGGCCCAGCGTCCCCCGACTACGACGATGCCCACGACCGCAACGGTGGCGGTGAGCAGCATCCCGACACCGACCAACAGCCCGGGGGCGGGTTGGAGCGGCGCGGCATTGACGATGAGGGCCACACTCCAGATCAGGGCTGCGAGAAGGGTGAGACCGGTGAGGAGCGACGTCTTCACCGCGTGGAGTCTCGCATCGGCGCCCGCCAATGGGCGAACCGACAGCCCCGGTTCAGGCCGGGTCGGAGGGGGCTCCGCTCGTGGTCACCACACGAAGGTCGGATCGCTCCCCGAATCTGGGAGTGTCCCCCGGTTCCCACATGGTCTCCTCACGCCACGAGGGCCCGGGTCGCAACGTGATCACCGCCCCGTTGGTGGGTCGGTCCTCGTGCAGCCGGTCGAGGCCGCTCCCGGTGAGATGGAGCCGCGCTGCCTGGATGGCGTCCTGGTGGGAGACGATCACCACGTCGCCATGAGGGTGCTCCTGGTCGAGACGTCGGGCCACGACCGCCATCCTCTCCGCCACATCGCCGATCTGCTCGTCCAGGAAGTCGAGCTTGGTCGGATGGCCCAGGTATGCCTCCAACTCGCCGGGGAACCGGGTCGAGATGCTGTTCCAGGGATGACCCTTCCAGCGGTCTGAGAGCTCCCAGTCGTCGAGGTCGGGGTCGACCCGGACCGGGACGGTGCAACGGGCGGCGATCTCCTCGGCGGTGCGCAGCGAGCGCTGCTGGGGCGAGGACCAGATGGCGACGACGGGGCGAGGGCCGAGATAGCGGCCGACACGGCGCGCCTGTTCCAGGCCGTACGGGGACAGGTCGAACCCGGGCAGCGAGCCACAGACCAGGTGGTCGGGGTTGTCCACTTCGGCGTGGCGTACGAGATGAACCAATGCGGCCATGTGGCCTCAGTTTGGCTCACCAGGCCGAAAACCAAGGGTATTGGCCGGTAAGTTGGCGGGGTGTGGACCGAGCCGATCCTCCATGTCGACATGGACAGCTTCTTCGTCGAGGTGGAGCGTCTCGACGATCCCACGCTGACCGGGAAGACGGTTGCGGTCGGCGGTCCCGGTCCAAGGGGGGTCATCGCCAGCGCTTCCTACGAGGCTCGTCGCTTTGGTGTGCGCTCGGCTCAGGCGACCTCGACGGCCCGGAGGATGTGCCCCGAGCTCGTCGTCATCCCACCCCGTCACGAGCGCTACAGCGAGATCTCCGCCCGGGTGTTCTCCGTCTTCAGGTCGTTCACGCCGCTGGTGGAGGGTCTCAGCCTCGACGAGGCCTTCCTCGACGTCAGCGGTCTTCGCAAGCACTACGAGTCGCCGGTCGAGGTTGGAGAGGCGGTGCGGACACGGCTCCGGACCGACCTGGGGCTACCGGCCTCGGTGGGAGTCGCCTCGGTCAAGTTCCTCGCCAAGCTGGCCTCGGAGGTCGCCAAGCCGGACGGTCTCCGTCACGTCCGCAAGGAGGATCAGCTCGCTTTCCTCCACGCCCTTCCCGCCTCTTCGCTGTGGGGCGTCGGCCCGGCGACCCTGGCCGCCCTCTCCCGGCTGGGGGTGGAGAGGGTAGGGGACGTTGCCTCCATGCCCGAGACGACACTGGTGGCCGCGGTCGGCCCCACCGTCGGTCGTCATCTCCACGATCTGGCCCGGGGCCACGATCCTCGCGTGGTGGTGCCCGATATCGACGTGAAGAGTGTGTCAGTCGAGGAGACGTATGACCAGGATCTGTTGGGCCGGGAGGTCGTCGAGACGGCTTTGCTCGCCCATGCGCAACGGCTCTCGGGCCGGCTGCGTCGTGCCGGCCTGAGGGCGAGGACGGTGACCCTCAAGGTGAAATATCCCGACTTCACGCTGGCCACCCGGTCACATACTCTGGCGGCGGCGGTCGACGGGCCCCGTCAGCTCTACCAGGCCGCCCTGGAGCTGGCCCGAGGTCTGGACGTCGGTGCGCAGCCGGTTCGGCTCCTCGGGCTCGGCGGGGGGTCCCTGGAGCCGGCGGACACGCCGACCCAGCTGGAGATCGGCCATGAGGTCGAGTGGGACAAGGTCGAGGATGCGGTGGCCGAGGTCCGTCAGAAGTTCGGCGACCGCGCCGTCGGCCCGGCCCGTCTGCTCACCGGGAGAGAACATCCCGGATCGAGTCAGGAACCCTGATCCGTGTGTACAGAACGGGTGTATTGTTTCCGATGTCGGATCCATCGATCTGAGTGGTGAGCGGAATGCCCTTGGATGACAAAGAACAGCGGATACTCGCCGAGATAGAGCGTCAGTTCTACGAGGAGGATCCAGAGCTGGCCCGGGCGGTACAGAAGATCGAGCGCCCGGCCCGTGTCGGGGTCCGGCTCTCCCTGCTCGGTGTCATCGCCGGTTTGGCCATCGTCATCGCTTACGTCTCCACCACCTGGATCGCGGTCGCCGGGTTCATCCTCCTGGTCGCCTCGGCCACCTCTCTGGTGAACAGCCTCCGCATTCGCGGCTGGCGTTATCGCCGCTCCGAGCCCGAAGACTCGATTCGCGAATAGCCTCCGGCTCCAGGCGGCGACCCACTTTCGGAGGCGCTAATGTTCCGCCCCCCGTCGGTCGTCTTCCCGGGCTGACGCCGATCGGAAGAGCAACAGCGAGCCTTGCGCCGGCTCGCCATGACAAGGTTTTTGGAAGGACAAGTGGAGCAAGCATTCACTGCCGAGCAGGCATGCCGGCTGAGCAACTGCACTCACCATCAACTCAGGTATTGGGACAAGGTAGGACTCGTAAAGCCGTCCGTTCAGGACACCGGGGGGAGACCTGGTGTCCGTCGTCTCTACAGCTTCCGTGACCTGGTCGCCCTGCGTGTGGTCAGAGGCCTGCTCGACAACGGCATGTCGCTGCAGCGGGTGCGCCGGGCGTGGGACTACCTGCGGCGGGAGGGGAACATGGACAACCACCTCTCCGACGTCAAGCTGGTCACCGACGGCCAGACCATCTTCCGGATCAGCAGGGACGAAGGGGAGCTCATGGACGCCCTGCGTGAGGGTCAGCTGGCCTTCTTCGTGGCCATCGGCGACATCGCCCGCGAGGTGGAGGAGGACGTGACCCGTTTCGAGCTCGATCGGGACAAGTTCCTCAGCATGCTCCGCCGCGTCGAGGACGACATCGAAGAGGAGCGCCGCGCCTCGTCCCACTGACCGGCCGAACGGCTAGTCGCGCCGGGTCAGGGATCTCAGGCTGAATGCGGCGAGGGCGCGTTCGGTGCCCTCGAAGTTCCTCTCCAGCCACCACTCCGCCCCGACCAGGTCCGGCTCGGTGGCCTGTCCCACCCGCCCTCCGTAGACGGTCGACGAGTAGCTCAGCGCCAGCGGGAGGAGTGCGTGGTCGGTGTTGCGGGCGAGCTCGAGCGGCGTCATCGAGGGGGAGACGTCGACCCCGAGATCGGTGAGCCGGTCGATGATCTCGTCCCAGGCGGCGGTGATGTCCCCCTCCCGGACCCGGGCCAGACGGCGTCTCCTCCTGATGCGCTTCGTCACCGGGATCGCGGCCACCAGGATGACCAGGGCAGCCATCGCAACGAGCCACCATGGGCTGATGCCACCGGTCGAGATCGGCACCGGGTCGGTGTTCAGCTCTTCGATCAGGCCAGGGTTGGTGACCGGGGCGGTCGGGTTGGTCGTCGGGTTGTCGACCGGTGCGTCGAGGTACTCGGCCGGGTCGAGCTCGGCGGTGAGGCTTGGTGGTTGCCCCTGGAAACCGGTCTGCTCGGCGCGCGGGGTCGGGTCGAACGGGTACCAGCCGTACGGCTCGATCCACAGCTCCACCCAGGCATGGGCATTGGTGTCACGCACCGTGATCACGCCGTTCTCGTCCACCGTTCCCGGCGTGAACCCCCAGACCACCCGGGAGGGGATGTCCAGAGCCCGGGCGAGGACCGCCATGGCGGCGGCGAACTGCTCGCAGTAGCCGGTGCGGAAGTTCTCCGAGTCCGGGTCGTTGAGCCAGTCGTCGAGGGACAGGGCGTCGTGCCCGGTGCTCACGTTGGTCGAATAGATGAAGGCCCCTGAGTCGCGGAACCAGGACTGGAGCATCCAGGCCGCCTCGAAGTCGGTGGCCCGTCCGGCGGTCACCGAACGTGCCCGTGCGAAGATTCCCGGCGGCGTCCGCTCGGGTAGATCCAGATAGCGGTCACGGTCGGCGAGCTCGGTGGCCTCTCCGTCGAAGGGAACGGGCTCGTGGGGGAACGACCCGTCGGCGGAGGCGGCTGCGAACATTGGGCTGAGCTCTCCGTCCTCGTCAGTCGCCAGCACCCCCAGGTCGGCGGTGCGGTCGATGGCCGTGGTGCGAACCTGGTACTGGTCTGTCTGGCTGAGACCTCCGGCCACGGCCAGGGACACCCCACCCACCGAGTAGAACTCCTGGGCGAAGCGCGGGCTCTGGACGTTGTCGGCGGGGTCCTGGATCTCGATCGGTGTGCCTGCGGTGGGGACGATCACACTGTTCAACGCCTGGATCTGGATGGTTTGGAGGATCTCGCGGGTGGTCCCCAGGTAGAGGTTGGCCTCGTCGACGATGGGCGCTCCCGGCTCGTATCTCCGGCTGGTCGTCTCCGATCGGCTCCACTCGACGCCGTCGAACGTGTCCAGCGTGTCCATCCTCCAGTAGGGCCTCAGGTCTCCCGGTGTTCCCTCGGCGAATCGTGCTGTGAAAACGGGCACCGCGCTCTGGTTGACGACACGCTGGCGAAGCTCGACCAGACCGTCGTAGGAGACCCCGGTTCCAGGGCCAGGCCCGAGACCGTCGCCCTGGCGCCATGGTGCGTTCCCGTACTCGTTGATCACGTCCGCTGCCGAGCCCGCCACGGCGATGGAGGCGATGCCGAGGACCGAGGCCATGACCGCAGCCCACACTGCCGATCGTCTCGCCAGAGGCCGGCCATCGGTGTCGCGCGCCCGTCCGGTCTCGGCGCGTCGCTCCATGGCCAGGGACACGATGGCACCGGCCAGACCTATCGATGCCAGCACCATCCAGCCGGGGCCGGCCTCGATGCGGTCGAAGACGGCGAATTGGAGGTAGAGCACCAGGGAGGGCAGGAAGAGAGCGGCATAGGGACCGCCGGTGCTCCCCCAGGTGAACAGGGCGCCCACCACCCACATGACCACGGCGAGGATGGCGACGATGCCCGGGTGCGGGTCGACCGGCGGGATGCCCGATCGGATGACACGCCAGGCGATGCCGAGCTCCTCGCCCAGCTCCGGGGGAGTGAGCCCGGTGGGGATGAACCCCATGGTCATGGTCTCCGGGGCGGTGATGCGCAGGGCGAGCAGGATGGCGCCGAGACCGAAGATGGCCAGCATGAGCGAGCGCGACGAGATCAGCTGGCTCAACAGCCACCAGGCGATGCCGCCCAACAGCGCCGTGGCGAGCAGGATGAGCTGCCAGGGCTGCTGATCGGGGGCGGTCTCGAACAGACGCGACAGACGGGCCATCGCCAGGACGAACAGGAAGAGACCGGTCAGCTGGCCGAGACGACGTCCCATGTCTCACCCATCGATGTCATCCACTTCTCGGCCCAGCTCCCGCCCGGGTGCACGGTCAGGGTGGCCACTCCCAATCGGTGGAAGCCGGCCAGTGTCTGCGGGGTGGTGCTCGACACACCGAGCAGCACCGAGGTCGGGTAGTCCCTGGAGAGGAGTTGCTGCACCGAGATCAGGGCCCGATCGGCGGTGCCGGTGACGATGACGAGCGCCCCTCCTCCTCCTCGATGCCGGATCCTGGTGGCCACGGACTCCAGGTCGATCTCGGGGTGTGGCGCCACCAGGGCCAGCTTCTCCATCGCCGTCCCGTAGCGGGTGGCGTCGATGGTTTGGGGGTCGCCTGCCCAGAGATCGGCGTCGAAACCGGACTTGACCAGATGCGTGACAACGGAGGCTGCCCCCGACACCGCGGTCTCGAAGGCCTCGTCCGACTCGTAGACCCGGGACCGCACGTCCAGCAACACGAGGGCGCGTGACTGCCAGGGTGTCTCCAGCTGGCGGATCATCAGCTTGTCCGTGCGGGCGGACGACGGCCAGTGGACACGGCGCAGGTCGTCTCCGCGCTGGTACTCGCGCAGGGTGTAGAAGTCCTCGCCACCCCTCTGCGAGTGCTCGGGTCTGGAGGCGGCCATCGAAGGGTCCTGACCTCGAACGATCGGGAATCCCTCCAGTCGCTCCACTGTGGGGTAGACCACCAACTGGTCGGCGGGCCCGTCGGGGGCGTCGACCGTGGCGAGACCGAGAGGATCCGAGACAGCGGCGCGGGTCGGTCCCACCCGGTAGACGCCGCGTGGCCGGCAGAGGACCCGATAGGTGGCGGTCACCAACTCGTCGGGCTCGACCGCAGAGATCTCGAACGAGGCCACGCCGAGACCTTCCACCTCGTCGACGAGACTGAGATTGCGCACCGCCCGAGGCCCGGGGTTGCGTAACGACAGGGTCACCTGGACGGTGTCGCCGTTGTGGACCGCCGTGGTGCCGAGACGCCGTCCGATGCGGAGGTCGGGCGTTCGGAGCCTCACGTAGAGAAGGGCCAGCCCGGCGCCTGCTGCGAGAAAGGTGCCGGCCAGGAGGAGCTCCTCGTCACCGAGCAGCCACCAAAGGATCGCCAGGGCGAGACCGGCCCCGAGCAGAGCCCAGCCTCGCGTGGTCAGCATCAGGTGGCGATCCGCGACGTGGTGCCGGGCACCCGAAGACGGGAGAGGACATCACCGATGATCGAGGTGATGGTCTCGCCTCGCATCTGCGCTTCGGGCCGCATGGCGAGACGATGCTCCAGGACGGGGGCGGCCAGATCCTTGACGTCGTCGGGCATCACGTAGTCGCGGCCCGCGGCGGCGGCCCGGCTGCGAGCGATCCTCTGCAAGAAGAGCGCCGACCTGGGGGAGGCGCCCAACAGGATGTCCGGATGGAGCCTGGTCCCCTCGACCAGGTCGACGATGTAGTTCTTGACCGAAGCCGAAACGGTGACCCTCCGGGCGATGTCCACCATCTCGAGCACCTCGTCGAGAGTGGCGACGGGATCGAGATCGTGGAAGGTCGAGCGCACACCATGGGTGTCGAGCATCTCGAGCTCCTTCTCCCGGCTCGGATAACCCATGACCACTCTCATCATGAAACGATCGAGCTGCGCCTCGGGGAGGGGATAGGTGCCCTCGTGCTCCAGCGGGTTCTGGGTGGCTATCACCATGAAGGGGGCGTCCAGCACCCTGGTGATCCCGTCGGAGGTCACCTGACGCTCCTCCATCGCCTCGAGCAACGCCGATTGGGTCTTCGGGCTGGCCCGGTTGATCTCGTCCCCGACCACGATGTTGGCGAAGATGGGTCCGGGCTTGAAGTCGAACCGCCCCTCGTTGCGCTCCCACACCGACACACCGGTGACGTCCGAGGGGAGCAGGTCGGGAGTGAACTGGATGCGATGGAACTCCCCGGCGATGGAGCGGGCCAATGACTTCGCCATCTGGGTCTTGCCCACTCCGGGGACGTCCTCCACCAGCACGTGGCCCTCGGAGACCAGGGCCAGGACCAGGAGCTCGATGGCGTCACGTTTTCCCTGGATCACCGTCTCGACATTGGAGGCGATCGCTTCGAAACGTTGACCGAACAGGTCGATTTGGTTGGATCCGTGATCGGCCAAGCCGTCTCCCTCCATGCTCTTCGGGTCCCGAACTCTAACGGTGATGGCTCCGTGTGGGGCAGGTTGCCCCGGGGATCGGGGGCCTGACAGCTACACTCGTGAACACAACTCCGGGAGTCACGATTGGGTTTCGAACGTGGTGCGATCCTCGCCCTGCTCCGGCACCCGGTCCTCCTGTGGGAGGCGGTGAGAACCTGGTTTGCGATGCGCCGCACCGGAGGGCTCGGGTTGGCCGGTCCCTATCTGGCCTGGCGTCACTTGACCGCGTACGGTGACATTTCAACCACCATGAGCGCGCACGATCTGCTTAACTATCTGGCGTGGCGTAGGGAGATGCGCTCTATCCGAGAGTGGGAGCGGGTGGCATGACATCGAGTCTGGCGAGCCGACTCGGGGACATTCCAGGGGTGGCTTCGGTGGTCGTGGACCTCGAAGGGCATGGTCGCGGCATCGACGTTCGTCTCGAGCCGGGTGCGGACGAGGCGATGGTGATGGAGCGGCTGCGCGCCCTGCTCGCCGCCTACGGGGTGCGACGGGACCGCCCTGACATCGTCGGTGTGTCCCGGAGATCCAATCCTGCCCCTGCCGACGGGATCCAGGTTGCGATCACCCCGCTCAACAGCGGGGCCCGGGTCGAGGTGGCCACCGCCAGCGTGAAGTCGTTCCGCATCGTCGCCGCCACCCCGATGTCGATCGCCCAGGGTGTCGTCGACGCCTGGTGTCAGGTGGTGGGCCGGGTCCCCGTGGAGGTCGTCTCCGTGGAGATCGACGACTTCGAGAAGCTGGTGGTGACGATCTCGGACGGGGAGCGGGAGAGCCGGGGCAGTGCCGTGCTGGACGGGGGCTGGATCGACGCCCTGACCGGGGCCATCGGCGAGGCGCTCAGGGACGGGGGAGTGACCGATCTCACCATGGCGGCCAGCTAGCCGACCGGGCGATATCGCTCAATCTGCTTCGAAACGGCGATTACCCTTCAGCCCGGTAGGTCATTGAGATGACACGGGCACTTGTCCTAAACGCCAGTTTCGAACCGCTGTCGGTCGTGAGCGAGCGGCGGGCAGTCATCCTCGTGCTCAACAAGAAGGCGAGCGTCGTCGTTGGCCGGGACGAGGTCTGGTCGTCGGAGTCGGCCACGGTGGAGCTGCCCTCGGTGGTCCGTCTCAACCGCTATGTCAACGTCCCGTACCGGCGGGTGGTGCCGGTGACCCGACGGGCCGTGTTCGGCCGTGACGGGCACACCTGTCAGTACTGCGGTGGGCCGGCCGAGTCTCTCGACCACGTCACCCCGCGCTCGCAGGGTGGGGACCACTCTTGGGAGAACGTGGTCGCCTGCTGTCGCTCCTGCAACGTCCGCAAGGGGGCCCGCACCCCCGACGAGAGCGGGCTCCGTCTCCGCAGCCAGCCCGGGCCGCCCCGACGCTTCGCCTGGATCTACGCCTCCACGGGTTATCAGGTCGACCCGGCCTGGCGTCCTTATCTGCTCGCCGAGAGCGCCTGAGCAAACCCGACGGCGGGGCTCGTCCCGCCTCGCTCGGCGTAGCCTTCGCCAACGTGACCGAGCTCTCTGGCTTGACGTCGAGCGATGGAGATCGTCGTTCGAACGCCTGGCTCGGCGGCGCACCGAGAGGCTTGGTGCTCGTGTTTCATCCGGGGACCCCGTTACACCGGTGTACCGGGGCTCCCTGGATGCCGCGGCGAGGGATCGCGGCCTGTGGCTGGCCACGTATGCACGTCCTGGTTGCTCCGGGTCCACGAGGCTGCCCGGCCGGAGCGTGGCCGACGTCGTCACAGAGGTGTCGATGCTCCTGGATCACCTGCGAGCCGACATGGGTCGACTCTCTCGTTTCTCTCGGTCCACCACGTCTTCTGATTGCCCGGGACGCCAGGCCAGAGAGCCCCGAGGTCGCCGAACGCGTCGGAGACCCGACCCCCTGAGCGGGGTCGTCCCCGCATCCCGGATCTGTTTTGCCGCGTACGCACCCGTCATGGGTCGCCCGACCCTCATAGTGGGGGAAAGGGTTGACAAGTGGGGGGAAGTGGGTCATAGTGGCGGCTACGCCCGATCAAGGGCTCGACCCCATGCAAGGGGGGAAACGGACAGTGAGGAAGAGCGGAAAAGAGCAGAAGTGTTCCTCGGCGAGTACTTCCACAGCCTCGACGGCAAAGGACGGGTGGTCCTGCCCTCCGGTTTTCGCCGTCGTCTCGAAGCAGGCTGTGTCATCACCAAGGGCCAGGACGGGCAACTGGTCATTTGGGCCGCTGACGACTTCGAGAAACAGGCCGCCGCGGTGATCGAGCAACCCCAGGACAAGGCGCGACGCCGCTTCTCCCGGACCCTCTTCGCCGGGGCCGACCTGCAGACACCGGACAAGTCGGGCCGGGTGCTGATCAAGCCCGACCTCAGGGAGTTCGCCGGTCTCGAACCCGGGAACGAGATCGCGGTGCTCGGTCTCTACGACCACGTCGAGCTGTGGGAGAAGGAGCGGCACCTGGCCGACAAGGCCTCGAGCGACGAGATCTACCTGCAGGAGGAGGACTGAGAGAAGAGATGGCCGGGGCTCATTGCGAGCCCTCCGGAACCAATTGGAAGGCCCCTGACTCCGCCCGCCTCTAGTTGGTACCAGCGCCCGGAGGGCTCGCAATGAACCAGGGCCCGGACAACGAGCAAGTCGGTTACCACCGGCCGGTCCTGGCAGACGAGGTCATCGAGTTGATGGCCCCGGTGGTTCCCGGGGTGATCGTGGACGCCACCTTCGGGGGTGGCGGCCACACGAGACGGTTGTTGGATGAGTTTGGAGACGAAGTGAGCGTGATAGCCATCGATCGCGATCCCGAGGCCGTGGCGAATGCCGCCCGGCTGGCTGTGACCGTGATCGAAGGCAACTTCGCCGACATCGACGACCTGGTCCGCTCGGTCACCGACGAGCCGATCTCGGGCGTGCTCTTCGACTTCGGGGTCTCCTCCCGTCAACTGGACCACGCCGAGCGCGGCTTCTCCTACCGCCACGAGGGCCCGCTCGACATGCGCATGGGGCCCGACGCCGTCCACACCGCCGACGAGATCGTCAACACCTGGAGCATCGAGGATTTGGCCCGCATCATCCGCAGGTACGGGGAAGAGCCGATGGCGCGTCGCATCGCCGAAGCCATCGTGACAGCCCGACCCATCCAGTCCACCGCCCATCTGTCCACCGTCATCGCACAGGCGATGCCCGCGGCCCGGCGTCGGGCAGGTCATCCTGCCCGACGCACCTTCCAGGCGATCCGCATCGCGGTCAACGAGGAGTTGCAGGCGGTGGAACAAGGGGTGTCCAAGACGATCGACATGCTCCGGCCCGGAGGGCGGATCGTGGCCATCTCCTACCACTCGCTCGAGGACCGCATCGTCAAGCAGGAGTTTGCGGAGAGGGCCCGGGGATGCACATGCCCGCCCGACCTCCCGGTGTGCGGTTGTGGCAACGCCGCCGAGGTCCGCATCCTCACCCGCAAGCCCATCCGGCCCTCTCAGGCCGAGATCGAGGCCAACAACCGGGCACGGTCGGCGGTGCTGAGGGCAGCCGAGAAGGTGGCGGCATGACCACCCAACCACTCGCCAGGACGGCAGCCGAGCAAGGTCTGCGGGTCCTCAGGGGCAGGAGGGTGCGCAAGCCCTCGATCGCCCCCTGGATGATCATGGTGCTGATCGCCGTGGTCGCCTTTCTCGGCCTCGGTTTCGCCCGGACCAGCCTGGACCGCTCGGCTTTCGACCTGGCCGAGCTCAACAAGGCGATCGCCGAGCAGGAGGCTCTCAACGAGCAACTACGGCTCGAAGTGGCCCGGCTGGAGAACCCGGCCCGCATCGCGCCCCTCGCCGACGAAATGGGTCTGGTCATCCCGGTCGACACCAAGCCGCTGCTGGTCGATCTGGATGTTCCCGCTCCGCTGATCGCCGAGACCGGCTCGGACGGAGCCAGTCAATGAGAACCCGAGAACGCGCTGGTACCGGGGTGATGAGTGGGGCACCGCCCCTCCGGGCACCCAGCCGGAGAGCCGGTCGCCGTGCCCGCCGCTAGACGACGCCGTCTCGACCCCGCCAGGGCCAGACTGGCCCTCATCGGTGTCATCGTGGTCCTGGCCTGGCTGGCCATGGGCTACCGCCTGTTCGAGATCCAGGTGGTCCAGGCCGAGGAACTGGCCGAGGAAGGCCTCAGCCAGCGGCTGGTCACCAAGGAGATGGCTCCGCAGCGGGGGAAGATCTACGACCGCAACGGCAACCTGCTGGCGATGACCGTCGAGGCCCAGAGTCTCTTCGCCGTGCCCGACCAGGTCGAGGAGCCCCTCTACGTGGCTCAGCAGGTCGGTGGTCTCCTGGGAGTCGACCCCGAGGGCCTCTACGAGCGGCTGACCGGCGATTCGGACTTCGTCTACATCAAGCGTCAGGTCGAGGGTGTGTTGGCCGAGCAGGTCCTGGCCAAGGAGTTGGCGGGAGTGTTCGCCCATCCCGAGCCGACCCGGGTCTACCCGGCCGGCTCGGTGGCCTCCCACGTGGTGGGTTTCGTCAACATCGACGGCGACGGCCAGGAGGGCCTGGAGCTCATGTACGACGAGGAGCTCCGAGGTACGCCGGGTCATGCCGAGTACGAGCGCGACGTCGCCGGGCGGGTCATCCCCCAGGGACGCACCAACATCGTTCCGGCCATCCCGGGAACCGATCTGGTCACAACGATCGATCTACCCCTGCAATATCAGGCGCAGGAGTCTTGTGTGAGTGCAGTGGAGCGAACCGGGGCCGAATCGTGCTGGGCGGTCGTGCTCTCGGTCGAGACCGGCGAGGTGCTGGCCATGGTCGGCGCGCCCGTGTTCGATCCGGCCACCCGTCAGACCCTCGATCCGAGATGTGAGGACGCCGAGGACCCGGCCGCCTGCCAGATGTTCTCGAACTTCGTGGTGCGTGGCATGTACGAGCCCGGCTCCACTCAGAAGATGATCACAGTGGCCGCCGCGCTCGAGGAGGGCGAAGTGCAGGTGGGCACGATCGTCCCCGACGTCTCGGACGAGCTGGAGATCCTCGAGGGGGCGTGTGAGGACGACGACGGGATCGGCTGTTACGAGGACTTCGAGGAGCACGACACCGCTGACATGACCGTTGCCGAGATCTTCACCCGGTCGTCGAACGTGGGCACCATCAGGGTGGCGGAGGAGCTGGGTCAGGACCGGCTGGTCGACTACATCGAGCGATTCGGTCTGGGAGAGAAGACCGGTATCGACTACACGGTCGAGTCGCCGGGTCTGCTCCGCTTCGACGCCGGATGCCAGACCTGCTGGTCCTCGGCGGCGATCGGCTATTCGGTGGCGGTCACCCCGCTGCAGATGGCCGCCGCCTATGCCGCCATCGGCAACGACGGTCTGTGGACCACTCCCCACATCGTGCGCTCCATCGTCGACTCCGAAGGCGAGACCGAGGTGGCCGGGGTCGAGACCCGCGAGGTGGTCAGCCCGTCCACCGCTGCGGTCATGCGGGCGCTTCTGGCCAAGGTGGTCGAAGAGGGAACAGGGCACAACGGCGCGGTCGAGGGGTACCGGGTGGGAGGTAAGACCGGTACCGCGAACAAACTCGACGATGATGGTGTGTACACCGAAGAGACACGAGCGTCTTTCGTGGGCATGGCCCCGATCGACGACCCGGAAGTGGTAGTGGCCGTGGTGGTCGACTCCCCGGACTACGACTACCGCACGGGTGGCCTGTCAGCCGCCCCGGTGTTCAGCGAGATCATGGAGCAAGCTCTGCATCGGCTGGGAGTCAGCCCGGATGCCGGACAGGGGTAGGACGGTGGCCCAACTCGCCGGGTCGGTGCAGGGCACTGTTATCGGGGACCCCGAGACCCCGGTCAACGATGTCACCCACGACTCGCGACGTGCCGGTCCGGGGACCATGTACGTGGCCCTGCGTGGGGAGCGCACGGATGGGCATCGGTTCGTGCCGGATGCCGTGGCCGCCGGCGCCGCTGCCGTGTGTGTCGAGCATCCGGTGGAGACCGGGGTCGCTCAGCTGGTCGTGGAGGACACGAGGCAGGCGATCGGGCCCCTTGCCTCCGAAGTCCACGGTCACCCGTCGGCGTCGCTCATCGTGGTCGGGGTCACGGGCACCAACGGAAAGACCACGGTCACCCACTTCGTGGAGTCGATGGCCGGGAGCGCCGGGATGACGAGCGGGGTCATGGGCACCATCGGGACCCGGTCCGCCGGCGTGGCGGCGCCCACCAGTCTCACCACCCCCGAGGCCCCCGACTTCCAGAGGATCCTCGCGGGGATGCGTGACGACGGGGTCGATCTGGTGGCGGTGGAGGTGTCCTCGCACGCTCTCGAGTTGGGGCGGGTGAGGGGGACCAGATTCGCCGTCGCCGCCTTCACCAACCTGTCCCAGGACCATCTCGATTTCCACGGTGACATGGGCGCCTATCGGGACGCCAAGAGACGTTTGTTCACCGAGTACGACGTGGGCGCGGCCGTCATCAACGTCGACGACCCTGTCGGCGCAGACCTGGCCACGGTGTACCGGGGCGAGCTGATCACGGTGGGGACGAGCGGAGACCTCTCCTTCCGGGACGTGCAGACACACCCCACCCACACGGTGTTCACACTGAGCGGTCCGTTCGGGGAGCGGACCATCACGGCGCCTGTCATCGGTGAGTTCAACGTGTCCAACCTCGTGCTCGCGGCGGCGTGCTGCATCGCCGCCGGTCTCCCCGCCGAGCAGGTCATCGAGGCCATGACCTCGGTCCGGGGAGTACCGGGGCGCTACCAGGTGGTCTCCGGTGACGACCCGATCACGGTCATCGTCGACTACGCCCACACCCCGGAGGGAGTGGCCACCGCGGTGAGGACGGCGCGGGGTCTGAGCAAGGGAAGGGTGATCGGCCTCATCGGCGCCGGAGGAGACCGGGATCGGGCTAAGCGCCCGGCCATGGGCGAGG
The DNA here is from genome assembly GCA_035706345.1 of Acidimicrobiia bacterium. Classification (GTDB taxonomy): domain Bacteria; phylum Actinomycetota; class Acidimicrobiia; order Spongiisociales; family ZC4RG35; genus JANQRA01. The sequence continues at coordinate 41,424 of DASSVE010000011.1, forward strand.
CCATATCGAGTGCCGACCTTGCGGTGATCACGAGCGACAACCCCCGCAGCGAGGACCCGTCTGCGATCGCGGCTGCAGTCATGTCCGGTGTGCGCCCGGGGGTCGAGCACATCCTCGAGATCGACCGTCGGCGGGCCATCGAACTCGCCATCGGGGCCGCCCGCGACGGGGACGTGGTCCTGATCCTGGGACGGGGGCACGAGCCGGTACAGGACCTCGGCACCGAGCGGATCCCTTTCGACGACCGTCAGGTGGCGGCCGAGACACTGGCGAGACGTCGTGATTCCACAGCATTTGGAGACGAATCGGGGAGCATGTCCCCGTGATCCGTCTTCTGGTCGCCGCTGCCCTGGGTCTGCTGATCTCGATCTTCGGGACCCCCTACGCCATCAAGGTGCTGCGTCGCCGCGAGATCGGGCAGTTCATCCAGGAGGACATCCAGGGCCACGCCCACAAGCAAGGGACACCGACCATGGGTGGTGTGGTGGTGGTCGGCGCCACCATCCTCGGGTGGCTCCTGGCCCACATCAGGGTGTGGACGGCCAGCGCCGGGCTGACACTTGAGTGGATCCCGCCCGGGGTGGGAGGCTGGCTCGCCGTGCTCGCCCTCTTCGGAATGTCCATCGTGGGCTTCCTCGACGACTGGGTGAAGTACACGAGGAAACGAAGCCTCGGTCTCTCCAAGGCGGCCAAGTTCGGCGGCCAGCTCGGGATCGCCGCGTTGTTCGCCTATCTGGCCACCAACGCCGGGATCGTCACCGAGATCTCCTTCGTCAGACCCCTCGGGATCGATCTCGGCCCGTTCTTCGTGGTCTGGGTCCTCCTGATGCTCACCGGAGCGGCCAACGGCGTGAACCTCGCCGACGGCATGGACGGTCTCGCCGCCGGGGCCTCCGCCCTCGTCGTCGGGGCGTACACGATCATCGCCTTCTGGCAATTCAGGAACTCGGAGGGATTCCGGGGCTCGGAAGCCATATACCAGGCACTGTCCCCTCTGGAGCTGGCCATGATCTCCGCGGCGATGTTCGGGGCTCTGCTCGGGTTCCTCTGGTGGAACGCCCCACCGGCCAAGATCTTCATGGGCGACGTCGGCAGCCAGGGGATCGGCGGCCTGCTGGCCGCTCTGGCCCTGCTCACCAACACCCAGCTCCTGCTGGCGCTGATCGGGGCCATCTTCGTCGCCGAGACCCTCTCGGTGATCCTCCAGGTGACCAGTTTCAAGCTCACCGGGAAACGGGTCCTCCGGATGTCCCCTCTCCATTTTCACTTCGATCTGGGAGGGTGGCCGGAGACCACGGTGGTGATCAGGTTCTGGATCCTGACCGGCATCGGGGTGGCGCTCGGCCTGGGTCTCTTCTATGCCGACTTCCTCGCTCAGGAGGGGTTCCTGTGAGCAGGGCCCTCGTCCTCGGCGCCGGGATCTCGGGTCTCGCCGCCGCCCGTCTCGCCGTGGCGAAAGGCATGGCGGTCACGATCTACGACCAGAGACCACCGGCCGATGTCCCCGGCGGCGTGGGCACGGCGTCGGGACAGTGGGACCCGATCCTGCTCGAGGGGGTCGATCTGGTGGTGGCCAGCCCCGGGTTCTCCGAGCGATCGGTGCCGGTGGTGGACACCCTGGAGAGGGGGCTCACCATCTGGAGCGAGATCGAGTTCGCCTTCAGGCACATCGATGTGCCGGTGGTGGCGATCACCGGCACCAATGGCAAGACCACGGTCACCGAGGCTGCCGCGGCCATGCTCGACGCCTCCGGGATCGACGCCCCCGCCACCGGGAACATCGGGGCGCCACTGTCCGACTTCACCGAAGGCGACTACGACGTCCTCGTCGTCGAGGTCTCCAGCTTCCAGCTCAGGTTCACCGACACCTTCCACCCGGTGGCCGCCGCCATCACCAACGTCGCCCTCGACCATCTGGACTGGCACGGGTCGGCCTACTCCTACCGCGACGCCAAGGCCCGGATCTATGCGAACCAGACCGCCGACGACCTCCTCGTGTACGACGCCGACGACGAAGGGGCATCGAAGCTGGCCGCCGACGCCCCGTCCCGGCTGTACCCGGTGTCCGGGAAGAGCCTCCCCGGGGGCGGTGGCGGTGTCGACGGTGGCCTCCTCCGGGTGGGCGACGTCGTGGTCGAATTGGCCGACCTCACCTCCAACGACCCCACCCACCTGGTCAACCTGGCCTGTGCCGCCGCCCTGGCCCGACAGGTCGGGGGCACGCCGGAGGGTGTGGCCCGGGCCGCCCTGGCCTATCACCCGGGGGCACATCGACGCAGCCTGGTCGGGGAGTGGGGCGGGGTCAGATGGGTGGACGACTCCAAGGCCACCAACCCGCACGCCGCTCTGGCCTCGATCAGGGCCCATGACTCGGTGATCCTGATCGCCGGTGGTCTCGCCAAGGGGCTCGACCTCACCTCGCTCGTCGGGGAGGACAGCGTGCGGCTGGTCATCGGGATCGGTGAGGCAGGCCCGTGGCTGGCCGAGGCGGCCGGGGAGCGTGGCCGTCTTGCCGGGACCATGGAGATCGCGGTGGAGATGGCGGCCAGCGCCGCCCGCCCCGGGGACACGGTCCTCCTCGCCCCCGGATGCGCCAGCTTCGACCAGTTCGAGTCCTACGGGGCGCGTGGCGACCGTTTCGCGGAGTTGGCGAGAGAACGAGTGGGAGGCGGGAGCAGATGACATCGAACGTGACGTCACTGGCCAAGGTGAGGGCGGCCGCCAGAGACAAGATCGCACGACAGAAGACGAACGACCGGGCCACGACAACGCTGCTCGTGCTCGTCGTCGTGCTGGTCGTGGTCGGGCTGGGAGTCACCATGTCCGCCTCCTCGGCGATGGCCCTCAGCCAGACCGAGAGCCAGGACCAGTGGCACTTCCTGAAACGCCAGCTGGTCGGGGTGGGGTTGGGCACGCTGGCATTGCTGGTGGCTTCCAAGGTCCCCTATCGGTGGTATCGCAAGGCGGCGATTCCGTTTTTCGTGGTGACGGTGGGGCTGCTGGTGGCCGTGGATCTCTTCGGGCTCACCGCCGGTGGCGCCACCAGCTGGCTGGTGCTTCCCGGTCTGACCTCTTTCCAGCCGTCGGAGGTGGCCAAGGTCGCCGTGGTCTTCGTGCTGGCCTTTCTCTTCGAGCGCAAGTACAAGCTGCTCACCAGTTTCGGCCACTTCATCGTCCCGGTGGTGGCCACTCTCGGGATCGTCGCCATCCTGCTCATGCGTCAGCCGGACCTGGGGACCCTCATCATCATCGGAGCGGCGGCGATGGCCGTGATCGTGGCCAGCGACACCCCGATGAGATTCGTCATGGCACTCGGCCTGATCGCGGTGCTGGCCGTCGTCTACCTGGCGTTCGACGCCGACTACCGGGCGAGCCGGATCGATTCCTTCCTCGACCCCTACTCCGACCCGGCCGGATCGGGGTATCAGGTGATCCAGGGCTACTACGCCTTGGGCAACGGCGGCTTGTTCGGAGTCGGTCTCGGCGCCTCACGGGCCCGCTGGTTCTACCTGCCCAACGCACACACCGACTTCATCTTCGCCATCATCGGGGAGGAGACCGGGCTGATCGGCGGGCTCACCGTGATCGCCTTGTTCATCGCCCTGGGCGTCACCGGATGGGTGGTGGCCGCCCGAGCCCCGGACCGGTTCGGCCGCATGGTCGCCGCCGGCCTGACCGCCTGGCTCTCGTTCCAGGCGTTGATCAACATCGGCGGGGTGCTCGGGGTCATACCGATCACCGGGATCGCCCTGCCCATGGTCTCATTCGGGTCCACTGCACTGGCGGTCTCCATGGGTGCGGTGGGGATCCTGGTGAACATCGCACAGAGCGGCGTCGACCCGAAGACATGACGTTCCTCATCGCGGCGGCTGGCACCGGTGGTCACGTCTATCCGGGTCTGTCGGTCGGCGAGGGGCTCCTCGATCTGGGGGTCGCCCGAGAGGAGATCCTCTACGTCGGTGGTGACCGCCTCGAGGCCAGTGTCTACCCGGGCCAGGGCTTCCGTTTCCTGCAGGTCGAGCTCACGGGTCTGAAGAGGTCGCTCACCCTGGAGAACCTGCGGTTGCCCGGCGTTGTCGCCCGGGCGCGGAGCCGGATCGCCGAGGAGATCCGGGCCGCCGGGATCAGGGTTGTCCTCGGGATGGGCGGATATGTGACGGTTCCCACCGCCCTGGCCGCACGCAGGACCGGTGCCGTCTTCTACAACGCCGAGCAGAACGCCGAAGCCGGTCTGGCCAATCGTCTCACCGCTCGCTGGGCGAAGCGGAGCTTCGTCTCGTTCCCCGACACCGGGGGGCTGCCCAAGGGGGACTGGGTCGGGAACCCGGTGCGCAGGATGTTCTGGGGCTTCGACCGAGCCAGTCTGCGTCCCACCGCCCTGGAGCGGTTCGAGTTGGACGATCGGGTGCCGGTGGTCGGTGTGTTCGGCGGGTCGCTGGGCGCCGGGGTGATCAACGAGGCCGTGGCTGCGACTCTGGCCGGCTGGGAGGGCCCACCCGTTCAGGTCCTCCATCTCACCGGGGAGAGACACCTGGGGACGGTGTCGTCCCGTCCATCCGCCACATCAGTCACCTGGCGTCGGCTCGGGTTCGAGGAGCGCATGGACCTGTTCTACGCCGTCTCCGACCTGGTGATAGCCCGTGCCGGCGGAGCCGTCGCCGAGATCACGGCGACGGCCACTCCCTCCATCCTGGTGCCGGGTCAGTTCGGCTCCGGAGGCCACCAGGCGGGGAACGCCCGGTTTCTGGAGCGCTCAGGAGCGGCAGTCGTCATCGCCGAGGAAGACCTCAGTGGTCTGGCCGCGCTCCTCGCCCGGCTGCTCGAAGATCCCGGGAGACGGGCATCGATGTCCACGGCAGCGACCGGCATATCCAAGCCGGACGCGGCCCGTACCATCGCCACGGTCATGATCGAGGCAGCGAGATGAGCCTCCCCGAGGGCCGCATCCACCTGGTCGGCGTGGGGGGCACCGGCATGAGCGCCATCGCCAAGGTTCTCGCAGGGAAGGGACAGCAGCTCTCCGGGTCCGATCTCCGCTCCGGCGGGCCCCTCGACGCACTGGCCGATCTCGGGATCCCGGTGCACAGCGGTCACGACCGGGAGTCGGTCCGGGGGGCGGCGCTGGTGGTGGCCTCGTCCGCGGTGCCGGAGTACGACGAGGAGTTGGAGGCGGCACGGGCTCTCGGCATCCCCGTGTGGCGCCGGCCTCGGTTGCTGGATGCGTTGACTTCCGAGATCCCCACCATCGGCGCCACGGGCACCCACGGCAAGACCACCACGACGGCTCTGCTGGTCACCGCACTGCGGGCGATGGGTCACGACCCTTCCTTCGTCGTCGGCGGCGACCTGGTCGACTTCGCCGCCGGAGGCCACTACGGATCGATGGATCTGCTGGTGCTGGAGGCCGACGAGGCCTTCCGCACCTTCGAGAGCCTGCATCTGGTCGGTCTGGTCGTGACCAACGTCGAGCACGAGCATGTCGACCACTTCGAGTCCGAGCACGACCTCGTGGACAGTTTCATCACCGTGGCGCGCTCGGTGGCCGGTCCGGTGGTCGCCTGCGTCGACGACCCGGGCGCCCGTAGGGTCGCAGCCGAGTCCGGCGCGGTCACCTACGGGTTCGACCCCGGGGCACGATGGCGGATCGCCGATTTCGGATCGGGCCCGGGAGGGGTCCACTTCGAACTGCTCGGCCCGGGCGGCAGGACCGGCGTCCGGATCGGGCAACCCGGCCGTCACATCGCGATGAATGCGGCCGGGGCGGTGGCGCTGCTGGCGGAGCTCGGTCACGATCCGGAGGCGGCTGCCGCCGGCGTCTCCGGCTTCCGTGGCGTGGGCCGCCGGTGGGAGCACAAGGGGACGGTGGCAGGTGTCGTCCTCTACGACGACTACGCCCATCATCCCACGGAAGTAGAGGCCGTCATCGAAGCCGCTGCCGGGATGGCCCCCGGCCGGATATGGGCCGTGTTCCAGCCACATCTGTACTCCCGGACCGCCAGGTTCAGCGAAGAGTTCGGGAAGGCACTCGCCCGAGCGGACGTGGTGGTGGTCACGGACGTGTTCGGGGCGAGGGAGACCCCGGTGCCCGGGATCACAGGTGAGCTGGTGGCCGACGCCACCCGGGCGGCCGGAGGGACGGTGCACTACGTGCCCCATCGTCACGATCTGGCCGAGTTCATCGCACCCAGAGTCCAGCCCGGGGACCTGGTGTTGAGCATGGGCGCCGGCGACATCACACTGCTACACGGCGAGCTGGCCCCGATCCTGGCCTCCCGGCCATGACTGGCGTAGGCCGGCTTCTGGCCGCCGGGATACTGGCGGAGGACGTCCCGCTCGGGCCCATGACCACCTACAAGGCCGGCGGGCCGGCCTCACTCTTTGCCGAGGTCCGCGATCGGGGTCAGCTGGAAGCGCTGATCGCCAGCGGTGTCACCCGTGACCACCCCGTCCTGGTGCTGGGCAGGGGGTCGAACCTGGTGGTGGCCGATTCGGGGTTCCCGGGTCTGGTGATCAAGCTGACGGGCGAGTTCTCGACCACCACCATCGACCGCGAGGTGGTCGACTCCGGCGCCGCCATGCCGCTGCCCCGGTTGGCCCGTTTGTCCGTCGAAGCCGGTCTGACCGGTCTGGAGTTCTTCGTCGGTGTCCCCGGATCGGTCGGCGGTGCGGTCCGGCAGAACGCCGGTTGTTTCGGCACCGAGACCAAGGACCGGCTCATCTCGGCGACGATCATCGACCTGGCCACCGCCGAGACCGTTTCCCGGGATGCCGTCGAGCTCGATCTCACGTACCGGCACTCGAACGTCGCCGCCACCGATCTGGTGATCTCGGCAACCTTTCAAGGGTCCCCCGGCGATCCCGAGCGGGGCAAGGAGTTGATGAGGGAGATCACCCGCTGGCGCAAGGAGAACCAGCCCGGGGGGACCCTCAACGCCGGCAGTGTGTTCAAGAACCCGGCCGGGACGACCGCCGGCGAGCTGATCGACCAACTGGGCCTGAAAGGGACCTCCGTCGGTGACGTCCGGGTGTCGCACAAGCACGCCAACTTCTTCGTGGCCGGGCCCCAGGCCACCTCGGCAGACATCCGGGAGCTGGTTCGTGTCGTGAAAGACACCGTGTTCGAGCGCACCGGGACCATGCTGGAACCGGAGATCCAGTTCGTTGGTTTCGAATGAGCATCGATCCAAGACTCATGGAGCGGCGCAAGGTGGTGGCCGAGGACACCGCCAAGCGCAACGTCGGGCGTCTGCTCAAGTTCCTCGCGTTCGTCGTCATCCTGGGTGCTCTGGTCTGGCTGGCGTTCTCGCCCTGGTTGAGCGTGGCCCGGGTCGAAGTGGAAGGTGTCCTCTCCAGTGACGTGAACACGGCCCTGGTCGACCATGGGGTGATCGCCGGGACCCCGATGATCCTCATCAGCTCGGCCGAAGTGGAGCAGGCACTCCTCGAGGACCCGTGGGTGGCCGAGGCCGATGTCCGTCTCCATTGGCCCGACGAGATCACCGTCGAAGTGGTGGAACGGGTCCCCGCGGCATGGGTGCAGACGGCTGAAGGCTGGGCGCGCCGGGCTGTGGACGGGGTAGCCCTGCCCTCGGAGCCGGAGCCCGACGACAGCCTGGTCCGTGTGGAGATGCCCGAACTGGCCGACGATATGGCCACGTCTTCGGTGGAGTTGCTCGGTGCCATCGAGTTCGCCGCTGCGATCCCCTCCGAACTCCGTGCCGGCATGGAGATCACCCTGAGGGAGGGGGAGTTGTGGGCCGGATTGCCCGGATATCAGGTCCGGCTGGGTAGGGCCGACGAGATGACCGAAAAGGCCCTGAGTCTCACCGCTTTGATGGAGGAGAGCATCCCGGAAGGCGCCACGATCAACCTGATGGCGCCGACCAACCCGGCATACATGCCCCCGGAAACCGGGGAGGACGAGTCCGATGACGATGGTTAAACCTCTAGTTGAGGCTCAGAGTTCCGGGGTTTACTTTGCCGCGGTCTAAATGTAAACCTCTACTTCAACCTTTGATTTTCCAGGGATCCCGGAGGTGTCTGTGAGCAACGGAAGCGGCGGCTATCTGGCCGTCATAAAAGTGGTCGGCATCGGTGGCGGCGGGGTGAACGCCGTCAACCGCATGGTGGAACAAGGTGTCCGTGGGGTCGAGTTCATCGCATTGAACACCGACGCACAGGCCCTGTTGATGAGTGACGCCGACGTGAAGCTCGACATCGGTCGCGAGGTCACCCGTGGTCTGGGCGCCGGCGCCAACCCGGAGATCGGCCGCGCCGCCGCCGAGGAGCACCGCGCCGAGCTCGAAGAAGTGCTCAAAGGGTCTGACATGGTCTTCATCACCGCCGGCGAGGGCGGGGGCACCGGTACCGGCGGTGCCCCGGTGGTCGCTGAGGTGTCCCGGAGCGTGGGTGCGCTCACCGTGGGCGTGGTCACCCGTCCCTTCGGTTTCGAGGGCCGACGACGGGCGGTCCACGCCGAGCAGGGCATCGACGCCCTCAAGGACTCGGTGGACACCCTGATCGTCATCCCCAACGATCGTCTGCTCGACGTCGGGGACCCATCGGCACCGATGGCCGACACCTTCCGGCTCGCCGACGAAGTCCTGATGAGCGGTGTCACCGGCATCACCGACCTGATCACCACACCGGGTCTGATCAACGTCGACTTCGCCGACGTGCGCACCATCATGTCCGACGCCGGGTCCGCAGTGATGGGGATCGGCCGGGCCACCGGTGAGAATCGGGCCCGTCAGGCAGCGGAGCGGGCCATCGCCTCTCCGATGCTGGAGGCCTCCATGGACGGGGCCAAGGGTGTCCTGCTCAGTGTGTCCGGTCCCACCTCGATGACTCTCCATGAGGCCACCGAGGCGGCTCGTGTCGTCTCCGATCACGCCGACGCCGAGGCCGACATCATCTTCGGGGCGATCATCGACGACGATCTCGGCGAGGAGATGAAGGTCACGGTCATCGCCGCCGGATTCGAGGGCAGACGGCGCCCCAACCGTCCCCCGATCCGAGCCACCGAGGAGCGTGAGAACCGTTTCGACGAGGACGCCCTGGACATACCGAGTTTCGTCCAGGGATGATCCGACCCCCCGGCAAGGACGGGGTGGCGTTCAGTGAACGGGGTGACGGCGATCTGCGTGAGGACCCGGATTCCAGAGAGCTGCTGGCGCGTGCCCTCGACGTCCCTGCTCAGTGGGCTTGGGCCCGGCAGGTCCACGGCGCAGACCTGGTCCGGGTGGAAGGCCCCGGCAACGCCGGGGAGTTCGACGCCCTCTGGACGACGATTCCCGGTCTCCCGCTCGCCATCTTCACCGCCGATTGCCTCGGGGTGGTCCTGAAATCGGACGAGGCGGTGGGTGTGGCCCACGCCGGATGGCGGGGAGCGGACGCCGGGGTGGTCCCGGCGCTCAGGGAGGCGATGACAAGGGCAGGCCACGAGCCGCGCTTCGCCGCCGTCGGCCCGGGAATCGGCCCGTGCTGTTTCGAGGTGGGTCCCGAGGTGATGCAGCGTTTCCCCTCCCATGGTGGGGAGACCACCTGGGGCACCACATCGGTGGATTTGGCCGGCGTCGTGATGGGACAGCTGGATGGTCTGGAGATATGGTCTGCCGGTGGCTGCACCCGTCACGATGAACGGTTCTTCAGTCATCGTCGTGACGGGACCACGCAGCGGATGGTGAGCCTGGGGTGGCTGAGATGACGTACTCGGAGGTCATGGAGCGGGTGGCCGAAGCCGCCGAGAGGGCGGGACGATCGATCGACGAGATCACCGTCGTGGCGGTGTCGAAGACGATGACCCCGGACCAGATCATGGAGGTCCACGAGCAGGGTCATCGCGACTTCGGCGAGAACCGGGCCGGCGAGTTGGCCGAGAAGGCCTCCGTCCTCCCGGGCGACATCCGCTGGCATTTCGTGGGCACGCTCCAGTCCAACAAGACCCGTGCCGTTCGTGGGATCACACATCTCCTCCATTCGATGGATCGGCGCTCATTGGCCAAGGCCTGGCTCAAAGGTCACGGTCTGGCGCCCCCGGTCCTGGCCCAGGTCAACATCGGGGACGAGGATCAGAAGTCCGGGCTGGCCCCCGAGGAGGTGGACGAGGCCCTGGATTGGATGACAGCCCTCGGGCTCGATGTCCGCGGTCTCATGGCGATACCACCCATCCCCGAGCGACCCGAGGACAGCCGCCCCTACTTCGCCGCCCTGCGCGAGATTCGTGACCGGGTCGTGTCCACACACCCGTCGGTCGTCGAGTTGTCGATGGGGATGACCGATGACTTCGAGGTAGCTATTTCCGAAGGTGCTTCGATCATACGGGTGGGACGGGCTATCTTTGGGCCGCGTAGACCGACCGGAGAGTGAATGTCTTCACTGTTCTCGAAAGCGCTGGTCTATCTGGGCCTCGTCGATGAGGATCAGATAGAGGCCGAGGCTGCCGAGATCGCCAACAATGGCGGGCTGGAGCAAACGAGTAATCAACCGAGGGCTGTGGAGCCCTTGTCCGAGGCGCGTCGCGTGGAGCCCCCCCCGACCGCCCGCACAGCCACCCGACCTCAGACCCGCTCGGAGGCTTCGAGTCTCGGCGAGCCCTACCGGAGGGTGGAGCCGCCGCCTGTCTCGCAGATGGTCCGCCCGGTCGAGATCCAATCAGACATCCTC
>DASSVE010000012.1:0-7129 GCA_035706345.1 Acidimicrobiia bacterium
GTGATCGACATCGACGCCCATCATGGGAACGGCACCCAGCAGATCTTCTACGAGCGGCCCGACGTGGTCTACACCTCCGTTCACATCGACCCCGGCCATGGTTGGTATCCGCATTGGAGCGGCTTCTCGGACGAGGTCGGCGCCGGGCCGGGTCAGGGGTTCAACCACAACATCACCCTCGACCCCGGCGACGGCGACGCCGAGGTGTTCGCCGCGGTGGAGCAGATGGCCGCCCTGGTGACCGGGATCGGCTGCGAGGCGGTGGTGGTTTCGCTGGGTCTCGACATGGCCACCGCAGACGAGAACTCCCCGCTCGCCGTCACCGGTGATGGATTCGGCCGGGTCGGGGCGCTTCTAGCCTCGATGGGGCTCCCCACCGTGCTGGTCCAGGAGGGCGGGTACGACCTGGTCTCCCTGGAGACCGACCTGCGGGCGATGTTGACCGGGTTCGCCTCGGCCGAATAAGACGGGCGGGCGTCTCGGGGCGAGCGCTATCTTGACCCGGCTCACCACCGAGGAGGGGCACCGAGTTGGCTGAGAAGCCCTGGCTTGGGGTCGACGAGCACGGCGGAGTGCCGAGCCAGAAACGGCCCGATCGAGACCCGCCGCCGCATTGGCGGCTCGATGCGATCTGGGCCACCGAGATCCCCACCCTCCCCGCGGTCTCGCCGGACGGCTCCCTCGTCGCATTCGTGCTCGCAGCCGGTCCGGTGAACGACATCTACATCCTGCCCGCCACGGGCGGCCAGGCCCGGCGTCTCACCACCGACCGCCCCACGGTGAACTACTGGGCCGACTCGGCTCCGGCCTGGTCTCCGGACGGGACCCGGATCGCCTACCAGCGTGGGGACGACGTCGCCGTGATCCCGGTGGCCGGAGGGCCGCCCAAGGCGATACCCGACGTCTCTCTGGGAGCGTGGCTCGACGAGGAGCGCATGATCGTGGTGGTCGAGCGGGATCGGACCACGCGGCTCGCGATCGTCGAGGTCTCCGAGCCCTGGCCCCGTGTCTTCGGGCCTGCCGGAGGCGACGTGACCGACGTCATGGTGGGTGATGGGGGACGTGTCGTCGCCACCTTCTGGCCCAAGGAGGACTGGAATCGCAGCGACATCGTCGTGGCCCAACCCGACGGCGAGTGGCAGATCCTGGTCGGTTTCCCCGACCGGCGCGCCCTCGACCATGCGGTCGACGGGGGCCGGGTCGCCTACTGCGTCGAAGAGGGTGACTGGCGGGCGGTCTATCTGACCGATCTCGATGGGACCGACCAACAGCTCCTGGCGAAAGACGACGCCGACTTCGGATCCTTGGCCTGGTCGCGAGACGGGAAGAAACTGGCCGCCACCAAGAGCCGGGGCGGGCAGAGCGATCTGGTCATCATCGAACCAGACGGCATCGTCACCGTGCTGGCCGAGGGCGGGTCCTGGCAGGTGCCGCAGTGGTCCAACGAGGGGGTGGTCGCCGTCCACGAGGCAAACGACACGGCTCCCCGGTTGATGACGTTCGCCGACAGGCCTGTCGTCCTCTATGACGGCGCCCCGACCTCGGTGACTGCCGCCCCACATGTCCCATTCGAGAGAGTCCGCTTCCCGTCCGGCGACGGTCTCGAGATCGAGGGTTTCCTCTTCCGCCCCGCCAACGGCGTCGAGCCGGTCCCGGCGGTGGTCTATCCCCATGGCGGGCCCACCGACGCCTATGGAGACGTCTGGGACGGTCATGCCCAGTACTTCCTGGACAAGGGGTACGCCTGGCTGGCCATCAACTTCCGCGGGTCCACCGGGTACGGGGTCGGCTTCGAAAGGGCCAACCACAACGACTGGGGAGTCGGGGACACTGCCGACTGCATTGCAGCCGGCAGGTACCTGGCCGGTCTCGACTGGGTCGACGGCGACCGTCTGGCCATCTTCGGGGCCAGCTACGGCAGTTACATGGCGGTGACCTCGCTGGTTCACCCGGAGAACCCGTTCGCCTGCGGGGTGGCCAAGTACGGGGACTGCAACATCCTCACCAGCTGGGCACAGGGCGACCGGCCCGGCCGCGAGGACCTGGAGCGAATGATGGGCCACCCTTCCACGAATCGCGAGGCGTATCGCGCCGGTTCCCCCATCCATCAGATCGAGCGTCTCGACCGGCCCATCCTGATCGCCCACGGCGAGAAGGACGACCGGGTCCACGTGGAGCAGTCCCGGGAGCTGGTTGCCGCCCTGCAGAGGCTGGGCAAGACCTACGAGTACGTCACCTACCCCGGCGAGGCGCACGGGTTCCTCGGTCGGGAGACGCAGATCGACTTCTACCGTCGTCTGGAGCGGTTCCTGGACTGGTACCTCCTCTAGGACCCCTCCGCCCGGGTTTGGGTCTCCCGACCCTCAAGGAGAACGGGCTGTCTGCCGACAACAGCCCCCATGACAGCTACGAGTCCCCAGATCGCTACTTGGGCGGTCCACCCGATGGGCAAGGCTGCACGCATCGCCATCGCAGTCGGCGGTTCGGCCACGGCGGTCCTGCTCCTCATGCTCGCCTCGGTCGTCCAGTCCGGCAGTTGGGCTCTCGTGGTGCTAGGAGTCGGTCTCGCCGCCCTCTCCGTGCGCGCCGCCCGGGTCCCGAGCGCCGTCAGGCTCACCTTGGTGGCTGTGGCGATGCTCGCCATCCCGCTGACATTGCAGACTTTCTGAGACGTCCCGTCGGGCCTCCACAACCGGGGAACCCGAATGAAAACAACGGCCACCGGCTAACGGTGGCCGTTGTCCGTTGTACCGGTCCCATGGGGGACATTCCCGATATGCATAGGGCTCGGGATACGCGATGATCTCGTTCCAAGGGGGACTTCAGGGCAATCACTCCGTCCCTCGAAGCGACAATGGGGACCTCACCTGGGGGGCCGGTTACCGGCCCCCCAGGCCCTTTCCAGGAGACGACGAAATAGAGATCTCAGCTAACTTCCCGCGCATGCTTAAGGGGAGCTTCGCCCGTCGTGGCAGCCCTGAGCTGGAGTCCACGCTGCGCCGGATGGTGGTGGTCTTCCGGTTCCTGGGTTGGATCTGGATGACCCTGCTCGTCGTGGTGACAGTCATCGCCGACCCCCCACCCCGGCTGTGGATCGTCTACGCCTCGCTGGGATTGGCCACCGTCTGGACCCTGCTCACCTGGTTCATGGCCCGCAACCATCCGGACCGGCTCGCCGGCGGGCTCTGGTTCACCCTCGACTCTGTGGTGATGCTGGCGATCGGGGCCTCCTCGGTGGCCGCCGGCGCCGACGAGTTGTTCCACGGCGGCATGCCGCTCTCCTACGTCTTCGTGGGTGCCCTGTGGGGCGGTCTCCCCGGGTCTCTCATCGCCGCGGTGCTCCTGGCGGTGGAACAGTTCGCCGTCCACGTCATCGCCGACCTGGGCGCCGTCAGGGCGGCCGGCAGCATCATCTTCTTCATCATCGCCTCCATCGTCGGATGGACCTTCGACCGTCTCCGTGTCTACGACCTGGCCCGTCAGCGCGCCGAGGGTCAGCTGGCGGCGGAACGGGAAGCGGTGGCGGCGCACGAGGCCAGGGTGGAATTGGTCAACAAGCTCCACGACTCGGTGCTCCAGACCTTCCACGCCATCCGGATGGGAGCCGACGACCCGGCCCAGTCCCGTTACCTGGCCCGGCGTCAGGAGCGGGAGCTGCGACGCAACATCGAGGAGTGGCGCTCGCAGTATCAGCGCAGCTTCCGCGCCGCCCTGTTGGCGGTGCGCGACGACGTCGAGGACATCCATCGGGTCGAGATCGATGCGGTGATCCGTGACGACACCGAGCTCACCCCCGATCTCGAAGCGGCCATCGAGGCGGCACGGGAGGCACTCACCAACGCGGTGAAGCACTCCGGGGCGCAACGCATCTCCCTCTTCTCCGAGATCGTCGACGGCAACGCGTTCATCCACATCCGGGACAACGGCCAGGGCATCGAGGGCTCGGTCCAGAGCCGTCTGTCCGGCCGACTGAACCAGCGGGTGGAGGCGGTGGGAGGGCTGGTCGCCATCGACTCCGATCAGAGCGCGGGGACCGAGGTCAAGATCACTGTGAGCGCCTGATGAGACGGATCTTCCTGGTCGACGATCACGAGGTGGTCCGTGCGGGCATGAAGGCGGTGCTCCACGATCGGTACGACATCGTCGGCGAGGCGGGCGACGTCCCCTCAGCGGTGGCCGGAATCCTCGAGACCAAGCCAGAACTGGTGGTCCTCGACGTCAAGCTGCCCGGCGGTGGTGGGGCGGCGGTCATCCAGCGGGTGCGTGGGATCAGACCGGAGATCAAATTCATGGCCCTCACGGTCTCCACGTCCCGTGACGACGTGGTCACGATGTTGCACGCCGGTGTCGACGGCTACGTGATCAAGACCACCCTCGCCGACGAGCTGCCCAGCCTGATCGAGCAGACCGCTGAAGGTCAGCGCCCGGTCAGCCCCGACGTGGCCGCCTTCCTGCTCGACATCGACGAGGACATCGACGCCGCCACCGCCATCGAACGGCTCACCCCGCGGGAACGGGAGGTGGTGAATCTGATCGCCAGGGGCTACTCCTACCGGGAGACGGCCAACCGGCTCAGCATCTCGGTGAAGACCCTGGAGAGCCACATGGGCCACATCTTCGAAAAGCTCTCCGTCGCCAGCCGTCACGAACTGGCCGCCCTCGCCTACGAGGAGGGTTACGTGGAGGGTCCCGGGGGCTGACCCGGGTCGGGCAGCCCTTCGGCAACACTGGGGCCATGACCATCCTGATCGCGGCCGCCGGCGCCGTCCTCCTCGTGGCGGCCTTTCATCTGGTGGGCGGTTGGGTGATCTCGAACCGTCTCTACCAAAGGGCGCTCGCCGCGGGCCCACGGGCCAAGGATCTCGGAGTCCGGGTCCGTCAGGTGAGTCGGGAGCGGATCGTCCTCGAGGCCCCCACTCCCCGTCAGGACATCGGTCACCCCGGCACCATCGGCCTGGCCTGGGATGACGGGTACGGCCGGGTCGGGGACGTCATCGATGTCGACGGATCCAGGTTCATTCGCAGCTACGAGCCCGTCGCCGGTTCACCGCCGGTGTGCACCGGCGACCTGGAGACCTGCCCGCCGGTGGAGATGGACCCCTTCGCCTACCCGACCGACCCCACCGACGCCGGCCTGGCCTTCGAGACCGTCGCCTACCAGACCCCGCTCGGCCCGATGCCCGCCTGGCTGGTCCCGGTGGGTGATGCCAAAGCCGGCACCACACGTTGGGCGGTTCACTGCCACGGCTGGACCACCGAGCCGCGTGAGCTCATCCGGATGCTGCCCGGCTTCCACGAGACGGGATTCACCTCGTTGGTCATCACCTACCGAAACGACGCGGGCACACCTGAGGACCCGACCGGGCGCTACCGGTTCGGTCTCAGCGAGTGGGAGGACGTCCAGGCCGCGGTCCAGTTCGCACTCGATCACGGGGCCGATGACATCGTGCTCACCGGTTGCAGCACCGGGGGCGCCCTGGTGATGAGGTTCCTGGAGATGTCGCCCCTGGCCTCCAAGGTGGTGGGTGCGGTCATGGACGCGCCGAACCTGATCCTGGCCGACGCATTCAGATGGGGAAGCCGGGAGGAGAGGGCGACACCACTGCTCATGGAGTTCGGTATGTGGATCGCCGATCTCCGCTGGAAGGTGGACTGGGAGACGACCAATTACGTCCAGCGAGCCGAGCAGATCCTGCGGGTGCCGGCCCTCGTGTTCCATGGGACCTCCGACCAGGTGATCCCGATCTCGGTGAGCCGGCAACTGGAGGCCACGGTGCCCCGACTCGTGGACCTCGTGGAGACGCCGGCGGCGGGTCACGTCATGAGCTGGAACGCAAACCCCGAGCGTTACGAGCGATACCTGACCGGCTTCCTCAGCCGGTTGTGATCCTGGCTAGAACTGGACCGCGGCCGCGGCCCAATGGAATCCGGCCCCGAAGGCGGTGAGCACCACGAGGTCGCCCTCCTCGATCCGGCCCTGACCGACCGCCTCGTACAAGGCGAAGGGCACCGTCGCCGAACCCGTGTTCCCGTATTCCTCGATGTTGACGTAGACCCGCGATTCCTCGAGACCGAGCTTCTTCCGCACCGCCTCGATGATGCGCATGTTGGCCTGATGGGGGATCACCAATTTCACGTCCGAGATGGATCGCCCCACCTTGGCCAGGACGTCGCCAGCCGCTTCGGACATCCTCTGCACCGCCTCCACGAAGATGCGGCGCCCGTCCATCACCAGACGGTTGAAGTCCCCGCTGGCCAGAGACTCGGCGTTGAATGGATTCCGGGTCCCGCCGGCAGCGAGGGTCAGAATCTCGGCCGATCCGCCGTCAGTCCCCGACACCACCCCCAGCACCTCGGCCCTGGCCGGCTCCGGCCCCATGACCACCGCACCGGCCCCGTCCCCGAAAAGGACGGCGGTCGAACGGTCCTCCTGGGAGATCATGCGCGAGATGAGCTCCACCCCGATCACGAGGATCTTCTTCGGGTCCACCAGGATCCGGGATCGGGCCACGTCGAGCGCCTGGACGAACCCGGCACAGCCGCTTCCGCCGAGGTCGTAGGTGGGGATGTTGCGGCAACCGAGTCGATGCTGGACCAGAGCGGCGGTGTCCGGGGTCATCATCTCCGGAGTGTCCGTCGCCAGCACGATCTCGTCGATGTCCTCGGGACTGAGATCGGCGTCCTTGATCGCCGTCGCGGCGGCATCGGCAGCCAGGGTCAGGGTGCTCTCGTCGTCGGCGGCGTAGTGACGGCGCTTGATCCCCGTGCGCTGGGTGATCCACTCGTCACTGGTGTCGAGCCGTTGGGCCCAGTCGTCGTTGGTCACCACCCGCAGCGGGGCGTATCCCCCAAACCCGAGAATGTGCGTCATCGGAGCGGCAGACTAGGAGAAGCACGGCCGCTAGGCCTGGTCTGCCAGACCTGATCGGATGTCACGGGCGGGGGACCTGGCGGACCTCGATGCGCTGATCGAGGTCGAAGGCCAGCCCCGCCATAACCCGTACGTCTTCCGGGGTCAGTTCCTCGACCACGGTGTGACGGGCGTTGAGCTCGGCCACCGGCTGATCGGGATAGAGATGTGCCGTGACCAGGGCTTCGGCCAGGGTCTGGTTATCGATCAGCTCCATCT
>DASSVE010000013.1:0-4108 GCA_035706345.1 Acidimicrobiia bacterium
CTCGCCCGGATCTTCGAGTCGGCGGGCTTCTCCTGGCGTGAGGCAGGCTGCTCCAGCTGTCTGGCCATGAACGACGATGTCATCCCGTCGGGCGAACGGGTCGCCTCCACGTCGAACCGCAACTTCGAGGGTCGTCAGGGCCGGGGCGCCCGCACCCATCTGGTCAGCCCGGCCATGGCGGCCGCTGCCGCGGTCGCCGGCCACCTGGTCGATGTCAGGGAGTGGTCGTGAAACCGGTCTCCACCGTCACCGGGACGATGGTCCCGCTCCCCCAGGCCGACGTCGACACGGACCAGATCATCCCGAAGCAGTTCCTGACCCGAACCGAGCGAACCGGCTACGGCGGTTTCCTCTTCTACGACTGGGCCACCACCGAGGACGGCACACCCAGCTCGGACTTCGCCACCAACGACCCGGCCCGGGCCGGGGCGAAGGTCCTGGTCGCCGGGCGCAACTTCGGGTGCGGATCCTCACGGGAGCACGCCGTGTGGGCCATTCAGGACTGGGGTTTCGATGCGGTCATCGCTCCCTCATTCGGCGACATCTTCCGCAACAACTCGTTCAACGTCGGTCTGCTCACGGTCGAGCTTCCCGAGGAGGAGGTCGCGGTGCTGCAGGACCTGGCCCGGGATCCCACCGTTTCGGTCACCGTCGACCTGGAGCGCCAGGTGGTGCAAGCGGGTGACCACGAGTTCGCGTTCGACATAGCCCCGGACGTCAAGGACCGGCTGATGAAGGGTCTCGACCCGATCGGGCTCACTCTGGAGCAGGACACCGAGATCTCCGACTTCGAAGCCCGGCGGCCTGCCTGGCTGACTCCCGCCTCGCGCTAGCCCTCTCCTAGTACTCGTGGGGGTCGTCGAACGGCTCACCGGTCAGGGCCAGCCGGTCGGTGATCCAGGCGTCGATCTCGGCCCACATGTCGAAGAGCCAGTCCTCCTGCTGCTCGACGGGGGGCACGTCCTCGGCGGGCACGTACCAGACCCGAGCCAGGACCTCGGTGTCGCTGGGCATGCCCCGCCAGATGTCGCCGGCGGTCACGAAGGTCTCGAGCCCGGCATGCCCGACGAAGACGACGTCGGTGTTCTCAGGTGCATTGGCCAGAGCCACCCTTACCCCCGTGGAACGGGGCGGCAGCGTGTTCTTGAGCTCTTCGGCCCGCTCGGCCAGATCGGGCCGGCCGATCTCGCGAAGCTTCTCGATGGCTCGTCTCGCCCGATTTCGGGTGTAGTTGCCTCCTTCGGGGAAGATCACGAAGGCGTCGTTGCCGTCCATGTCCGAGGCCATGTCGGCGATCGTCTCCAACAACTCGTCTCGCTCGCCCTTGTCACCCGAGACGAATGCAGACGGGAGGCGGTTGATCATCACGTCGATCATCGGGTCCCATTGCAGGAACTCCTTCATCACGATCCGGGGCTGACGCTTGAAGTTGTTGGCCAAGGCGTCCATCAACAGGATGGAGTCGCCCGGCCCGGCGTGCCGGCTCAACACCGTTATCGGGCGTGGCACACGCTGTCGAGGACGGTCGACCGGGGGCGACTCCTCTCTGATGATGGAGAGCTTGAAGGTGAACTTGGCCGAAGCGACGATCCGGCGCAGCATCCAGGCCATCAGGCGGTAGTGGGCTTCGACGAAAGCGGGTGACTTCAGCTTCAGCCCGAAGCCGGAGATGACCCAGAGCGAGAACATCATGGTCAGCGAGGCCACTTCCACCAGCAGATAGAGGAACAGGAACCAGACGATGCGGAGGATGCGCCACTTGCCCGGGACGTACCTCGAGATGAAGGCGGCGACCACGATCACCACCGGGAGGGTGAAGATGGCCGCGAGGACTCCCAGCACAAGTGCCGGGGCGATCAGAAGACGTCGAATCCACTTGGGCGGCGGCTTCATCAGGCCCCGATGCCTTCCAGATACTCGAGGGTCATCCGATAGGCCGTCGTCATCCGCTCCTCGATCCCATCGGTGTCCTTCCACTTGAGCTGTCGTCGATCGTCCCAGGCGACCGGGCTCCCGGTGGGTAGGACATGCACTTCGACCCCCTCGGGCAGCTCACGCATAGTGGTGGCGAAACGATGCCGTCGGGCGATCTCAAACGAGATGAGAGCCGCCTCGTAGAGACGCTCCGGTGGGCGCAGCGGGGACTCCATCCGACCCACCTGGAGGACGTAGACCACGTCGGCTCCCAGCTTCACGGCCCTCCCGAGCGGCACCGAGTCGACCAGACCTCCGTCGTAGTAGTGCTCGCCATCGATCTCAATAGGTGGAAACAAGGCGGGGACAGCCGAGGACGCCAGCACGGCCTCGACCAAAGGGCCGGACTCGAACCAGTGCTCCGACACCGATTCGATCGAGGCGGCGACGCACTGAAACGGTGTGTGCAGGTCCTCGATCTGGGTGTCGGGGTGGATGGCCTTCTCGACGAGTCGACGCAACTCGATGGTCTCGTGCAGAGCCGGCTTGAGAGTGGCGACCCGGAGGGCCCGGTCGAAGAATCCGGTGCGGAACAGGTCGGCGCCGGTGACCTCCTCCCAGAAACCGGTCAGTCTCTCCACGCCCTCCTTGCCCGGGTAATCGGCGATGACCGCCCCGTTGAAGGCGCCGATGGACGTCCCGAGGACGAGGTCAGGTGTGATGCCGACCTCGTCGAGCGCCCGGACCATCCCCACCTCGACGGCTCCCCATCGGCCACCACCGCCCAGGACGAAGGCTGTGGTCATTCCAGATCTTCTTCGATGTACCACTCCGTGAAGTCGGAGCACCGCTCGTCTTCGCCGAACCGGATGACCCACAGGTTGCGGAAAGCGGCCGGGGGCTCGAAGTAGGTGGTGCGGGCCGTCACGATCGCCAGATCATCGGTCTCCACCAGCGGGGCCCATTCGAAGTCCCAGTTCTCCTCCTGGTCGTCGATCTCCTTCCAGCGCCGGACGATCTCGTCGATCCCCTCCCACTCGCCGTCGGCGGTCTGGGGGTCGTACACGGCATCTTCGGTGAAGAGGGCACGAATGTGGTCCTCCATGTTCGTGCTCCAGGCCAGGACGTAGGCGTCCATCCAGTCATCGAGTCGTTCGCTCATCGGCGTCGAACTTAGTGGCGTTCTCAGCAGCCTCGCTGGATGGTCATCGCGGCCAGGGTTCCCGCCCATTCGTGGGCGATCTTGTCCAGCCACTCCCGCCGTCCGAGGTCGGTTTCGGCCGCCACCGCAGCGATGGGGCCGTCGTGACAGGTGGCCAGCTGATACGTGGCCCGGTGGACGTGATACCGGGATGTGACTGCGATGAGGCTCGACCACCCTTGCTCTTCGGCAAGCTGGCCGATGGCGCGGGCCTCGCCCTCGGTGTCGACACTCTCCGTTTCGGGGCAGAACACGTTGAACTCCGATGTGTCACATACGGGTGTCTCGGTCTCGCCGGTCCTCCCGTTCGGAATCACCAGGTTCTCGGCGGCGCCCCGCTGCACCAGTTCGACGGCCGTGCGTATGCGGTCCGGGTCGCCGACGAACACGACCACGGCGTCTGCTGGCCCTGCTGTGTCGATGTCTTCCACCGGCGGGGCGACAAACCAGAAGAAGGTCAGGGCGATGAACGCAACAGCAACCACGGCGACGACAAACAGGAGAAGTCTGCCGGTCGACCGTCGCTTCCTGGTAGCGGTGGCTGTCGACATCACCCCTGATTATCGGCGTGCGGGTCGGCTATGAGTGGTTCGGATTCGTCTTTGGCGCCGCTAGGGCGATTGTCAACGTGATCGCGCTGGTGGACAAGGCGCAATGATCCCGGGCGCTCACGCAGCGTGCGTGTCGTCCCACGCCAGGTGAGAACCAACAGCCCGTCTGACGAAGGGGTTTCTTGCTCCGCGGGCAGGACGTCAGAAGCTTGCTCCGCGGGCAGGACTCGAACCTACAACCAATGGGATTAACAGGACGGCGCCAGAGCGTATGGTTTTGCTGTGGTCCCGCCGAACTCTGATCAGGAGCTCAGCGAAGCGGAGTGGCATGCTCGGCTCACCGATCCCAATCCGGTGCTGCGCATGCGACGACTTTGGGGCAGGTTGCCTAGCCCACCGCGATGCAAGTGGTGCACGCGACCTTTCGGCGGTCCAGGTGGGT
>DASSVE010000014.1:0-25086 GCA_035706345.1 Acidimicrobiia bacterium
TGATCGGCTTGATGCTGTCGACCGGGCGCTCCATCAGCGAGGCGGTGACGGTCGGCGTCATCCCCTTCCTGCTCGGCGACCTGATCAAGGCGGCCGCAGCCGGTCTCCTCCTCCCCGGCGCCTGGAAGCTGCTCGGCGACCGCTGAGGGCCGCTAAGCACCGTTCTGTGCGGATCTAGTACGCGTCACGCGTACCTAACCCGCACAGAACGGTGGAGAGGCTCACCTGGCGTCGTCGACGGGTGGGGTCCCGTGGGTGTGGAAGGTCTCGATGGTCTTCAGACCCCAGGCCTGGCCTTTGGCCCGGTCGGCCTCGGTCCAGGTGATGACCTCCCAGTCGGGAGCGAGGATCAGACGCGAACCGGCGTTGACGATCTCGATCCGGTTGCCACCCGGCTCCCAGACGTAGAGGAAGAACGTCTGCTGGATGGCGTGCTTGTGGGGCCCGGTCTCGATGTGGACCCCGTCTTCCAAGAACAGGTCGGCCGCTCTGAGGATGTCCTCGCGCTGGTCGACTGCGAATGCCACGTGATGGAGCCGGCCCGGGGTCCCGGTCCAGTCGTTGGTGTAGACCACGTCGTAGCCCTTGTTGGTGAAGGTCATCCAGATCCCGGCCAGGGCCCCGCTGTCGAGTTGGATCTGCTCGGTGGGGAGGGCACCGAGGACGTCGACCACGAAATCGCGGTTGGCCTCCACATCTGCCGCCAGGTAGTTGACGTGGTCGAGACGGCGCACTCCGATTCCACGGGCGGGGCGCCGCTGCGCCTGGTTCTTCAGGGCCGGCACCGTGTCCCCGCCGGCCTGAAACCACTCGGTGTCGAAGTAGATGTCCCAGAGATGACCGTCGGGGTCCGAGAACCCGTAGGTCCGACCCCGTCCCGGCAGGCCGTCGTGCCAGCCCTCGCCGCGACCGGTCGCCTCGATCTCAGCCACCCTGCTCTCCAGCGCCTCAGCCCCGGAGGCACGGACCCCCACCCGGCCGACACCGGCCCGGTCTCTCTCGGTCACCTTGATGCTGAACCGCTCGTAGTCGTCCCATGCGCGGAGATAGGCCGAGCCGGTCTCGGTACCGACGATCTCCATGGAGAGCAGCTCGGTGAAGAAGCTAAGACTCTCTGCGAACCGGGGGGTGAACAGCTCCACGTAGCCCAGGTGGGCCACGTCCCGGTTGGATCTCATGGCCGCGGGCCCCTCCGTCGCCGCATCATGTCGCCCACCGTGGGGATGACACCACGGGGGATCCACAGGAAGAGGATGATGATCAGGGCCCCGTACGGGACCAGACGCAGGTGCCCGAAGTCCACCAGGAACTCGTTGATCACCGTGAATGTGGCCGCACCCAGAATCGGTCCGTACAGGGAGCCGATGCCACCGAAGGCCAGCATCACCACGACCACCACGTCGACCTCGGAGAACGCGTAGGTGGTCGGGCTGACCCTCCCCTGGCTCATCGCGTAGATCCCTCCGGCCATTCCCAGCATGGCGGACCCGACCAGGGCGGCGTAGACGCGGTAGCGGGAGACGTCGACACCGGCGAGCTCGGCCGCCACCTCGTCGTCGCGGAGGGCACGGAATGCCCAACCGACGTGGGAACGGCGCAGCAGGCCGTGGACGATCAAGAACACCAGGACCACGCCCAGCATGATGAAGTAGGCCGAGGTGCGGCCGGCGAGCAGCCCATCCCGTCCCGACTCGATGAGGAACCCTGACTCGCCGCCGGTCAGCTCGCCCATCCCGAGAAGGAGATTCTCGAAGGCGAGGGCGAAGATCAGGGTGACGATGCCGGTGAATATCACCCCGAGGGATCGGCGCACCGCGATCCAGCTGAGCAGACCACCGACCAGGCTGGCGGCGACGGTGGCGATGAGGATGGCGACCGGGATGGGCAGCCCCACGGTGTCGGCGAAGATGGCGGTGCCGTAGCCGCCGATCCCGGCGAGAGCCCCGACACAGAGAAAGAGCTGGCCGGTGCTCCCGAAGATCAGGTTGAACCCGATGGTGTAACCGGCGAAGGCCAGCCCCAGGATCGCCACCGTCATGAGGACCCGGGAGTCACCCAGCCACAGCGGGACCAGGGCCAGGACGGCGCCGATGGCCAGGACCGGGATCAACAGCGAGCGGAGCGACTGTGCCGCGTGCCGTTCGGTCCCACCGACCACCGCGGTGCCGGTGGCCTCGGCGAATCGTTCGGTCATTCCTTGACCCCGAGCAGACCGGACGGGCGGATGAGGATCGTCACCGCAGCCGCGACGAGGAGGATGATCAGCGACAGGAAGGTGCCGATGTAGGTCGTGGCCAGAGTGCTGATCACGCCGAGGATCAGCCCGGCGAGGAGGGCGCCGGTCACCGAGCCCAGCCCGCCGACGACCGTGACTATGAGAGCGAAGACGGTGATCGGGAAGCCCGCCGTGACCGTCACCGGCCGGATCATCGACTGGGTCACCGCCACGACCGCGGCCAGGATCCCGCTGAAGATCAGGATGATCCGCAGCATGAGGGCCGGGTCGATGCCGACCAGGCGGGAGCCTTCCTCGTCCTCGATCACCGATCGCACCGCACGACCCAGAGATGTGCCACGGAAGAAGGCGAACAGGAGTCCGAAGACGATGAGGATGATCACCGAGCCCACGATGCTGCCCCGTCTCATCGGGACCCCGATGAGATCGATCGGGCCACCGGAGATCTGCAGGCTGAGGGCGGCAGTCGGATAGCGCCAGTTGAGGAACCCGTCGACCATGAACGCCACCCCGAGGGTGAGCAGGAGACTTAGGAGGACCCGGGCCTCGCCCTGGCGGCGGTAGATGGGGCGCAGGATCGTCTGGTCGAAGATGAGACCGAGCAACCCCCCGGTGACGAGCCCGATAGCCACTGCGGCCGGGACCGGTACGCCTGCGTCCATGCTGAAGAGGACCGCCATTGCGGATAGCACCGCCATCTGCCCGAAGGCGAGGTTGAGCACCCCGCCCAGCCCGTAGACGAGGGTGAAGCCGGCAGCGAGGAGACCGAACTGGAGACCGAGAACGATCCCGTCGAGGATGATCGCCGTCATGTCACTCCGAGATAGGCGCTGCGAACCCGTGGATCGGCGGCCAGCTCCTGGGAGGTGCCTTCCAGGCTGATCACCCCGTTCTCCAGCACATACCCCCGGTCGGTGAACGCCATCGCCAGTGGCACCTGCTGCTCGGCCACCAACAGGGTGAGCCCTTGCCCCCTGAGGACGGCCAGGGCCTCGTAGGCCTCGTGGGCCAGTTTGGGCGCCAGACCGGTGGTGGGCTCGTCGAGCACCAGCAGCCGGGGTTGGGACATCAGGGCACGCCCGACCGCAAGCATCTGCTGTTCCCCACCACTCATCGTCCCGGCGTGCTGACGGCGTCGCTCGGCGAGCCTGGGAAAGAGATCGAACACGATCGAGAGGGTCTCGGGGTCGGGTCGTTTCGGATAAGCGCCCAGCGAGAGGTTCTCGTGCACGGTCATCCGGGGGAAGAGATGCCGCTCGGCGGGAACGAACCGGAGCCCCTTGCGCACCACGCGCTGGGCGGGCATGCCGGTGACATCCTCTCCGTCGAAGGCCACCGTCCCCTTGCTGGGCCGGCTCAGCCCGAACATCGACCGGAACAGGGTGGTCTTCCCGGCGCCGTTCGATCCGATGATCATGACTGCCTCACCCTCGCCGACGCGGAAGGTGATGTCATGGACCACGTCGTTGCCCTGATAACCGGCGGCGAGCCCGTTGACTTCAAGCACCGGTGATCTCCTCGCCGAGATAGGCCTCGACCACCCGCGGGTCACGCATCACGGTCTCCGGGTGACCCTCGGTCAACACGGATCCGAAGTTCAGCACCACGACCCGCTCGGCCAACCGCATCACCGCCTTCATCACGTGCTCCACCCAGATGACGGTGAGGTCGAAGCGGTCGCGGATGGTCCTCACGATGTCGACCGAAGCATCGAGCTCGGCGTCGTTGAGACCGGCCATGACCTCGTCGAGCAGAAGCACACGCGGACGGCCGGAGATGGCGCGAGCCAGCTCCAGGAAACGCTGTTCGTGCAGGTTGAGACTGCCGACGTGGTCGTTGCGGCGCTGGGCGAGTCCGACGAACGCCAGCATCTCGGCTGCGACAGCCCGGGCGCTGGCCTCGTCCCTGATCCCATCCCTGTCCCCGAACATGGCTCCGAGGGTTGCGTTCTCGAGGACGGTCATGTTGGGGAACGAGCGCGGGGTCTGCTGCACCATGGCGATCCCCCGCCGACGGACACGATGTGTGGGGGCGCGGGTGATGTCCTCCCCAGCGAATTTGATGCTGCCGGTGGTCGGCGTCTCCAGACCCACGATCAGCTTGAGCAGCGTGCTCTTCCCCGCGCCGTTGGGGCCGACGATGGCGAGGATCTCGCCACCATCGGCCCCTACGGTCACTCCGTCCACGGCCGGGAGGCCACCGAAGTGTTTCCCGACCTCATTCAGTTCGAGCAGTGCACCCAACTATCAGCTGCCAGGCACGTACGGTTCGAGAGGCTCGGACTGGCTGAGCACTTCGATCCACCAGTCCCCGGCCTCGTTGAGCCCTTCCGGCGCCGGCCCTTCGACGATCTGGAAGAACACCGGCTGTGCCGCCGCCTGCTCGCCCCACTCCGTCCAGCTCATCTCGTAGGCATAGCCCTCGAGGTCGAACGTGTTGGCGTGCATGTACTCGGCGATGGCCGCCGGGTCGTCACCGACCTCGGCCACAGCCTCGGCAACCATGGTGACGATGCCGAAACCAGCGACGGCGTCGTCGGACATGAAGGCGTTCTCGGAGAAGGCCAGGTAGCGCTCCGCCAGACCCGCGTACTCGTCACTGGTGTAGTCGACACACGCGAAGTCGGAGTAGCGACCGATGGCGATGTCCGGCTGCGTTGCCGCCAGATCCGGCGGGATCCATGCCCCGGTCACCGGCACGTCGCCGATGAGGTCGGCGGACAGAGCCAGGATGGCGGCGTTCCCTGGCGGGTGCCCCGTCGCCACCACCATCTGGGCGCCGGCGTCGGCGATGTTCCGCACGAACGGGGTGAAGTCGGTGTCCGGCGGGACCGGAGCCACCTGGATCTCGCCGTACTCGACGTCGGTGCCTTCGAACGTGGCCTCGAAAGCGGCCTTGAACGACTGGCCCCAGGCGTAGTCGGCGACGATCACACCCACGTTGGTCAGACCCTGCTCCTGCACGTACTGGAGAACTGGCGGCGCGGTCATGGGAGCGGCCGGCAGACAGGTCCGGAAGGTGTATCGGCTGTCCGGGGTCAGAGCGGTCTCGGTCCCCGACTTGATCAGGAAGTAGGGCATCTGGGCCTCTTCCGCCAGCGGCGCCACCGCGGCGCCGACACCGCTGGAGATGGTGCCGCCGATGGCGACCACCCCTTCCTCCAGCAGACGCTCGAAACCGTCGATACCGGCATCGGCGTCGTTGGCCGAGTCCTGGACGACGATCTCGATCATGCGGCCGTCGACCCCACCCGCGTCGTTGATCTCCTGAGCGGCGAGCATCATCCCGTCCCGGGCGTTCACCGCCCATGGGGTGAATGCGGTCAGGTCGGTGAGCGCTCCGATCTTGATCGCCTCCCCGGATGGAGCTGCCGTCGTCCCGGGAGCCGCCGTCGTCCCCGGTGCAGCCTCTGTGGTGTCCGGGGCGGCCGCGGTCGTGTCGGAGGCTCCACCAGTCGTCTCCGTCGTGCCGTCGTCGCCGCATGCCGCCAGCACCAGGGCGAGCACCACCAAGAGCGGCATCAGAACGGGTTTCGAACGTTTCCTCATCTACTCCTCCGTCTTCTCAGGTGTGTCACGTGCGTCGTCCGCACCGATGTGCCACCACGCACTGATGGACCACACTACGCAGGAGCTTTGACTCCCAGCCGCAGTCCCATCTTGTACGCCTAGCGAACACTTGTGCGTTTGGCGCACCGGGGGCGAGTGTAGCCAGCAGCCCCGGGCCCCGGGGGTCGGTTCTCAGCCGTCACGCAGCTTGAATCTCTGGATCTTGCCGGTGGCGGTGCGGGGGAAATCGTCGACGAACTCGACCACGTGCGGGTACTGGTAGCGGAGGAGGGCGTCCTTGCACCACTCCTGCAACTCGCCCACCAGATCCTCAGAGGGAGTGTGGCCCTGGCTGAGGATCACCGCCGCCTTGATACGTGATACGTCGTCCACCATCACGCTGACCACTGCTGCCTCGTGCACCGCTTCGTGGTCCATCAGCCGGTTCTCGATCTCGATCGGGCTGACCCAGAGCCCACCGATCTTCATCATGTCGTCGACCCGGCCCTCGTATACGTAGTTCCCGGCCGGGTCGCGGTGGTATCGGTCTCCTGAGGCGAACCAGCCGTGGGCCAGCTTCTCCCTCGTTCGCTCCGACTGATGCCAGTAGTAGCCCAGGGCACTCGGTCCTCGCACCCACAGCTCACCGGCCTCCCCGTCGGCGACCACCAGCGCACCCTCTTCGTCGCGTATGGCGATCTCGTAGCCGTCGACCGGTGTCCCCGAGCTGCCTGGCTCGACCGACCCGGGCCGGTTCGAGCAGTAGATGTGGAGCATCTCGGTCGATCCCAGACCGTCGATGATCTCGATGCCGGTCCGCTCGTGGAAGCGGCGCCAGGTGCCCGGAGGCAGGGGCTCGGCCGCGGAGACGCCGAGACGGACCGAAGACCAGTCGGTGGTGTCGAAGTCGGGATGGGCCAGGATGGCTGCGTACAGGGCCGGGACGGAGAAATAGAGAGTCGGAGAGTGCGCGGTCACCCTTGCCAGCAGCTTGTCCGGCGTGGGCGGGCCGGTGGAGTACACCGATGTGGCGCCCACCGACATCGGGAAGGTGAGGTTGTTGCCCAGCCCGTAGGCGTGGAACATCTTCGTGCTGGAGAAGACCACGTCGTCCTGGTTGATACCGAGAATCGGTTGGGCGTAGTGGCGGCTGGTGGCGGCCACGTTGGCGTGGTGATGGACCACTCCCTTGGGCGGGCCCGTCGACCCGGAGCTGTAGAGCCAGAAGGCCATGTCGTCGTCGTGGGTCGGAACCGGGTCGACCTCGTCTGTGCCCTCGGCGAGCCAGTCGTCCATCGACTCGGCGTCACCGGCCTCCCCGTTGGCCACGATGAGACGAATGTGATCCCGCGCCGCCACTTCAGGACCGACCTTCTCCAGGAAGACCGAGTCGACCACCGCGGCCACCGCATAGGAGTCGTCGAGGAAGTAGCCGAAGTCCTGGGGGCGGGCCAGGAAGTTCACCGGGATCGGGACCGCCCCGATCCGCATGGCGCCGAGGAAGGTGGCCGGGAAGACGGGCGTGTCGTCGAGGACGAGGAGGAGACGGTCCTCGCGGCCCACTCCCATATCGCGGAGCCGGGCTGCGACACGGTTCACCAGTGCGTGCACTTCGGAGTAGGTGAGCCTGCGGTCGTCAGCGGTGATCAGGGCGGTCTTGCCCCCGCGCCCGCCCTCGAGATTGGCGTCGACCAGAGTGCTGACGTTGGCTGTGGTCTGCATCACCCCTCCCCGGTCGTTCAAGGCAGCTTCACGTACTCGAAGTCGGTTGGCTTGTGGTCGATGCCCCGAGTGGGAGGGGCGATCCAGGGGGCGAAGACTCCGGGCTGATAGTGAGGCTGCATGATGCTCTCGATGTAGTCCCGGTCGCCGGCGGTGGGCAGCCAGCGGTCCCGTGAGGCCTCGAACTCGGCCGGCGAGATCACCTCTCCCTCGGGCGACACCGACAGCTCGGCGAACTCCCCGATCTCCCGATTGAACGCGACGTGGGGAAGGGTGATCTCGAATTCGACACCGTGTGTCGAGATCTCCTTGTTCCACCGTCGGATCCCGCCCATGCAGTCCTCGATGAAGTCGTCGCGAAGACGGGCATTGAGCGCGTTGAGGGCCGGCACCTCGACGGCGCGCAGCTCACCGTCAACCAGCTTCATCACCGGGTAGGTGGCGTCCCGCAGCTGGTGGTCGTCCTCGATCCGGTCCTCGTGGAAACGGCCTTTGAGCCCGGCGTTGAAGAAGTTGGCCGCATTCGTGGACTCTTCCGACCCGAAGAGGTCGAGGGTCAGCGAGTAGTGCAGGTTGACCTTGCGCTGAATCGCCGGCAGGTCGATGACCCCTAGACGACGGACCGCCTCGGTGTCGTAGGGGTCGTCGATGCCGGCCGCCTTCATCGCCCGGGCGGTCGCCTCCACCACCCGCATCACCCCGGTGTAGCCCACGAACATGTGGTGGGCCTCCTCGGCCAGCATGAACCGACAAGTACGGGACAGCGGGTCGAAACCCGACTGGGCCAGCGCTTCGAGCTGCATCTTCCCGTCGCGGTCGGTGAAGTAGGTGAACATGAAGAAGGAGAGCCAGTCGGGAGTCTCCTCGTTGAACGCCCCGAGCATCCGCGGTTGCTCGGCGCTCCCCGACGACCGGCGCAGCAGGTCGTCGGCCTCCTCCCGTCCGTCACGCCCGAAGTATTTGTGGAGGAGATAGACCATCGCCCACAGATGACGTCCCTCCTCCACGTTGACCTGGAAGAGATTCCTCATGTCGTAGAGCGAGGGGGCAGTGTTGCCGAGATGCTTCTGTTGCTCGACCGAGGCGGGCTCGGTGTCGCCCTGGATGACGATGAGACGTCGCAGCATCGACCGGTACTCCCCGGGGACCTCCTGCCAGGCCGGCTCGCCCAGGTGGGCGCCGAAGGGGATGCGGCGCTCGTCCTCATTGGGGGCGAGGAGGATGCCCCAGCGGTACTCGGGCATCTTCACGTACCCGAAGCGAGCCCAGCCTTCCTTCTCGACGCTGACCGCGGTCCGCAGGTAGACGTCCGCCATCTGGAAACCTTCCGGGCCCATGCTCATCCACCAGTCGATGTAGCCGGGGTGCCATTGCTCCAGGGCCCGCTGGAGCTTCGAGTCGTCCGCCAGCCCGACGTTGTTGGGGATCAGCGTGTCGTAGTCGACGTCCTGCCAGCCCATTCAGACTCTCCTGTGGTCGTAATCCGGTCGTATCCCTGTGCCGTAACGGCGCAGTGCCCCGCTCTCCCCCGAAGCGTTGGGGCGCTGGAACACCCAGTTCTGCCAGGCGGTGAGCCGCCCGAAGATCTTGGTCTCCATGGTCTCGGGACCGGGAAAGCGGAGATTGGCCTCCAAGCCGGTGAGACCGTCGGGCGAGAACGCGGTCCGCTCCTCGAGCATCAGCCTGAGCTCGTCGTCCCAGTCGAGATCGTCCATGGCATCCGTGACCAGCCCGGCGTCGCGGGCCCCCTCCGCCTCCAGGTCCTGGCCGATTACCGCCCGTGCTCTCGCCAGCCCGTCCGGGTCTCCCCAGAAGCGGGTTTCGAGACGGGACAGCCCGTTGCTCATCGGGAAGGCGAGTCTGTTGGATTCGGTCAGGGCCATGCGTGCGATGCCGGGCTGGCCGTCCCGCTCCCCGATCAGCATGTAGGAGCGGTCGGCGGCCAGAACCAGTTCGGCGAGGAAGCCCACGAAGCAGCTCCCCGGCTCGACCAGGGTGACGATCGTGCGCGACGTGAGATCGAACCGCCTCAGCACCCGGGCCCAGTAGAGGAGGGTCTCCCGAATGAACCAGTGGTCGGCCTCGCCGAGCAGGAATGCATCGTGAGCGAGCACCAGTCCGGGGTCCCCGGTCGACCGGACGAGAAGACAGCCGATCTCGAGCTCGTTGACCCGGAGGTGGAGCAGGGCATCGTCGAGCTCACGCGCCAGACGGAGCGGCCAGAACGCGGACCCGGTGGCGACGGCGTCCTCCCCGTCGACGGGCGGGCCCTGGTCGGGGCCATGCAGGGTCAGGCGGGCCGTCCGCTCGGCCCGGTCCATCTCTACGGCCACCGACGAATAGGTGATGATGTCGGACTCGATCACACGCTCCAGGTCTTCCAGTTGCACGCCCTTGGCGTCGGCGGGCCGGTCGCTGGCGGTGGCGAACTCCTCGGCGCGGCGGGTCACGGTCTCCTTGAAAACGGGCGCAGGGACCAGCTCGTCCACCAGCTTCCACTCCAGGGCCCGGGCGCCCTTGACTCCCTCTTCGAGGGTGCAGAAGACATCGGCCCGGTCCCGGCGCACGTGTCGCTTGTCGGTGAGCCGGGTCAGCCCGCCGGTCCCTGGGAGCACGCCCAGCAGGGGGACTTCGGGGAGGGAGACCGCCGAGTTGCGATCGTCGATCAGCATCAAATGGTCGGTGGCCAGGGCCAGTTCGTACCCGCCGCCGGCGGCGTTGCCGGACAGGGCGGCGATGTACCGCTGCCCCGAGTTCTGGCTGGCGTCCTCGATGGCGATCCTGGTCTCGTTGGTGAACTTGCAGAAGTTCACCTTGAGTGGGTGCGACGCCGAGGCCAGCATCCCGATGTTGGCGCCCGCCGAGAACATGCGCTCGACACCAGAGCCGATGACCACCGCCCCCACCTCGGGATGCTCGAAACGGAGCCGTTGCACCGCGTCGGCGAGCTCGATGTCGACGCCGAGGTCGTAGGAGTTGAGCTTCAGCTCATAGCCTGGATCCAGCCCTCCCCCCGGGTCGACCACCATGTCCAGGTAGGCGACACGACCCTCCACCCTGAGCCGCCAGTGTCGATAGCGATCCGGATGGGTCTGGAACTCGATCACGACCTCCGATCCTAGGCGAGGCCCCGGGACGGGGGCCGGGGACGCCGGGGCGACCTCAACCTCCGGGATCAGGGGCCAGCAAGGCCCGAATGTGGTCGGGCCATGGTGTCTTCTCCCCGGTCTGCCGGTCGATCAACACGGCCACCATCTCACCGCGAGCCACGCGATCGCCGTTGGTGGAGACCTCGATCCCGTAGCTGATCGAAGTCGTGCCCAGGCCGGTGACGGTGAGGGTCACGTCGACCACATCATCGAATCGAACCGGTCGGTCGAACTCGAACCCGGTGCGGACCCGCGGGGTGGCCCCGAAGGTGAACTCGCTGATCCCCAAGTCGCGGTGCAGCTCCGCCTCGGCCTCCTCGCTCCAGCGGACGACCACGGAGTGATGCCAGATCCCGGCGGCGTCGGTGTCGATCCATTGCACCCGGCGTGTGATGGTCGTCGACGGCATCAGGTCGAGACCTCGACGAACCGGGCGGTGGCCCCCACCACCAGGTCGGGATCGGAGAGATGTGGGGAATGCGCCGCGTCTGGCACGATCAAACGCTCTGCCGGGCCCTTGATCTGCGACTCGATGGCATCGAGCTGGGCCATCGTCCCGTACTCGTCCCTGTCCCCCTGGATGAGCAAGGTGGGACAGGAGACGCCGGTGAGGTACTCGGTGATGTCCCAGCTGGCGAAGGCGGGGCTGAGCCAGATGTCGGCCCATCCGTAGAACGTCGTGGAGGGCTCGGTGTGATAGCGCGCCATCTTCTCGGGGAGCTCGGATTCCTCGAAGCCACCCCGGATTGCGGCGATCGACTGCACGGTCAAGGGCTCCACGAAGACATGTGGGGCTATGAGCACCAGGGCCTCCACGGCGTGACCGGACCCGGCGTATATGAGGGCGATGGAGGCGCCGTCCGAATGGCCAACGAGCACCGGCGGCCGGCCCACCAGCTCGTCGACTACCCGGGGCAGTACGTGAAGAGCCTCCTCGTGCATGTAGTCGGGCCGACGCGGCTCAGTGAGCGGGGAAGACCACCCATTGCCGTGTCTCGAGTAGACCAGACCGGGTCGGTACGCCCTACTGGCGACTTCGACCGGGAAGTCCCGCCACAGCTCGACAGAACCCAGACCCTCGTGGAGGAACACCAGCGGGACGCCCCTGAAGTCCACGCCCACACGCCGGTAATGCAGGGTCTTGCCCGAAACGTCGATGAAACGCATCGTGGCGGGGTGAGGCCGGTCAGAACGTGGCGACTTCTTCACCCAGATAGGCGTTGATGACATTCGGGTCGCTCTGGACTTCCGCCGGCTTGCCCAAGGCGATCTGCTTCCCGAAGTCCACCACCAGGACCCGGTCGGCGATGTCCATGACGAGCCCCATGTCGTGCTCGACCAGGATGATGGCGAT
Source organism: Acidimicrobiia bacterium (assembly GCA_035706345.1). Lineage (GTDB taxonomy): Bacteria > Actinomycetota > Acidimicrobiia > Spongiisociales > ZC4RG35 > JANQRA01. The sequence continues at coordinate 12,010 of DASSVE010000014.1, forward strand.
GCCGAGCTCATCCTGGACGTCGAGGATGAAGCGAGCCATGTCCTCGGTCTCCTCGAGGTTCATCCCGGCCACCGGCTCGTCGAGCATCAGCAACTCGGGGTCCATGGCCAGGGCGCGGCCCAGTTCCACCCGTTTCTGGATCCCGTACGGAAGCAGCCCGACCGGGTACTTGCGCCACTGCTCGATCTCTAGGAAGTCGATGATCGACTCGACCACCTCCCGGTTGGCCAGTTCCTCGCTCTTGGCCTTCCCCACCCACAGGGATCCCGCCAGCCAGCCGGTCTGCATCCGGGTGTGTCTGCCGGTGAGGATGTTCTCGAGGACGGTCATGTGCGGATAGAGGGCGATGTTCTGGAACGTCCTGGCGATGCCACGCTCGGCGGTGACGTTGGGCTTGACCCCCATCAGCGACTCGCCCTTCCAAAGGATGTCTCCCTGGTCGGGGTGATACACCTGGTTGATCGAGTTGAACAGCGAGGTCTTGCCCGCCCCGTTGGGACCGATGATGGCGAACAACTCGCCATCGTCGACATGGAACGAGACCCCGTCGATCGCCTTCACACCTTTGAAGGAGAGGTGGATGTCACGGACCTCGAGCAGGTGCTCGTACTCCGACGGGCCGTAGGGGTCGGGGCGTCGCTGGAGGAACTTGCGATTCACGTTGCCCGCATCGCTCACGACAACCACCGCTTCCGTCGCTTGTAGTGCTTCACGTCACGGAACGACTTCTTCTCGCCGGTCGCATGGAGCCCCAGGTAGAACTCCTTCACGTCCTCGTCCTTGAGCAGCCTCTCGGACGGCCCGTCCATCACCATCTTCCCCGTCTCCATGATGTAGCCGTGGCTGGCGATGGAGAGGGCCATGTTGGCGTTCTGCTCGATGAGCAGGACCGCGGTCCCCTGCTGGTTGATCTCCACGATTATGTCGCGCACCTCCTGGACCAGAAGAGGTGCCAGGCCCAGGGAAGGCTCGTCGAGGATCAGGAGCTTGGGGTCCTGCATGAGGGCACGGCCGATGGCCAGCATCTGCTGCTCGCCACCTGAGAGATAGCCGGCGGTGGCATTGCGACGCTCGGCCAACCTCGGGAACAGCGTCATCACCCGGTCGTGGGCCTCCTTCACCCTGGCGCCGTTTCGGTTCACATAGGCCCCGGCCCGGAGGTTGTCCTCCACGTCGAGCTCGGCGAATATCCGCCGGCCCTCCATCACCTGTGAGATCCCCAATGCCACCCGGTCCGAAGGGTCGAGCTCGGTCACATCTTTGCCGTCGAAGTGAATCTCGCCCTTGGTGACCTCGCCCTCGTGGATGTCGAGCAGACCCGTTATGGCGCGCAGGGTCGTCGTCTTGCCGGCGCCGTTGGCGCCGAGCAAGGCAACGATCTGGTTGGGCCCGACCTGCAGCGAGATGCCGCGCAGCACCAGGACAACGTCGTTGTAGACGACCTCGAGGTTCTGCACCTTCAGCATGTCCGGTCCTACGTCTCCCGTTCTGTGAGGAGAAGTTTCCGCTTTCCGGAAGATTCTCCTCACAGAACGGTGTGGGGTGGCCGTGGCCACCCCACACACGCTCGTTGATCAGCCTTCCAACGTGTAGCAGGCGCCGGTGAACTCGTAAGCCTCGGCGATGCTCGACGTGTAGTCGTTGGCGAGGGCCTCCTCGCCTGCGGTCTCCCCGGAGAGCAGACCCTCCTGGTTCGGCACCCAGATGGCCGCGGACACCCGCTGCACCTGATCGTTGGGCTCGCCGACATAGGTCTCGTTGGGCGCCAGACCGTTGAAGTCGACGTCCTCGAGGCTCTTGCCCGCGGCGAGGACACCCGCCTGGGTCAGGTCGCCGGCGTCATACGCCGCCTGAAGGGCGGCATGCATCATCTGCGCCTCGACGAATCCCTCGAAGTACGCAGAGACCGGCTGGGTGACACCGGCGTCGGTGAGCAGCTGGGTCGCCTCCTGGATCCCCGGAGCGTCAGAGCCCCAGAGCCCGTAGTAGCTCGACCAGATGGTCATCTGCTGGACCGGCTCGGCGATCGGCGAGTCGGGGCCGATGAAGGCGGGGTTGTAGCTCGGACCTGCGCCCGACCACATTCCCTGATAGCCCTGCTGGAGAGCCTGACCGAAGATCGACGACCATGCGCCCGGGGTCGTGGTGACCCAGGTCAGGTCGGCGCCCGCGTTGGCGATCTCGCCGGCTACCTGGGTCAGGGTCGCCTCGTCGGCGGGGTTGATCACACCCTGTCCCTCGTAGACGACCTCGAGACCGGCGGCCTCGGCGGCCGCCATTGCCCCGGCGTGGGAGTCGAGACCGTAGTCACCGGGCATCGACGCGATGGCGATCGTGCTGATCTCCTGGTCGAGCTCCTCGGTGACATAGCCGATGACGTTCATCGCCTCGATGCAGTAGGGCACGCCGTGATGCATCAGGTTGGCGTTGATCGCCGGATCGGACCAGCCCGAGTACCAGGTGAGCGGGATGGCCAGGATGCCGTCGGCCGCCAGTTGCTCGGCGATGGCCACGGTGTGCGGCGATCCGGTCGAGTGACCGAAGGCCACCACGGAGTCCTTCAACTCCTCGTAACGCTGCACGTGGGTCGCCGGGTCGTAGGCGGTGTCCACGGCCTCCACCTCCACCGAGAGCCCGCCGATGCCACCGTTGGCGTTGACGTTGGCCCAGTAGGTCTCCTGGCCGGTGACGATGAGCTGGACCAAGGCGCTGAACGGACCGGTCAGGTCCGAGAGCAGCCCAACCGTGATGGTCCCCGCCTCGAGGTCGACACCTACGTCGGTCTGCACGTCGCCCCCGGCGCCTCCGCCGGTGGTGTCCGTCATCGGCTCCGTGGTGTCCGGAGTCTCAGCCGCAGTGGTCTCGGGGGTCTCCTCGGCCGCCGTGGTCGTCGATTCCCCGCCACCGTCACCACAGGCGGCGAGGATGAGACCAAGGACCAAGAAGATCGCCAACCACTTGGATTTGGCTTTCATCTGTTTCCTTCCTCCTCTTTCATTCGGAGACGGGAACCCGTCTCGTAGTCGGGCCGATCAATACGTGAACGGCCAACCCTTCCAATAATTGCGGATCCTCAGCCAGATCCCGTACAACCCGAGCGGCTCGAAGATCAGGAACCCGATGATCAAGAGACCGTACAGAACCAGGTTGAACTGAGCGATGGACAACCCCGGGGCCACACCGGGCTGGGTGTTGATCAGCCCGAAGTCTCCGGCACCGGTCGAGATGAAGAGATCCCCGATCCAGGCCAGGAGACCGGTGCCCTCCACCACGGCATCGGCCAGTCCGTTGGTGATGTCCTCCACCACGCGCGGCAGAACGATGACGAACAGCGACCCGAGGATGGTCCCGGTGACCACTCCGGCCCCGCCGATGAGGACGATGGCGATGAACTCGACGGAGAGGAACAGGTTCCATTGCTCAGGGATGATTCTCCCCACGAACACCGCGAACAGGGCGCCCGAGACACCCGCGTAGAACGAGGAGATCCCGAAGGCGGACAGCTTGTAGCGGAACTCGTCGACGCCCATGATCTCGGCGGCGATGTCCCGGTCCCTGATCGACTGGAAGGCCCTGCCCACCCGGGTCCGTTGCAGGTTCTTCGCCAGGATCACGAACAGGATGGCGAGCACGGCCAGGAAGTAGTAGGTCTTCGCCTCTGCAGTCAGATCGATCCCGAACCAGGGCCCGTCCGTGTTGAAGCTGACCAGGGGGGTCTCTTCCTTCCAGAGCTTGAGCTCGAACGCGGGGAAGGTGCGGCCGGATTGCGAGCCCCCGGTGAGCGAGGCCCAATTTCGGAAGACGTACTCGCCCACGAACACCAATCCGAGGGTGACGAACGCCAGGTAGAGGCCACGGACTCGAACCGCGGTCGGGCCCACTGCGACCCCGATCAGCGCCGCCACGATCCCCGCCGCCGGGAGCCAGATCCATATCGGGAGATTGAGACCGAGCAGGGGGCCGACAGGGGCTCCCAGCCAGGCTGCGGTGTAGGCGCCGATGCCCATGAAGAAGGCGTGGCCCAACGAGATCTGCCCGGCAAGCCCGGTCAGGATGTTCAGGCCCAGAGCGCCGATGGCGAAAATGGAGACTTCGGAGAGCAGACGCAGCCAGTCGGGTTGGGACATGAAGTCGATGACCGGCAGGACCCCAAGCGGTATCAGCGCCAGGATCAAAAGGAACACACCCAGCATCACCTTCTTGGTCCCGGTGTTCATCAAGGCCTGGTCGGCCTCGTACCGGGTGTAGAGCATGGGGCGGCCTCTCATACCCGTCTGATCTCCTCGGTTCCGAAGAGCCCGTAGGGCCTGAAGATGAGCACCACGAGCATGATCAGATAGGGCACGATCCCGGCGAAGCCGGTGCCCAGCCAGTCGGCGGTCACGTAGGTGGACACTGCGGACTCGGCGAACCCGACCAGGAGCCCTCCCACGATCCCGCCGACGATGGAGTCGAGCCCGCCCACGATGATGGCGGGGAAGGCTTTGAACGCGAAGTAGGCGGTGGCCAGGTCGACGCCTGCGGAACGTCTCGGGAACAGCGATATGAAGATGCCGGCGACGGTGGCCAGCACGGCGCCGATCGCCCAGGCGATGGAGAAGACTCGTCCCACATGGATCCCCTGGGCCCGGGCCGCTTCCTGGTCGAAGGCGGTGGCACGCATGGCGATGCCCATACGGGACCTGAAGAACATGGCGATGGACCCCACCGCGATCAGGGCGACCACGATCTGGAGCACCTCGGTCTGCGCGATCCGAACCCAGCCGAGGTCGATGACGTTTATGCCGAAGGGGTCGCCCATCGGACGTGGGAATTGGCCGATGAAGTCGTTGGTGATGGTGCGGATGACGATGTCGAGCCCGAGGGTGACGATGGCGATCGCGAACAGCTCCTCACCCACCATCGGCCTCAGGAACACCCGTTCCAGGAACATCCCGATCAAGGCCATGGCCACCAGGGCCAGGAGCACCGAGCCGAACCATGAGAGCCAGGAAGGCGCCCAAGGCATCCATCGCCCCGGGACGTCCCACACCGTGGCGAAACCGGCGACCAGGAACGCCCCCAGGGCGGCCAGCGCACCGTGCGCGAAGTTGAGGACCTGGGTGGCCTTGAAGATGATCACGAAGCCCACGGCCAGGAGGGCGTAGATGGTGCCGAGGCTCAGTCCCTCGACGAGCATCTGGGAGAAATGACTCCCTCCAGGCGCCTCCTGGGCGAGGACGAGGATCCCGGGAGTCACGACCGATACATGTCCTCTATGAGGTCCCCAAACATCTCTGCCATCGCCGACCGTTTCAGCTTCTGGGTGGCGGTGAGCTCTCCGTCCTCGTGATCGAGCTCCTTCGGGATCATCCGGAACTTCCTGATCTGCTCCACATGGGCCAGCTTGGCGTTGGTCTCGTTCACGATCTTCTGCATGAGCTCGATGACTTCGGGCTTCTCTGACAGGTCCCGATAGGTCGTGTACGGGATCCCCCGCCTCGTCGCCCAGTCGCCGACCGTCTCGAACTCGATGGCCAGGAGCGCGGTCAGGTACTTGCGCCGGTCGCCGATCACCATCGCCTCCTTGATGAAGGGCGAGACCTTGAGCGAGTTCTCGATCTCGGAAGGCGAGACGTTCTTGCCCCCGGATGTGATGATGATGTCCTTCATCCGGTCGACGATCTTCACGTGGGTGCCGTCGACCCATTCACCGACGTCGCCGGTGCGTAGCCAGCCGTCATCGGTGAACGTCTCCGCGGTCTTCTCCGGCTTTCCCCAGTAGCCCTTGAAGTTGCCGGCGTGCTTGGTCAGGATCTCGCCTGTCTCCTCTTCGATCTTGACGGTGCCGGGCACATAGGCCTCCCCTACGGTCCCGACCTTGGTACGGCCCGGGTAGTTGGTGGTGGCGACCGCACTGTTCTCGGTCATGCCGTACAGCTCGTAGATGTCGATCCCGAGGCCCATGAAGAACTCGAGCACCTCGGGGGCGATCGGGGCCGCCCCTGATGCGGCGTACCGGCAGCGACGCAGTCCGATCCGCTCCTTGAGGCTGCGGAAGTAGATGACGTTGAAGATCCAGTAGAGGAGCTTCGACCCGGCGGTGAAGTTCCCGCCGTGCTCGACCCGCGTCTTGCCGATGTGGCGGGCCACCGCCATCGACGGTCTGCCGACGAGCTTCTTCATGAAGGTGGCGTCGTTGAGCCTGATCAGGATCCCGGCATGGATGCGCTCCCAGATCCGGGGGACGGCGAAGAAGATGGTCGGCTGGATCTCACGCAGGTTCTGCTGCACCGTGTCGATCGACTCGGCGAAGTTCAGAGTGGGGGCGTTCGCCGCCAGCGTCCACGTGGAGAAGATCCGCTCGGCCACGTGGCAGAGAGGCAGGTAGGTGAGCAGGATGTCGGACGGCCCCACAGGGTTCGACAGACGACCCGTGTTGTTGATAAGGACATCGATGCAGAACGTGACGTTCCCGTTGGTGAGCATCGCTCCCTTGGGGGGCCCGGTCGTCCCCGACGTGTACACCAGGGTCATGACGTCGTCTTCCTCGGCAGTCGCCATGATCCGCTCCACCGCACCCGGGTTCTCCTCGCGGTGACGGCGGCCCAACTCGAGGAAATCGTCCCAGAAGACGAACCTCTCGTCGTCGCGCCACCTCCGGAAGCCGCGCGGCTCGACGTGGATGATGCGGGTGAGGTCGGGGAGACGATCGATGACCTCCATCACCTTGTCGGCCTGCTCCTGGTCCTCGGCGAGATGGACCTTGGCTCCCGAGTCGGTCAGGAGGTACTCGACCTCGGCGGCCGGGTTGGTGGGATAGAGACCCACCGTGATGGCCCTGATGGCAACGGTGGCGATGTCGAGGATGATCCACTCGGGACGATCCTCGGACTGGATCGACACCCGGTCGCCCTCCCGAACGCCCAATGCGAGCAACCCGTGGGCCGCGTGGAGGACGCTTTCGTAGAACTGGGACCAGGTGATCTCCTGCCATATCCCGAAGTCCTTCTCCCGCATCGCCACCGAGTCGGGGGTCTTCTCCGCCCACTCGGCGACCATGGCAGCCACGGTTCGATACCCCGTACCGGACGCAGGGACGTCCAGACGCTCGGCGAGAGTCGTCATCGGCTGTCCTTCCTCACAGAGTCGCGCAGACTAGAGAAGGCTCTCCGGCCGTGTCGCCAAATGTGCCGGATCATTTTTGAGTGTTTGTTCTCTATCGATCGGGGTCAGGAGCCCTGGCTCCATTCGGCGCCACCGGGCCAGAATTCCTTCTTCCAGATGGGGGCACGTTTCTTGAGCTCGTCGATGATGTAGCGGGCCGCATCGAAGGCGTCGGCCCGGTGCGCAGATGACACCGCGACGGCGACGGAAGCCTCGACCAGCTCGACCCGGCCGGAACGATGCTCGACCGCCACCGCCAGGACCGGCCAACGGTCGACTGCCTCGTCGACGATCTCCTCGATCTTGGCTTCGACGCGTTCTGCGAACACCTCGTACTCGAGATGGGTGACACCGGTCTTGTCCTCTGAGTGGTCGCGGACCGTCCCGAGAAACAGGACGGTTGCGCCTGAGTCGGGACGACCGACTTCGGCCACGAGTTGTGCCGGGTCGATTGGCTCGTCGCCCACCCTGACCCTGATCGTTTGCCCGACTGTCTCCATAGACTCGGAAGCCTATGACATCTCCGCTGGAGCGCGGGCCTACCGGTCACGACACGACCGGGGCCGAACAGCCCCGTGAGCGGAGACGCGACTGGTGGGCGATCAGCTTCGGCATCATCGGAGGGGTCCTCCTCGGGACCGGTCTCACCTTCGCCCTTCTCGGTTACGTCGGTGTCTTCGAGGAGCCCGAGCCGCCGCCAATCCCGCCGGCGCCAACACTCACCGTCCCAACCGACACCGCACAGCCGCCCGCCTTCGGCGACGAGGTCAGCGTCTCCTCCGTTGCCGCCGGTGTGATCCCCTCGATCGTCGCGGTCAATTTCGACAACTTCCTCCAGCGGGGGGCGGGCAGCGGTGTGGTCTACGGAGACGACGGCTACATCATCACGAACAACCATGTCATCGGGAACGCCGAGAGGATCTCGGTGATCTTCTCCGACGGGGCCCGGTTCCCAGCGGAAGTGGTCGGCACCGATCCGGTCACCGACATCGGCGTGCTCCTGGTGCGACGGGAGAATGTGACTCCCATCTCGCTCGACCCCAGCGAGGAGTTGACAATCGGGGAACCCGCCCTGGCGGTGGGGAACCCGCTCGGTTTGCCCGGCGGGCCCACCGTGACAGTCGGGATCGTCAGCGCGCTCGACCGCACCCTGCCCTCCCAGGGCGGGGAGACCTTGTACGGGCTCGTCCAGACCGACGCCCCGATCGCCCCGGGATCGAGTGGAGGCGCCCTGGTGGACGCCTCAGGCCGTCTGATCGGGATCACCACCGCCATCGCCGTGTCCAACGTGGGCGCGGAGGGTTTGGGTTTCGCGGTCCCGACGGACATCGCTGTCGCCGTGGCCAACGATCTGATCGAGACAGGAACGGTCCGTCACGCCCTGCTCGGCATCGTCGGGGAGACCGCCTGGGCCAGCGAGGACGGCGCCGAGTTCCCTGTCGGGGTCCTGGTCGGCGATGTCGCCCCCGGCTCCGCCTACGAGGAGGCAGGGGGTCAGATCAACGACGTGATCGTGGCCATCGACGGGGTCGAGGTCACCACGATCGACGGTCTGCTCTCCCGGCTTCGTCGACACAGGGCGGACGAGGTCGTCCCGATCCGTATCCTGCGTGGAGATGGCGAGAGAACCCTCGAAGTGACCATGGGCCTGTTCGAGCCGTGAGCGACGACCTCTTCTCGAAGCTCTTCGAACTGTTCAACCAGCCCGGCCCGGTCAACTGGAAGCTGGCCGCCGAGGTGGCGCGGCATCTCTCCGGCGAGCGCCAGCCGGTGGAGCCGTGGGCCGCTGAGGAGTTCCGCGAGCTGACGCGTCTCGCCGAGTACCGGCTGGGCGAGGTGGTGCCGTTCCCGGTGAAGAGCGCCAGCGACGTCTTGCCTCTGGACCCGCGGTCCTGGGCGGAGAAGAACCTGGAGCTGTACGGGTCTCTGGTGGAGCCGTTCGCGGCCTCCCTGAGTGTCGGCGAGGCGGCACCGATGATGGGCCAACTGGCCCCGGCGATGATCGGTCTCCAGGTCGGCTCACTGGTCGGTGGCCTCTCCGCCTGGGCCATGGCCGGGTTCGACGCCGGGCTTCCCCCGGATCAGACCGGGCCGCTCACCCTGATCGTCAGCAACATCGAGGCTTTCCATGTCGACGGGGTCGACGAGCGTGAGGTGCGTTTGTGGGTCGTGGCCAACGAGGTCGCCTTCCGGGCCGTGTGTGACATCCCATGGGTGCGGGACCGGCTGGCCGAGTTGGTCGGCGACTACGCCGCCGCGGTCCAGATCGACCCCACCAAGCTGAGCGGTCTGATGATCGGCGGCGGGGATCCCGAGTCGATCGAGAGGGCGATCGAAGAGGCCGGTGGCGTCGAGGGCCTCATCGGCGGTGAGGAGGCCGAGGCACCCCGCGCCGAGTTGGAGGCTTTCCTCGGTGCGCTCACCGGATGTGCCCGGCTCCTGGCCCGTCGGGCCGTGGCCGGCATGTCGCCGAACTTCGACCGGATATCAGAGGCCCGAGACCGGGAGCGGGAGCCGATCTCCCAGGCGCCGGCCATCGGCGTGGGCCCGGTTCCTCCCGAGGCCACCCAGGCCGGAGACGCCTTCAACCAGGAGGTGGAGCGGCGCTACGGCGACGACGCCCTGTCCATTCTCTGGTCGGACCCTTCGCGCATGCCCACGGCCGCCGAGCTCCGCGACCCGACCGCATGGGCCGCCCGGGTGCTGTTGGACGGCTGGAACTGAGGAACCTCAGGCAGAGGGTTCCGGATGCGGAACCTACGATCTCGAGAAACGAAGGAGTGACCGCTTTGCCCCTCGCCATCGGAACCCCGGCCCCCGAGTTCACCCTGCTCAACCAGAACCGGGAGCCCGTCTCGCGGGACGACCTCAAAGGGTCCAAGTCCGTGATCGTCTTCATCCCGTTCGCCTTCACCCGGACCTGCGAGAGCGAGCTCTGTCAGATCCGCGACGAGTACACGATGTTCAACGATGCGGATGCCCGCGTGGTCGCCATCGACTGCAACACCCTGCACGCCAACCGGGTCTGGGCCGACCAGCAGGGGTTCCTCTTCGACATCCTCTCCGACTTCTGGCCCCACGGCGAGGTGTCGCGAAGGTACGACACGTTCAACGAGACCTTCGGCTACGCCGAGAGAACGACCTACTTCCTCGACGAGGATGGGGTCATCACCGGGGTCACCCGATCAGACGAGCTCGGGCAGGCGCGCAATTTCGACGACTATGTGAGCCTTCTCGCCTGAATCCGGGTGGTTTCGGTCTTACCCGAACAGGGCGCGCCACCACCGACGGAAGAGGCCGGGGTCTTCGGGGTGGGGCATGGCGGCGAGGACAGCTTCGTGGAGATCCGGGGGGAGATCGCCGACCAGCGCCATGCCGGCTTCCCTGGTCTCCCACACATAGGTGACCTGGCCCGCGGTGAAGACCCGGCCGTAGGCGCCGCTGTCGAACTCGACCGGCAACGCCTCGGGGACCGCCACCGGCATCGGGGTCTCGAAGACGGCGAATGAGAAGAACCCGTCGGAGTAGTAGGCGAAGCGGACCCCGTCCTGGTCTTCGTACTCGTCGAGCAGCTCGAACCCGGTCACCGACTCGGGGAGATCTGAGGTCTCCACGCGCGTCGGTGGGATCGACTCGGTCTCCTCCACGCCCTCGTTCTCGATGACCGGAGCGTCGGTGTCGAGGGAGAGGAACCGACGCTCGCAATAGATCTCGTTGTCGATGGTGAAGGTCACGGCGTGCACAACCGTCCCGGTCTCCTCGTCGATGACCAGCTCGGCGCGGGGGACCTCTTCCCGGACCAGCAGATAGGCCATGGCCGTCCGACCCAGGTATTCGACCTCGCCCTCTTCCTCGACGTTGTACAGGGGCTCGACCTCGTCCTCACTGCCGTCGACGGTGGAACGCACCACCTGCCCGTTGGACCGCGTCAGGGTCCAATCTCCGGCGCCGGACACCACTTCGACGTCGCCACCGACACTCGTGGTGAGACGCAGCTCACCCCCCACCTGGTCGATCCTCACCAAGGCATCCCGGTCGCCGTCCGGGGTCGAGCAGCTGATGACCTGTTCCGCCGAGTATGTGGCCCCTCTTCCACGCTCCAACAGCTCGTCGAGATCGCCCCCGAACTCAGCCCCGGCGGGAAGCAGCGTGAGCAGCATCACGAGGCCGACGAGACTTCTCAATCCCCCACCAACTCGGGTACTACGACCTTGGCGGGGCCGAAGGCCGGGTCCAGTGAGGCGCGGGCGCCGAACCTGGAGTTCAAGTCGGTGATGCTCACCGAGCCCGGGGCCGGAGTCACGATCGCCGCGACGGCAATGACGGCCGCTACCACGGCGGCGGCGACACCCACCCACAGACCCTTGTTCCGCCGCATCGGGACCACTTCACGGTCCGCCTCGGGGATTATCCCCTCGGGCAGTTCCAGTACCGGCAGCGACCTCACCGCCCGGCGCACATCCTGGATCTCCTCCAGCTCCGCCGTACAGCGGCCACACGTGGTCAAATGCTCGAGGAACTTCGCCAGCTCCCGCCCATGCAGCTCGCCGTCGAGATAGGCGCTGATCAGCTCGGACGGGTGGGTCACGTCAACAACTCCCGGAGCATCTTCCTCCCCCTGTGGATCCGGCTTCTGACCGTGCCGATGGGCACCGCCACGGCCAACGCGATCTCCTCGTAGGACAGCCCGACGACATCACAGAGGACCACGGCCTCACGGAAGTCGATCGGAAGCTCCAGCAATGCCTTCTGGATGTCATCCCCGAGGGAGATACGGGCGTATTCGATGTCCGCCGACTCCGACGAGGCCCGGGCCCAACGATCGACCTCGTCAGGGAGCGGCGCGGTCGGCCGTCTCTTCTGACGACGGATGTCGTCGAGGAATGCGTTGCGGGTGATCCTCCACAGCCAGCCCTCGAAACTCCCGGGTTGGTAGTCGGCCAGACCGCGACGTACCCGAAGGAGGACTTCCTGGACGAGGTCATGGGCGTCGTCCGGGTTACCGGTGAGACGGTAGGCAAAGTTGTAGATCTTCCGTCCGTAGACACGGGCAACCTCTTCCCATGTGAGTGGGATGGACTCCATGCGGGAGACCTACTCCAGGAACGACGCCGGGAGGCGTTCAGTTCCTACGGATCGGAGACTTCTGGCTCTGACGTCGATGTTTCTGTCGCGTCCTGAGCGATGTCGGTTCGGGTGGCATCGGCTTGGGTGCCGTCCTCCTTGCTCCCCTCCTCGAGCCCCTTGCGGAACTCCTTGGCCGAAGAGCCCAAGGAACGGGCCAATTCGGGAAGTTTGCGGGCGCCGAAGATGAGCAGGACGACCAGAAGGACTAACAGCCACTCTTGTCCACTGATTCTCAAAGTTGTCCTCCTTGCTCACCCATCCTAACGGGGGCGCCGGTTATGGCTTCCGGCCTCACCCTAGGGCCATGGAGTCGACGAAACGCTGGATGCGCTCCCTGGTGATGAACTTGACCCTGGGTTGGTTGGCCTCGATCTCATAGATCGTGAATGGCCCGTACTTGTCGGAGATGAACATCCCGCGATCGGCATTCGAAGAGGCGAAGTCGGCGAGAAAACGCCGCATCACCCCGTCCTCGACTTCGGGATGATCTCCCTTCTTGTAGCTGTCGGTGGCGATGTAGGTCGACACGCCGTCTTTGATGGCGATGTAGGTGCCCGGATAGGCCTGCTCGGTGACCCGGTAGCCGAACATGCGGAGGAGAGCCAGGACGAAGTCGGGACCGGTCAACTGGGCGGGGTCGATTCCCGAGGCCCGCAGCCCTCGATCGAGGCCCTTTGGTATCCGGAGCTCCTCGCTCAACGCTGGCAGCTCGTCAGCGGGGATGTCGCTGCGCGTCTCGTACGCCACGCCGTGGTCGATCCGGTCCTCGTCGATCGGGGCGGCGAACGGGTCGCGGGCGATGTG
>DASSVE010000015.1:0-3272 GCA_035706345.1 Acidimicrobiia bacterium
GATCATCCCGTTCTTCGAAGAACACCCGCTGAGAACCGCCAAACGGGACGATTTCAACTCGTTCTGCGCGGTCATCTCGATGATGAAAGACGATCGACATCTGACCCGTGAGGGTCTCGTCGAGATCGCAGGCATCACCGAGACAATGAATCGCAAACAGCGGTCTCGATATCTGGAATCCTCAGAGGCCATACGCCAGCCGGCTCCGGTTCGACACGGAGGCGAAGATATGGTCCGTACCCCATAGCGATATGGGGAGCTATACGAGCGAAATTCCTTGTCGGGTAAGTTCCGACCTGCACGAATGGCGTAACGACTTGGGTACTGTCTCAACCAGAGACTCGGCGAAATTGCAGTGTGAGTAAAGATGCTCACTACCTGCGGCAGGACGGAAAGACCCCGGAACCTTTACTGTAGCTTGACATTGGTGTCTGGCATGTGATGTGCAGGATAGGTGGGAGGCTGAGAAGCACCGGCGCCAGTCGGTGTGGAGCCGCCCTTGAAATACCACCCTTCATATGACGGCCATCTAACCTAGGTCCGTTATCCGGATCAGGGACAGTGTCTGGCAGGCAGTTTCACTGGGGCGGTGGCCTCCTAAACTGTAACGGAGGCGCCCAAAGGTCACCTCAGTCTGGTCGGCAATCAGACGTTGAGTGTAAATGCACAAGGTGGCTTGACTGCGAGACCTACAAGTCGAGCAGGGACGAAAGTCGGGATTAGTGAACCCATGATGGCACGTGGGTGCGTCATGGTTCAACGGCTAAAAGGTACTCCGGGGATAACAGGCTTATACCCCCCAAGAGTCCATATCGACGGGGGTGTTTGGCACCTCGATGTCGGCTCGTCGCATCCTGGGGCCGGAGCAGGTCCCAAGGGTCGGGCTGTTCGCCCGTTAAAGCGGCACGCGAGCTGGGTTCAGAACGTCGTGAGACAGTTCGGTCCCTATCCGCCGCAGGCGCAGGAAATTTGAAAGGAGCTGCCCCTAGTACGAGAGGACCGGGGTGGACGTACCTCTGGTGTGCGAGTTGTCCTGCCAAGGGCACGGCTCGTTGGCTATGTACGGACGGGATAAGCGCTGAAGGCATCTAAGTGCGAAGCCCACCTTGAGATGAGATTTCCCACCCGCAAGGGTTAAGGCCCCTGGTAGAAGACCAGGTTGATAGGCCGGACGTGTAAGCACAGTCAATGTGTTCAGCGGACCGGTACTAATAGGCCGAGGGCTTGGATATAGAACTCCTCGACAAGAACTTGTGCTCGCTATGGAGTGCTCGGGTTGCCCGAGACACCAGATTTGTCCGGTGGCGTTAGCGGCGGGGAACCACCCGTTCCCATTCCGAACACGGAAGTGAAACCCGTCAGCGCCGATGGTACTTGGGGAGCAGTCCCCCGGGAGAGTAGGTCACCGCCGGGCAGCAAACGCAGAAGGGCCGCCGACTAGCGTCGGTGGCCCTTCACTCATTCAGGAGCTCACCGTTGCCACGTGACGACGACGGTCACAAGTCGAACCGCTCCGGCATGCGCCGGAGCCATCCCGGCAAGCGGCCACGCCGGAACACCATCACCGCGGTCAAGGGTGGCCAGCTTCCCAAGTGGGTGCAGGACGAGATAATCCGGTCCACACCCAAAGACAGACGTCAGCCGGCCCTCAGACACCTCAGCGCCGCCCTCGAGGCCTTCGCCGACGAGCGCTATCCGGCGGCCCTGACAGAGCTGCGCAAGGCCAAGAAGCTGGCTCCCCGCTCGGCCACCATCAGGGAACTCATGGGGCTCGCCGCGTACCGCTCCGGCCAATGGGAGGAAGCACTGCGTGAGCTGCGCACATTCCGCCGGCTCACCGGGGACCTCATCCACTATCCCGTCGAGATGGACTGTCTCCGGGCCCTCAACCGCCCCGAAGACGTGATCAAGGCCTGGGAGAAGCTCCAGGACTTCGACATCTCACCGACGATCAACCACGAGGCCCGGGTGGTCTACGCCTCGTTCCTGCTCGACCAGAACCGGCCCCGGGACGCCTGGGCGGTGATCAAACCGGGTCGCCTCGTTGCCTCGCCGACCCAGGGTGAGTTGCGTCGATGGTTCGTGGCGGCGCGGGTGGCACTCGCCGCCGGCGACAAGGAGGCGGCCCGCCGGCTGGTGACCGCGCTCGACGAGCAGGAGCCCGATTTCGAAGGGGTCGACGAGCTGAGGAACGCCCTCAGCTAGTCCCGACCTTCGCCTTGTAGAGATCTCTCATGAACCAGATCTCGGCGGCGTGCCACAGCAGCTCCTTGTTGATCCACCACACGATGTCGAGGAGCGGGAGCTGAGGATCCAGCCCCTCGGGGTAGGCGGAGCGACCCACCGTGTCCAGGTCCTCGTCGCTCATCTGATCGAGCCCTGATCTCCACGCCTGCAGCCCGTCTCTCAGGAAGGGGATCGCCCGATCGGCGGTCATCGGCCAGTCGGGGACGTCGAGGAGCTGGTGGTCACCGACCAGCCAGTCGGCCCGCACCATCGAGCCCGCACCGAGATGACCCATCGACCATGCGATCGTCCTCGGTGGCTCGGCGTCGGGAGTGGGATTCCACCAGCCGTCGCGCGAGGTGGGCCGCCCGTTCCCTGCCGGGTCCGCGACGACGGTCCACGAGCCGGGTGCCGGCTCCCACAACATCTCGGCGTCCGTGAGGCCCTCCAGCCGACTGAAGAGCTGGTCGGTTACGTAGTCCCACTGAGCGAGGAACGGCGCCAGCCGGGCAGGCGCCTCGGGATAGGAATCGATCATCGCCCCAAGGTATCTCGCAGGTGGTCGGATTCTGTCCTAGTCCACCGGCAATCTCGACTCTGCCGCACTCTCCCGAACGACAAGAGGGGAGAACTGCGATGGATCTCAATCTCATCGTCATGTGTGGGCGTCTCGCCGTCGACGGCGAGCTTCGGGTCTTCGACTCCGGAACCAAGCTGATCCGCTACCTGGTCACCGTCCGCGTCGACTTCCCGCGCAGCCGGGTCGACGTCATCCCGGTGACGCTGTGGGACCCACCTGAGGAATTGGTCGACGAGCCTGGGGAGAAGAACCAGCGGATCTGGGTGTGCGGCTCGGTGCAGAGACGCTACTGGGAGAGCCCCGACGGACGCAGATCGCGGATCGAGGTGGTCGCCGAACAGGTCAACTTCAAGGACGTCGAAGACCTCGAACCGGTGTCCGCCGAGTGAGCCAGGACGGGCAGATTCCGGGTTTGACGGGGGCGGTATGGTGAGCTCGTTCCGTCCACCGTCTCTCCCTGGAGGTG
>DASSVE010000016.1:0-28136 GCA_035706345.1 Acidimicrobiia bacterium
CCGCTCCGCGAGACGATCCCCTATCGCTGGAGCCGGTTCATCCAGGGACGGCCCGCCATCATGGCGCTGCTCGGGGTCGTGGTCCTGGTGGTCCTGGCCCTGCCTTTCTTCAGTCTCCGGCTCGCCTTCTCGGACGAAGGCAACTTCCCGGAGGACACCACCACCCGCCGTGCCTACGACCTGCTCGCCGAAGGGTTCGGGCCCGGGTTCAACGGACCACTGTTGCTGGCCACGGAGGTGCCTGAAGGGGCGTCTCCCGAGACCTTCCTGGCGGTCAGCGCCGCCCTCGAGCAGGACCCGGGTGTCGCCTTCGTCACTCCCCCGATCCCCAACGACCAGGCCGCTCCCACCGCCGTGGTCTGGCGGGTCTTCCCGACCACGGCACCTCAGGACGAAGCCACCACGGAGCTGGTGGAGCGTCTGCGCGGCGAGGTCCTCCCGGAGGCGACCACCGGGTCCGGCCTCGACGTGGTCGTCTCGGGTCAGGTGGCGGCCGGAGTGGACTTCTCCGACTATCTGACCAGCCGTCTCCCGGTGTTCATGGCCGTGGTGCTGGGGCTTTCCTTCCTGCTCCTCATGGTGGTCTTCCGATCGATCCTGGTGCCGGTCAAGGCGGTGGTGATGAACCTGCTCGCCATCGGCGCCGCCTACGGAGTGGTGACTGCCATCTTCCAATGGGGATGGCTGGGAAACCTGCTCGGGATCGCCCCCGCCCCGGTGGAGCCCTTCGTGCCCATGATGATGTTCGCCATCGTCTTCGGTCTGTCCATGGACTACGAGGTCTTCCTGCTCTCCCGTATCCGTGAGGAGTGGCTGCACACCGGTGACTCCCGTCGTTCGGTCGCCGACGGTCTCGCCGCCACCGCCCGGGTGATCTCGGCGGCCGCCGCCATCATGGTCGTGGTGTTCGGGTCGTTCGTCCTCGAGCCCGACCGGATCATCAAGCTCTTCGGTGTCGGGCTCGCCACCGCGGTGCTCCTGGATGCCACCGTCGTCCGACTGCTCCTGGTGCCCGCCACCATGGAGCTGCTCGGCGACAGGAACTGGTGGCTGCCCAAGTGGCTCGACCGCATCCTGCCCCGGATCGACGTGGAAGGGCATGCGGCCCAGACGGCGCAGGAGGAACAGCCGGTCGGCTCGGAAATCTAAAAGCGAGACCGGTTGACAATACAGTGTCGCCGTTCTAAAGTCGGTTCAGACCGGCTTTAGAAAAGGAGAAGCACGATGTCAACCGCCACGGCCACGACCAGCACCACTGTTCGGGCCACTCCCTCACAGAACGCCTTCCGCATCCTGAGACTGGGGTTCACCGTTGCGCCGATCCTCTTCGGGCTGGACAAGTTCTTCAACCTCATGGTGGACTGGACCGAGTACCTGCCGTCGGTCGTCACCGACACCATCAGCGGAAGCACGGTGATGGCGATCGTCGGAGTCATCGAGATCGCAGCCGGGATCGGGGTCTGGCTGCGTCCCCGCATCTTCGCCTACGTGGTCGCCGCCTGGCTGGCAGTGATCATCGTCACGCTGGCCATCGCCGGAGGTTTCTGGGACATAGCTCTGCGTGACTTCGGTCTCCTCCTCGCCGCCCTCGCCCTCGGCCAGCTGGCCAACGAGCACGCCTGATCACACACGGACGTCACCCGCTGCCGGTCCTTCCCATGACCCCCTCTCCCACCCGGCAGCCGGGTGACGTCCCCGCCAAAGGATCGGATCATGGATCGAGAGCAGGATCAGGCAGTCACCGAGCTCGGTGAGGCGATCCGTCGTTGCATCGAGAGTCTGGGAACCAGATGCACGGCCCGGCTCATCGGGCTGGTCGCCATCGACCTCCTCGGCGACGGACACGAGATCTCCACGACGGTCCGGGAACCGACCGGCCGGCGCCACCGACCGTCACGGAGACCACCCAGGTGAGAATGGTCTTCGAGACACTGGGAATGATCGGGATCACCCTGTCCACCGCCGCCTACCTGCCCCAACTTGCCCACCTGATCAGGAAGCACTGTGCCGACGGCATAAGCACCCGTGCCTGGGGAATGTGGCTGGCGAGCAGTCTTCTCATCGGGTCACTGGCCCTCTACCGGCACGACTACGTGTTCATCGTGCTGGCTGTGGCCACGGCAGCGTCGTCAGCAGCAATCCTCCTGCTGGCCCGCAGATACCGGGGCCAGGCGTGCGCTCCACACGAGACCCGGCTCGACCACGGTCCTACCGCCGGACTCGCCGTTCTCAGAGACGAGCGATGAGGCTCAGATAGGCGACATGACCGAAGAACAGGCCGAGCTCCGCCCGCCGGGTGACCTCGGCCCTCAAAGCGGTGGCGGTCCCCTCACCGATCTGACCGTTGCCGAGCAGTAGATCGATCCCCCGCTCCACGACCGTGACCATGTATCCGTCGTCGCTGGTGTCAACGAACCCGTGACTCTGGAAGTGCTCGACCTCGAATCCGTGCCGGCGAGCCACCGAAGCCAGGCGTCTCATGACGTATCGATCGTTGACGGAGTTTGCCATCATCGCGTTGACACACTCCTGTAGGGGATCTTGATCGCCGAGCGCCACGGTGGCCGTGGCGTAGTCGCCGTCGAAAGCAGCGAGTCGCCCACCGGGTCGAAGGACGCGGGCCGTCTCCGTCAGCGCCTTGTCGACATCGGGAACATGGGACAGGGTGGAGTCGAACACCACGACGTCGAAGTCGTCATCGTCCACCGGCAGGTCGCGGGCATCACCTTCGAGATACTCGATCTGGGGATGGTCGACGGAGAGCTCACGGGCCCGTTCGAGGAGTGAACCGGCCAGGTCGACACCGACGACCTCCGCGACGGATGGATGCGCGGCCAGTTGTCGGGTGAGGACTCCCGTCCCGCAGCCGACTTCGAGGACCGTCGATCCATCCGGGAACGGGATGGAATCGAGGAAGACCATCCGCATGGCCCGCTGCTGCGGGTCGGCGCCTCTGGTCTCCAGCACATCACCGAGACGACGCTGCATCGTCGGATCCAGGTCGGCAACGGTGGACCACACATCCGGCATCGGGTCCTCCTGGCCCCGAGGCTAGCGGGAGGGGTGTCGGAGGCGGTGGGTCCGGATAGGAACCCACCACGGAGGTTTCTTGGGTCCGTTACCAGTTACGGCTGGAAGGGATCGGGGAGACCATGGGCAGCTTCTCGTTGTCGATCTCCCAGGTGAGATGATCCTGGACCGAGACGACACCGTCGAGACGACGGGTCAGCTCCACGAGGAGCTGGACGTCGCTTCGAGTCTCCAGACGTCCCGAGAGAACCACGTTGCCCTCGACACACGAGATCCGGATCGCCCGAGGATCGATCCACAGCACCTTCGGCATCAGGTACTCGGTGATCTCCGAGATGATCTCGCTGTCGGGCCGGGCGAATGCCCTCAGGATGTCGGAGCGGCTCACCAACCCGACCACCCTGGAATCCTCCACGACGGGGATGCGCTTGATCCCGGCGCTGCGCATCAGCCGCGCCGCCTCGACATGGTCGGCCTGAGCAGGGATGGTGATCACTTCGGTGGTCATGACATCGCCGACCCGTCGCTCTTCGTCGGCTATCGACCCGTCGTCACGGGTGAACCAACGGAGCAGACGGGCCCGTTTGGCGGCACGTCGGCCCGACTCCGCCTTGACGAAGTCCGCTTCGGTGATCACGCCTACGAGCGACCCTGAGTCGTCGGTCACCGGAAGCCCGCTGACACCGGCTTCGATCATCCGGCGGGCGGCCTCTTTCAGCGAGGCCTCCGGGCCGATGGTGATGACGTTGGTCGTCATCAGGTCTTGAATCTTCATCAAACACCTCCTGAGATGCATTCTCAGGAGGTGCACGGAGGGTTAGTAGGGACCTTGTCCCCCATTGAGTGGGCCTAACGGCGGCTCACTCCTCCTCGTCGGCCGTGGTCTCCTCGACCTGATCGGTGGGTTTCTTGGCCGGATCCCAGGTCTCCTTGGCGAGGGCAATGCCCTCTTCGATGGCCTCACCGAGCTTGGTGGCGGCAGCCTTGGCCGCCTCCAGGGTGGACATCCGCGCCTCTCGGGTCCCTTCCCAGGCGTTCTTCAACGCCTCGGCGGCCCGGTTCAGGGCCTCTTCGGCCTCGTCGACCCAGCGTCTTCCTGCCGGATCTTGATTCTCGGTCATGCTCCGATCTCCTCTCTGACGAGCTCCTCGGCGATCGCATCCGTCCACTCGTTGACGGCGTCCCAATCCCGGTAGTCGCCCTCGGCGGCGCGCACCGCGATCAGTATGGCCTTCTCCCCGAAGCTGAGCTTCGACTTGTCGATCTTGCCCTTGAAGACCCGGTGCTCCCGGGCCTCGGTGAGGGTGAGCACCTCGCTCACGTCCACCGGATCCTCGGTTGGCTTGGGTGAGTCGCCGATGGGGCCACTCGAGAAGATCCAGACCGGCGGCTTCGGGGCGAGTCTCCCGATGGCGCGGGCCAGTTCCATGGCGTCGGAAGTCCAGTGGCCGACGTAGACCGCACTGCCCAACACGATCGCGTCATACGACCCGAGCTCTCCGGCTTCGCTCGGTGGGCGGAAGACGACGTCGAGACCGGCGCGTTCCAGGCGATCAGCCATGTGCCGGGCGATCTCGGCAGTGGACCCGTACTTCGATCCGGCGCTCACCAGGACTTTGGGGCTCGATTGATCATTCATGGTTTCTCCAGGCTCGAGGTGTCCCGGGTACCCGAAAAGAGTGCCCGGGACACCGATTCAGATGGTCATGCGGCTCCGCCGCGATCACCTTCGCTCCGAGCACCACGGCCCAACGCGGCGATCACGACCACCACGCCGACCAGGATCAGGAGTGTCGGAGCCAGGTAGGCCAGGTCGATCACGCCGAGGTCCCACCATCCGAAGCCGTCACCGGCGATAGCTGCGCCGGCCAGGGTGAGAACGACGCCCCAAAGGAACGTCCCGAGATGGAATCGGTCAGTCATCGGTCACCTCCACGCGCCCGGCGAACACTTCGAGGTCCAGGAACAGCCTCTGCTCGCTCTCGTCGAATCCGGGCGATTCGTATGTCTCGTCGATCCCGATGCCGTCGACGTTCCTCCCGAAGAGGTCCACCTCGCCGGCTCCAACCTCGGCCTCCACGACCACCTCGACTTCGCTCGGGACCCGGATGATCAGATCACCCGTGCCGACCTGGGCGCTGAGCCTGGTGTCGGTGTCGAAGTCCTCGACGTCACGAAGATCGATGGTCAGAGAGCCCATGGCCAGCTCGTAGTCGGTCTCGATGTCCTCGATCGTCGACACCTCGATTACGCGATCTCCGACCCCGCCCTGGAAGCCCTCGAAGGGCGCCGCAGTGGTGATCAGCGCGATCAACCCGAAGATGGTCCCGAGCACGATGAGGAAGGGATGCGACCCCTCCCTGGCAAGGAACATCAGGGCGATGCCGATGGCCATGGTGGCAATGGCAAAGACGACCGTGGCGCTCAAGTCCACCGCACCGGTCCGCTCCAACAGCCAGAGCAAACCGATGAGGATGAGGACCGCCCCACCGACGATCTGTGCCGCCGAGACCGGGGAACGTCTCGGCGTCGGTGCCGGCGTGGCCGTCTTCGGCTCTTCAGTGAGTGTCACGTTGAACACCTCCCGCGATCAGGGCCAAGCCGGCGACCACGAAGATGACGGGCCAGAAGTACTGGCCGAGCCATGGCGCCACCGTGTTCAGCAGGGTGACCGTGCCCACGAAGATGAGCACGATCCCCAGCACGGCGAGCCCGCTCACATGGCCTTTGGCGTCGTCGGCTGCAGCCGGGGTTGTGTATCCCTCCGGCTTCGGGGGGACGATCAGCCACATCAACAGGTAGATCAGGAGCCCTGACCCACCTCCCAGTGCCAGCAGAACGAACCCGATCCGGAACCAGATCGGATCGACTGCGAAGTACTCACCGAGACCGCCGCAGATGCCTGCGAACACCTTGTCGGTGGTGCTCCGATACAGCCTTCGACTGGTGACGGGAGTCGTCTGTTCTCGCTGGCTCGTTTCAGGTGCGGTCGTCATGCAACCTCCTTTCGGTCGACCCACGCGACATGAGCTTCAAGACCTCGGTGGCCACACCGAGGACGGTCCCGAACATCGCCAGGATCAGGACGATCCGGGCCGTGACCTCCCAGTTGAACTGATAACCGGAGAAGTCGAACGGGAACACCTGCCACATGCGGAAGGTGGCCACCGCGCTGGTGATGTTGACCACTATCTGACCCGCCGACCTGACCAACGGGTCGTCGTCGAACAGGTTGATCAGGTTCGCCAGGATCGTCAGGGTCAGTGAGAGACTGATCCAGGGGACGACCTCGGCGAACTCGGCGGTCAGGAACGGCAACCATCCCCACTCGAGGATGTTCATAGCGACGACCAGCATCACCGCGTTCACGATCACCGCGATGACGTATCCGACGTGGCTGCCGGGACGTCTCACCCGAGGGGAGACATCCAATCGCGTAGTTGACATGACTGCCTCCTATGTCTGCGATTCGACCAGCACCACCGCGAGGCCAACAGGGCCGTTGGTCACATCGATCAGGTGCTTCGGCGCCTATTCGCCTAGGGTCGACCTGGGTAGATGAACTGGCAGACAACAGGTTGAGACGCGGAGAAAGGACCGATCATGACTGTGGTAGCGGGTGTGGACGATTCCCCCGTCTCCAAGCAGGTAGTGGCGCGGGGAATGGAACAGGCGCGTTGGCGAAAAGCCGAACTGCACCTCGTTCACGTGGCCCAGGCCCCGATCCTCTACACGGACGCCCCCATCGACTGGACTGAGGTCATCGAAGCGCAGCGGGCTGCGGTGTGGGCCCAGCTCGAGGACGACATCGCCGGATCGGACGTTCACGTCAAAAAGGTCGATCTCGACGGATACCCGCCGGACGCGCTGGTCGAGTACGCCAAGGAGGCGGACGCCGAGCTGCTCGTGGTGGGAACCAGAGGCCGTGGGGAGCTGGCCGCCCTGATCCTCGGAAGCACAAGCCACCGCGCCATCCATCTCGCGGAGTGCGACGTCCTGGTGGTCAAGGCCACCCGGTAATTCTTTCCTAAGGATGTGGATCCGAAATACCGGATCTACGCCGCGCGGAAAGACAAATGTGAGGCGGGACCCGGTTCAGTCGAGCCCGCCGAGGTCGAGGCTATAGGCGTCGTAGAGGAGTTCCGCCCCGGTCTGACGATGCACCGCCAGACGGGCGAGCAGACCGTTGACCCGGCGGCGAAGGACCGCCGGCTCCCACTCGTCGACCATGCGCAACGCCCAACGGGAGGCCGCCAGCAGCTCCTCGTGTTCCTCGCGAAGGGTCTCGATCTGGTGATCGAGATGCGGCGCCTGCCAGTGGACGTCCTCGAACAGTCCCCCTTCTCCCTCGACCTGCTCCACGTGCTGACGGAGAGCCTCGTCGAGGTCCTCCAGGGCCGCCTCCACGCCGCTCCGCCAGTCGGGTGAACCGGTGGGTCGGGCCGCAGCAGCCTCCAGACGACTCATCACCTGATAGAGCTGCTCGCGTCGCTCCGCCACACGGTGCTGGCCGTCGTACGACAGAACCGGACGCCCGGGGCCGTCCTCCGGTCGAATTTGGCTCATGTCACGATCATGGGACGGTCCTCGGACCAGGACAAGGGGCTAAAGACCCGAAGCCTGCCGACCGGCGTCGTCCGTCTCGTCGGGCACCACCCGGTTCAGCAACCGGACCAGGACCATCGAAAGCAGGGAGAGACCCACGACCAGCCCCATGGCCTGCGCGTCGACCGGGACGGTGCGCAGCAAGGTGTTGCCGAACGGCGTGTACACCACCAGGACCTGGAGCAATGCCGAGCCGACGATGGAGCCGATGAGGAGCCGGGAGGGCCGGGTTCTCAACGAGTTGCCTCCCCGGGACCAGATGCTGAGGGCGTGGAGCAACTGACTGAAGACCAGGGTCGTGAACACCATGGTCTGGACAGCCTTGTGCTCCAGCCCCATGGAGTAAGTGCCCACCAGGAGCACGGCTACGGCGCACCCGGCCAGGATCAAACCCTGAGCCAGCAGGATCAAGGTGTTCCGCGCACTCAGCACGTCCCTCCCACGACCGGGCGGGTCGGCCATGAGGTCCCGGGTAGGCGTCTCCATGCCCAGGGCGATGGCGGGCAGGGAGTCGGAGATCAGGTTGATCCAGAGGAGCTGGACCGCGACCAGTGGCTCGCCGATGAAGCCGAAGACGAGAAACCCGACCAGGACGTAGAAGATCTCCGAGGCGTTGGCCGAGAGCAGGTAGTGGACGACGTTGCGCAGGTTGGCGAACAGTCTCCGGCCCTCGGCGATGGCCTCGACGATGCTGGCGTAGTTGTCGTCGGTGAGCACCATGGCCGCCGCTTCCCGGGCGATGTCGGTGCCCGACCCCATGGCGATCCCGATGTCGGCCCGATGCAGGGCCGGGGCATCGTTGACACCGTCACCGGTCATGGCCACCCTGGCGCCGGCCGCCTGCCACGCCTGGACGATCTTCACCTTGTCAGCCGGATCGACCCTGGCGTACACGTCATGTTCGCGCACCGTCTTGGTCAGCTCCTCGACACTCATCCTCGACAACTCGAGACCCTCGAGGACGCCACGGGAGCCGATCCCGACCTTCTCGGCGACCGCGGAGGCGGTGAGGGCGTGGTCGCCGGTCACCATCACGGTGCGCACCCCGGCGCCGGCCGCCCTCGCCACCGCCGGGGCCACTTCGGGCCGGATCCGCTCCCGGAGCCCTGCCATGCCGAGGAGCATCAGATCCGACTCGCTCTCGGCGGGATCTCGAGGCGCATCCTCCAGGGGCCGCATTGCGAAGGCGAGAGGCCGTAGCCCCCTCCGAGCCATCTCGGCAGCCTGGTTGAGGAGGGCCTGGGCGGCATCCTCACTGGCCAGACGAGACGCCAGGATCTCGGGCGCACCCTTGGTCAGGAGCACGTACCTCCCACCATCCTGGTGCACCGTGGACATCCGTTTCCTGCGTGCGTCGAAGGCCGCCTCGTCGACCCGGGGAAAACGGTCGGCGAGCTCCTCGATGTTTAGGCCGGCCTCCTCGAGGGCCCTCATGAGGGCGGTCTCAGTCGGGTCGCCCGCCCAACCATCGGGCGATCTCACCGAGTTGTTGCACAGGGCGGCGGCCCTGGCCAGCCACCCGTCCGGCGACGTCGGGCTGCCGCCGTCGGGCGACCACCACTCCCCGACCTCGAGCTCCGGCGAGGTCAGGGTCCCGGTCTTGTCGGTGCAGATGACGTTGACCACGCCAAGGGTCTCCACCGCGGGGAGACGACGGATCACGGCATTGCGGCGGGCCATGCGCTGAAGACCACCGGCGAGACTCACGGTGATCACCGCGGGCAGGCCCTCGGGGATGGCGGCAACGGCAACGGCGACCGCGGTCAAAGACATGGTCTCGACCGGGAACGACCGCACGATGCCGGCGAGGAAGATGAGGGCCGCGGAGGCCAGGGCCAGGATGGCGAGACGACGACCGATCCGGGCCAGGTCCTCCTGCAAAGGGGTGCGGGGCTGGTCGTCCGAGAACAGGGCGGCGATGTGCCCGAATTGGGTGGCGGCGCCGGTGGCGGTGACCAGGGCCCTTCCCCGGCCGGCGACGACACTGGTGCCCGAGAACACCATGGAGGTGCGATCGGCCACCGGACTGTCCGTTTCGACCGGATCGTCGGACTTCGCCACGGGCATGGACTCGCCGGTCAGGGGCGCCTCGTTCACGAGGAGACGGAGGTCCCACACCACCCTGCCGTCGGCCGGAACCCGCTCGCCGGCCTCGATGACGATCAGGTCTCCCGGGACCAGATCCCTCGCCGGGATCTCCAGGGTCAGACCGTCGCGGATCACCGTCGCCTTCGGCGCCTCCATCTCCCGCAGACGCTCCAGCGAGGTCTGCGCCTTGGTCTCCTGGACGTAGCCGATCAACGCGTTCAAGATCACGATGACCCCGATGGCGGCGGCATCCACCCAGGCGCCCAGCAGGACCCCACTCACCAGGGCGGCCACGACGAGCAGCAGGACCGTCACGTCCTGGAACTGGGCCGCCAGTCTCTTCAGACGAACCCAGCGGCGCTCGGTGACCATCTGATTCGGCCCGTACTCCCGGAGGCGACGGGCGGCCTCCTCCTGGCTGAGGCCCTTCTCGACGTCGGTGCCGAGTCGAGCCACCACGTCGGCGACCGGCATTGCGTGCCAGTCGGGAACACGGGCCTCGGCGGCGGTCATCGTCCCGATTGTGTCACCGGCCGATCGTTCCCGATCCGGCGGGCATCTAAAGGCCTAACCGATCACCCATTTCCGGGTGTCCGGCAGGGGAACGTCGCCATACCCGTGACACCGCGCCTCGCTGACGAAGAACTCGAACAGGATGTAGCGCTCGGGAGGGTCGTAGCCCGAGGCTTCGGCAACCTCCGTCCAGATCGCGGGGTCGTCGACGGGGACCGCACCTCCTTCGATGCTGAACTCGCCCCCGGTTCCGGCGTTGTCGGGGACACCGCTGTGCATCCCGTACCAGGACGTCGCCAGGAGGTCCCTTCGTTTTGGGGAGGTCGGCTCCATGAAGAGGTAGAGACCGTGGGCTCGGAAGATCGGGGTCACCGGACGGACCCTTGGGGCACCGGAGCGGCGCACGGTGGCCAGATAGGAGGGGAGGGTGGCTCTCAGTCTCCCGGCCCCGAAACGGGCCAGATCAGGTTCGAGCGCGGCGAACTCACCCCACTTGATGGCCCGGGCCGGCCCGTTGGTGAACACCGGATCGGCAGATGTCATGAGCCCATTCTGCCGTCGTCAGGAGCCAGCTGGATCAGGTGCTCCAGCGTGGTGTCGGTGTCATCGGTGATCTCGAGACGACCCGGCTCGTCCCGGAACCCGGCCTTCTCCAGGGCCCGTCTCGGCTGTGGGCGGACCCCGCTCAGGACCACCTTGACGTTGTGGCCGTTGAGGCGGGCGATGGTCGACTCGAGCGCCACCAACCCGGTGGCGTCGATGGCCGGAACGTCCTCGAGATCCATCACCACCGTGTGGACGCCTTCCTCGACGACGGTCAACGCCTCCAACGCCTTCTCGGCGGCGCCGAAGAACAGCGGCCCGGCGACGTCGTAGAACACCACCCCCGGGGGCAACCCCACCGCGGTGTGCCCTTCCGGACCGCCGATCAGCCGGGCACCTGATATCTCGACCATGCGACGCATGAACAGCAACGCGGCGAGGACCACACCGACGGCCACGGCCACGACCATGTCGAACGCCACCGTCAGGACGAAGCAGACGAACAGGACAAGCACGTCGCTGCGGGGGGCGATCCTCGTGATGCGGACGAAGTGGCTGACATCGCTCATGTTCCAGGCCACGATGAGGAGGAGGGCGGCCATCGCCGCCATCGGGATGCTCCCCAACACCGGCGCCAGAGCGAGCATGGCGGCGAGCAGGAACAGGGAGTGGATCACCACCGCCATCGGGGTCCGGCCACCGGCCCTGATCCCGGTGGCGGTCCTGGCGATGGCCCCGGTGGCGGCGAACCCGCCGAAGAACGGCGCCACGATGTTGCCGAGACCGAGACCGACCAGTTCCGCGTCGGGATCGTGGCGGCCACCGGTCATCCCGTCGGCGATGACGGCGCAGAGCAGCGACTCGATCGCCCCGAGCACGGCGATGGCGAGGGCCGTAGGCGCCAGGTCGTAGACATCGTCCCAGGTCAGACCGGAATCGGCCCAGGGAAGAGTGGGCATCGGCACCTGGCCCGGGACCCCACCGAACTGCGTGGTGATGGTCTCGACGGGCAGGTCCATCCCGCCGAGGACCAGACCGGCGACCGTCGCGATGACCAGGGCGACGAGTGGACCGGGGACCTTCCGGGTGACTCGGGGCCAGACGATGAGGATGACGAGAGTGAGTGAGCCCACGGCGACATCGGGCCAGGAGATCTCGGGAAGACGCTCCACCATGTCGGCGAGCCGCTCCCAGATCCGCTCCCCTTCGAGACGACCCAGACCCAGGAAGTCCCCCAGTTGCAGCACGGCGATGACCACGGCGATGCCGGCGGTGAACCCGGTGGTCACCGGGTGGGGGACGAATTGGATGAGACGCCCCAAACCGAACAGACCCATGGCCAGGAGGATCAGCCCGGCCATGGCCGTGGCCACCAGCAGACCGGGCATCCCGTATCTGCTGACCACAGGGACGAGGAGCACGACGAAAGCTGCAGTCGGCCCGGAGACGGAGTGCATCGAGCCACCGCTGAGCGCGATGACGATCCCGGCAACGATGGCGGTGAACAGCCCGTACTCAGGAGGGGCGCCGGCGGCGATCGCCAACGCCATCGACAACGGCAACGCCACCACTCCGAGCACCACCCCGGCGATGGCATCGGCCCTCAGGTCTGCGATCTCGTAGCCGCGGGCCTTTACGGCCCGGATGGCTGCAAAGAGAAGAGGCCCCTCTTCTCTGGTTTCGAGAAACCGTCTGGACACGGCGACACGGTACTCAAGAGCCTTCCGGCTCCCCTGAACATGGTTCTCAGCCCGACCTGAGCCGACTCGGTGTGACCCCGAGGTGGCGATGCATGGTGTTGGTGAGGTGGGAGTGGTCGTCGGTCACACACCGAGCATCGATACGACGGCGATAGCCGGCCTGCCAAACGATGCTCGATGTGTGAACGGACGGACGTCGCTAAGCCTGGACCAGACGGAGCATGTTCCCCGCCGGATCGCGAACCGCGGCGTCACGGGCGCCCCAGAACCGGTCGGCCGGCTCCTCGAGCACCTCGACACCGGGGGCCGAGGCGGCCTTCTCGAACGTCGCATCGAGGTCGTCGGTGGTGAAGAACGGACCGGGCAGCTCGCCCTTGGCGAGAAGGGCGGCCAAAGCCTCCCCGTCCTCCTGCGACCTCCCCACATAGGGCGAGGACAGGACGATCTGGATCTCGGGCTGGGTGTCGGTGACGAGAGTGATCCAGCGGAACCCCTCGTTCTCGACCTCGTTCTGGACCGTCAGACCGAGTGTGTCCCGGTAGAAGACCAGAGCCGCGTCGGGATCGTCGACGTATACGTGCACGGTGCTGAGTGATACAGACATGGCGCGGACGCTACGAGGAGGTCACCGTGATTGCTTCTCGAAAACTGCTTTCTTCGTCGCTCCACCCGTCGTCGCTCTTGCGGGGCCGGGTCAACACCATCGTCTGACAGGCGGGTATGGCCCGGAGCAGGTCGTGATCGCGCGCCCGGTACTCGCTGGGTGACTGGCCCACCAGCTCGGTGAAACGGGCGGAGAAGGAGCCCAGTGAGGTACAGCCGACGGCCATGCACACCTCGGTGACCGACATCTCGCCCATCCGCAGCAAGGTCTTGGCCCGCTCGATGCGGCGGCTCATCAAGTACGAGTACGGGGTCTCCGAGTAGGCGGCGCGAAAACGCCGACTGAAATGCGCCGGCGACATCATCGCCGTCCGGGCCAGGGCGGGCACGTCGAGCGGCTGGGCGTATTCCCGGTCCATCTGGTCCCGGGCCCGGCGCAGCCGCCGCAACTCGTCGACATCGACACTCACCAGATCCAGGTTATTCACAGCGGGCCGGTGGTCGAGAACGGCGTTGCTATAGCATCAGGTCTCGGATTCCACGACCTCTTGCTATAGCAACGCCGCCCGGAACCCGCCCCAGCTTTGCCCACGGCCCGATTCGGTAACGTCCCCACCCATGGCGGCACCGCTCCGACTCGACGGCAAGGGTGTGAGTCTCGGTGTGGTGGCGGTGGCGGTGCTCCTGGTCGCCGTCTATTTCGGATCCAGCACCCTGCGCTGGTTCGACGCCGCCCTGGCCCCCTACCTGTTCGGAACACTCCTCGCGGTGTTCGCCACGGTCTATCGCTACGTGGTCTGGCTCCGGCGGCCACCGACCGCCCGTCTCAACCAGCGGGGGTGGGAGGCGCTGCGGGCGAGGGGCAGGCTGGGGTCCAATCTGGTCGGTCTGGCCGGGCTGGTGGTGTCCAACCTGGCGCTGCAGCGCTTCATCGCCAGCCGGTCGCGAACCCGCTGGCTGGCACACCAGCTTCTCTTCTGGGGCTGCATCCTCGCCGCCTTGGTCACCTTCCCTCTCACCTTCGGATGGTTCCACTTCGAGTCGGCCGACCCCACAGGCCGGACCTATGTCGCCTACCTGGGCCGTTTCGCCACCATCTCTTTCGACTCCCGCAGTCTGTTCGGGTGGCTGATCTTCCACGCACTCAACGTGGCCGCGGTCCTGGTCATCGCAGGGGTGACCCTCTTCCTGATCCGCCGTTTCCGTGACCGCGGAGCGCTTGCCCTGGAGCGGGCCGGGGACTTCGCCGCCCTCGCCGGTCTGTTCGCGGTCTCCGTGACCGGCTTGATGCTCACCGCCTCGAGCATGTGGATGGAGGGCCGCTTCTACTCGTTCTTGAACAACCTGCACGCCCTCACCGTCGTGCTCGGGTTGCTCTACATCCCGTTCGGCAAGCTGTTCCACATACTGCAGCGGCCGGCCAACCTCGGTGTCGCCTTCTACAAGAAGGCCGGGGCCGAGAGCGGGCCCCAGGTGTGCACCGAGTGCGGGGACCACTTCGCCTCCCGGCTCCAGATGAGCGACTTGAAGGAGGTGCTCCCCCAGGTCGGGTTCGACTACAGCCTCCCCGGTGGCGGCAACTACCAGGACGTGTGCCCGCGCTGCCGGCGTCTGCTGGTGGGACGAGCGCAATCGGAGCGGGTCGGGGGGTTTGGCTGATGGCACAGATCCCCCTCACCGACGAAGCCCTCATCGAGAGATACGGCCCTCACCTCAATCGGACACCACCGGGTGGCTGGGACGCAGGTCTAGAGATCGACCGGATGGTCGACACCCACTGCTGTTTCTGCGGCCAGCAATGCGGGATCAGGCTCAAGGTCTCCGACGATCGGGTGGTCGGTTTCGAGCCCCGGTACGACTTCCCCTTCAACGAGGGGAAGCTCTGCCCCAAGGGGGTGAAGCGGTACCTGCAGGGAAGCCACCCCGACCGGCTCACCGAGCCGTTGCAGCGCGACCCCACCCATCCGGACGGCTTCCGCCCCGTCACCTGGGACCAGGCCCTGGACCGCACCGCCCGGGAGATCCGACGCATCCAGGAGACATATGGCCCGGACTCGGTCGCGGTGCTCTCCGGGGTCTCGATCCCCAACGAGAAGTCGTACCTCATGGGCAAGTTCGCCCGTCTCGGCGTCGGCACAGCCAACCTCGACTACAACGGCCGGCTGTGCATGGTGTCCGCAGGGGCGGCGGGCAAGAAGGCGCTGGGCGTCGATCGGGCCGCCAACCCGTGGTCCGACATTCCCCTCGCCGACGTGGTGTTCGTCGCCGGGGCCAACATCGCCGAGTGCGCCCCGATCACGACCAGCTACATCTGGCGGGCCCGCGACCGTGGGGCCAAGCTCATCGTCATGGACCCGCGGGTGACCCCGGCGGCCCGCACCGCCGACGTCTTCCTGGGTCTCCGCCCTGGGACCGATCTGGCAGTCCTGTCCGCCATCCTCCACGTGCTCATCGAGCGCGACTGGCTCGACCACGACTTCATCGCCGCCCACACGGTCGGGTTCGAGCAGGCGGCGGCCACCGTCGCCCCGGCCACCCCGGCCTGGGCGGAGGAGGTGTCCGGTGTCCCGGCATCCCGGATCGAGCAGGCGGCCGAACTGTGGGGCAGGTCGGCGACGGGGATGCTCCTCCACGCCCGGGGGCTCGAGCACCACACCAAGGGGGTCGAGAACGTGCTCGCATGCATCAACCTCGGTCTAGCCACGGGGAAGTACGGGAAGCCCGGGTGTGGGGTCAACACCATCACCGGCCAGGGCAACGGGCAAGGAGGCCGGGAGCACGGGCACAAGTGCGACCAGCTCCCCGGCAATCGTGACATCACCAACCCGGTGCACCGTCAGCACGTCGCCTCGGTATGGGGATGCGACGAGTCCGAGATCCCGGGCAAAGGGCTGACCGCCCAGGAGATCATGGACGCCATCGGGGCCGGAGAGATCAAGGGGCTGCTGTCGATCTGCTTCAACCCGCTGGTGTCGCTACCGGACGCCAACTTCACCCGGGACGCCCTGGACAAACTCGAGTTCTACGCCACGATCGATTTCTTCCTCTCCGAGACCGGACGCCACGCCGACATCGTGTTGCCCGGCTCGCTGCACGAGGAGGACGAGGGAACGGTCACCACCCTCGAGGGCCGGGTGGTCAAGATCAACGCAGCCGTTCCTCCGCCGGGGAACGCCCGACTCGACTGGGAGATCGTCTGCGATCTGGGCGAGCGGCTCGGCCGGGGTCAGTACTTCGACTACACGTCCACCGAGGAGATCTTCGACGAGATGGCCCGGGCTTCCGCCGGGGGCACCGCCGACTACGCCGGGATCACCTGGGACCGGGTGGTGGAGGAACAAGGTGTGTTCTGGCCCTGTCCCGAGCCTGACCATCCCGGGACCCCGCGTCTCTTCGAAGGGGGTCGTTTCTTCCACCCGGACGGCAAGGCCCGGTTCATCCCCACCCCATGGCGTGAGTCGGCCGAGGTGCCCGACGAGGCCTACCCGATCTACCTCACCACCGGCCGGGTGATCAGCCAGTACCTCTCCGGCACCCAGACCAGGCGCATAGGCGCCCTCGTCGACCAGTACCCGGAGCCACTCTGCGAGATGCACCCCCTCCTGGCCGGGGAGCTGGGGATCGAGGACGGGGACATGGTTCGGGTCGAGTCGCGCCGGGGCAGCATCGTCGTGCCCGCCAAGGTGGTGTCGACCATCCGCCCGGACACCGTCTTCATCCCCTATCACTGGCCCGGGGACAAGTCGGTGAACCTCCTCACGCACCGGGACATCGACCCGGTCTCGGGCATCCCGGAGTTCAAGGTGAGCGCGGTCCGTGTCGCCAAGGCATCTGGCCGGGGCGACGTCCGCGACGACCGTGACCTAACCCTGCACGGAGCCCAGCCGTGACCGTGACCCTGGGCATCGATCCGGCCACCGCGGTCTTCGCTGTCGACCACAGTCGCTGCATCGGGTGCCGCGCCTGTGTCCAGGCGTGCGCCGAGTGCGACACCCACCGCGGAGTGTCCATGATCCATCTCGACACACTGGACCGCGGGGTCACCACCCAGACCGTCCCCCAGGTGTGCATGCACTGTGAGGACCCGACCTGTGCCGAGGTCTGCCCCGCCGACGCCATCAAGCAGAACGAGGACGGGGTGGTGCAGAGCTCGCTCAAGCCCCGCTGCATCGCCTGCTCCAACTGCGTCTACGCCTGCCCGTTCGGCATCCCCAAGATGGTCACGGCCTTCGACCAGATGATGAAGTGCGACATGTGTTACGACCGCACCTCGGAGGGCCTCAAGCCGATGTGCGCCTCGGTGTGCCCTTCCGACGCCCTGTGGTACGGGTCCGCCGAGGACTTCGAACGCACCAGGAGGGGCAGCCTGGTCAGGGACTGGCAATTCGGCAACCAGGAGGTGCGCACCAAGGTCGCCATCGTGGCCGACGAGCCCGGGCCGGTGGATGTGTTCATCGGCAGGAAGTCGAAACACTGGCTCGACGACCCCTTCGCCCTGGAGCCGGTGTCGTGAGCGACGAAGTCCCGATCTGGCGCCGCGACTTCCCCTACACCGCCGAGGGCGAGGACGGGGTCACCCGGCGTGAGTTCGCCCGGTTCCTGGTGGCGGCCTCCGTCGCCGTCGCCGGCACGGGCGGGGTGGTCAGCCTGTGGGCCTCGCTGCGGACGATCAACACCGGCGAGCCGCAGCGCATCGCATCTCTGGACGACCTCGCCGTCGGGAGCAGCCTGTTGTTCCGCTACCCGACCGAGGACGACCCGGCCATCCTGGTGAGACCGGCGGAGGAGACCATCCTCGGCTTCAGCCAGAAATGCACACATCTCGGGTGTGTCGTCTTCTGGTCACCCGAGGAGAGCCACTTCGAGTGCCCCTGCCACGAGGGATTCTTCGACCTCTCCGGTGAGCCAATCGCCGGGCCCCCGGAGCGCCCCCTGGCCCGGATCCACGTCGAGGTGCGCGACGACGAGATCTGGACGCTGGGTGGGGAGGGGGAAGCATGAGGTCACGACGTCTCAGGGTCAGTAGCGCCGTGCTGGTCTACGTGATCCTCATCCTCAGCCTGCAGTTGTTCCTCCTCGCCGTGGCGGCGGAAGGATTCCTCGCCGGGGAGCCTGCCCTCGCCTGGTCGGCCACCGGCATCAGCGTCGTGCTCGCCATCGGCTCGGTGCTGTTCTACAGGGTGCTCCCCCGCGGTGACTGAGCCCGAAAAAGGCACCGGGCCTATAGGCGGACAGATGAACACGGTGGTGACCGGGCTCATCTCGCGTCTCCGCATCCCCTATCTAGTGCGCAGGCACTCCTCGGTGGCGGTGATGGGGGTGTTCTCGTTGGTTAACGGCGTGATCTCGATCGGGGTCATGGCCGCGGCTGCCTGGGCCACCGCCAGCCCGTTCGTCTTCCCATCGCTGGGCCCGACCGCCTTCCTCTTCTTCTACACCCCGACCATGGCTTCGGCCTCGCCTCGGAACACCGTGTTCGGGCATCTCATCGGGGCTGCCGCCGGCTATCTCTCGCTGGTGGTGTTCGGGCTCACCGAGGCGGATGCTGCCCTGGCCACCGCGGTCACCCTGCCCCGGGTCGGGGCGGCGGCGATGTCACTCGGCTTGACCTCGGGACTGATGGTCTGGCTCCGGGTCCCGCATCCCCCGGCCGGGGCGACCACTCTCATCGTCTCGTTGGGCATCCTGCGCACCATCCCCCAGCTAGGAGTGCTCATGCTGGCGGTCGTCCTGCTCACCATCCAGGGCTTCGTCATCAACCGCGCCGCCGGTATCGACTACCCGGTGTGGGCCCCCCGGCGGGCCTAACGGGGTTGCTATAGCACCAGGTCTCGGATTCCACGATCTCTTGCTATAGCAACGCCTTCGGAATCGTCCGCCGGGCCACCACGGGGAAGAGGTCGTACTCCTCTACCGCGATGTGCCGGTAGAGATCGTCGAGGACACTCTCCAGGGCGGCCCGATCGAGATCCCCGGGTAAGGAGAGATCGGAGTCGAACTTGCGATGATCGCCCTCGAGGTCGTACACGTACTCGTTGCCCAGCCCCATCTCCTCGGCGACCCTGAAGATGCCGCCTTCCTCCCGCTGCACGTGTGGGATCAACAGCTCGCGGAGCCGGGTCACGGCATCCTGCATCGTGATCTCCCCGGCCTCCAACTCCCTCAGGATGCGGTCCGACAGCTCGACGATGGCGTCGTGTTCCTCCCCGAGGGCCCCGATCTCGGGATCGAGCTCACGGCAGCCGCAGTACTCACACATTGCTTCTGGTGTGCAACGGGACCTTGGCGAAACCGAGACAACGGGCCGCCTCGTCGGAGAGACGCTCCGGGGTCCAGGGAGGGTCCCAGACGATGTTGAGCTGGGTCGGCACCTCCGGCAACGACCATGACAGGGTCTGCCGGACTTCGGCGGGAAGACTGTCGGACACCGGGCAACCCGGGGTGGTGAGGGTCATATCGACCTCCAGGCCCAGCTCCCCGACGCGGACGTCGTAGATGAGCCCGAGACTGACGATGTCGATGCCGAGCTCAGGGTCCCACACATTGGACAACGCCTCGAGCACCCGTGTCCTGATGTCGGCTGACTCACTCATGGTGATGGCCCCCGTGCCCATGGGCGGTCTCGAACAGTGCATGCCCCTCTTCGACGCTGAGCCCCTCGTCGAGGATCGGTAACAGGACCTCCTCCTCCTTGCGGAAGTGGAGGTCGACGATGGCCGATAGGGCAGCCAGCTGACGGGACATGTCGGCCGCCGCCTCCTCGTTCCAAGCCTCCAGCGCCTTGTCCACAGAGTCGGCCAGAGTCTCGATCCGCTCGGCGATCCCGACATGGTCGGCGACCATGGTGGCGGTGACCCCGGCGCCGGCGATGCGGTCGACTGCGGGATACAGAACCTCCTCCTCTTCCCTGGCGTGGGACAACAAGTCGTCACGCAGGAAGGCGACCAGGCGGGGCAGCAGACTGGCCGCGGCCGCGCCATCTATCGAGGTGACATGGGCGGCTGCGCGGTCGAGATGATCCAGATGTCGGGCCAGCTCGCGGTGCTCCTGACGGATGGGTTCGGTGGGCAGTTCAGCCATTGGAGATTCCCTTCTCGAGGGTCGATGAAGATGTTGGTGGGACCGGATCGGCGGCACCGGCCAAGCGCGGGCCCAGACTCAGGTTGAGCAGGGCGATGAGCCCTCCCGCGGCCACGAGGACACCGCCCACTGCGATCGCCTGGGCTGAGGTTGCGGCCAGCCCGGCCACGATGGCGAGGAACCCTCCCGCGACCGCGGCCAACGTGACCCGCGCCGGGGTCTTGCGGTAGAGGTCGCCGAAGAGGAGCGGCCGGCCGGAGCGATGGAGCCGGATGCCACGGGCCCGCATCCGGGTGTAGACGATGAACGGGACGATCTTGTGGCTGTGGCCAACGATCGCCAGGGTCACCCAGGCCATGAAGGACCCCACCTCTGCGGCCACCATGGTGGCCCGTGTCGTAGCAGACACGTCGGCGGCGGCGGCGAGGACGCCAAAGACCACCGCGGCGACGAGGAACCCAGTCGAGGTGAACAGGAAGGCGTGCAGCAACTCGAGGGCGCGTCGACGATGCCGCACCGACCCGACGAGAGAGACGATGTGGGAGGCGAGACCGATGACCACGAGAGCTCCACCCACCCACACCAGGGCGGGGACGGCGAAGAGCAGACCTGTGGCCAATGGCAGCACACCGGAGCCGATGGCGGCGACAGCAACGGCCCCCGACCGTGCAGACGGGCGATGGGAGAGGAGGAACATGGGCCACAACTTCTCGGACACCGCCACGTAGGTCAGCCCGAGCCAGCCGAGGAGACCCAGGTGGGCATGGGCCAGGACCCGATGCGGCAGGAGCGGGAACCAGGCGGCCTGCCGGTTGAGGACGTAGACGACACCGAAGGCCACGGTGAGCAAGAGGTAGGCGACGGAGATGCGAAGCCCGACCACGGGCACTCCCCCGGTGCGTGAGGACAGCGGTGCCGAGAGGTTCCAGTCGATGACGATCACACTGGCCGCGGCGAGCAGTCCCCCGACGAGGACCATCCATTCCGGGCCGTGGGCGAAGCCGTTGGGCAGCAGCCAGGCGGCCACCACCATCGTGACCAGCGTGACCCGCGCCGCCGGCACCGAGCGAAGCTCGCGTCTTCCGACGACTGGCCCGAACTGATGAAGGGCGCCGAGCACCGCCACCGTGAGGAATGCGAGCACCCCCATGTGGACCGCGCCCACCGCCCCCGGGTGCGTCGGGGTGGCGGCCAACCGATCGGCGGCGAACCAGGTGACGAAACCGAAACCGACCATCCCGATGGCGGCGGAGATGAGAAAGCCGAGCGGCACCGACGGGGGCGGGGTCACCGCGGTCGGGTCACCGATCCCGGCAGGTGGGGCGACGATGGGCTTCCCTTCCATTTTTTCTAGTCTATGCTAGAAAAATTAGGCAGGCAAGATGAGAGTGTCGAGATGATCCGCGAGAACCCGGGCGCCGGAGATGTCCAGGTCCTTGGTGGCGGTGAGCAGCAGGATCACCGGCTTTCTGCTCGAGAGCTCGAGGAGATGGGCCACGGCTTCGGCGGCCGGCGACTCCTCCAGCTCGGCGCGGTATCGATGGGCGAACTCGTCGAAACGGCTCGCCTCATGGCCGTACCAACGACGCAGCTCCGTGCTCGGGGCGACGTCCTTGAGCCACTCGTCGAGGTTGGCCTCCTCCTTGGTCAGACCACGGGGCCAGAGCCGGTCGACGAGCACTCGATAGCCCTCGACATCCCGGTCGTAGACACGGTGGACCCGGAACGACATCGCCAGCCCAGCCTAAGCAGCAGATACCCCTGAATTGAAAGGACGATCATGACCACCATCGATCTCGACGTGAGGGAGATGCCGCCGAGAGACCGGCATCAGACCATCTTCGAAAACCTCTCCCAGCTCGCTCCCGGCGAGACCTTGACCCTGGTCAACGATCATGACCCGGTGCCGCTTCGCTACCAGCTCGACGCCGAGCGCCCCGAGCACTTCCGCTGGGAGTACCGGGAGTCCGGCCCGGACCGCTGGGTGGTCGACATCACCAGCCGGGCCCACGTCTTCGACGCCCGGCCGATCCTCGCTTCGGGAGGGGAGCCCTTCGCCGCCATCATGAAGGAGGCGGCCAAGGTGGGCGATGACGAGGTCTTCGTCGTGTTGGCCCCGTTCGAGCCGGTCCCTCTCCAGGGCGTCCTCGGCGAACAGGGCTTCGGCTACCGCGCCGATCAGATCGACAATCAGACCTGGAGGGTCATCTTCAGCCGCTCATGAACCAGACGCAGGCCAGGGCCCTGGCCGACCCCACCCGTTTCCGTATCTTCGAGTATCTGTCCGGCGCCGCCCATCCGGTCGGGGTGGGTGAGCTCACTGCCGAGTTCGGTCTGAACCACAACGCCGTTCGTCAGCACCTGGCCAAGCTGGTCGAGGCTGGCATCGTCGTCCGGACCACGGCACCCGCCCGCGGCCGGGGCAGACCGAGACAGCTCTACGAGATCGATCCGGTCGTGGACGAGGAGACGGGCGGGCCGTACCGACGGCTCAGCCTGCTCCTGGTCGAGATGCTGCGCAGCGGCGAGTCCCCCGCGGAGGTGGGTCGGCGGGCCGGGCTGGCGGCACCCGTCGACCTGTCGTCACCGGGGGACGCGGTGGACGAGTTGGGTCGGGCGATGAAACGGGGCGGCTTCGACCCGGTCCTGGTGGACGGTGAGGACGGAGCCGAGTTTCTGCTCCGTCGCTGTCCCTTCGCCGAGACCGCCGCGGCCGATCCCGCCACCGTATGCGCCCTTCATCTCGGGCTGGCCCAGGGTCTGGCCGACCGTTTCGAGGGCGTTGTGGTCGACGAGTTGCAGCCGCGGGACCCGCGACTGGCGGGTTGTCGTCTCAGTTTCCACGTCGAGTTGGCTTCTTAACCCAGTCCTCACGCCAGCGTCCGCTCAGGGCCGTCGGATCCGGCCGCATATTCCTGGAGCGGGACCCGGTCCTCCGCCCAGGCCTCCATGATCGGGGTCACGATCCGCCAGGCCACCTCGGCCTCGTCGGATTGGATCGACAGGGTCCTGCCTCCTTCGAGGACGTCCGTCAGGACATGGCTGTATGCGGGCAGCTCGTCCTCGGCAGGCCCGGTCTCGAGCACCAGCGGGTAGATCCAGGGCGGGGGTCCCTGCGACGCCCTGGTCAGGTGGAGCGAGATCCCGGTGTCGTCGTCGAGACCGAAACGAAGCTCGTGGGACGTCTCGGACTCGAACGGTGACCTTTCCATGTCACGGAAGCGGATCACCACTTCCTTTCGGGAGCGTCTCAGGGCCTTGCCGGTGCGGAGCAGGAACCGGGTGCCCCTCCAACGGGGGGTGTCCAGCTCCATCATCACCTCGGCGAAGGTCTCCGTAGCCCTCGAACCGTCGACTCCCTCCTCGTCCACGTAGTCGGGGACGCTTTCCCCGGTACCTTCGGGCGGTGACGGCAGCGTCCCCTCGGTATAGCGGGCACGGGTGGTCCTATCGGTCACGAGGTCGGGATCGAGGATGCGCACCGCGCTCAGTGCTTCGACCCTTCGATCACGCAACTCGTCACCCACCATGCTCGAAGGTGGCTCCATGGCCACCATCGCCAGAACCTGGAGGAGGTGGTTCTGGATGACGTCCCTCAGCGCCCCGGTCTGGTCGTAGAAGCTGCCCCGGCCTTCCAGACCCAGGGTCTCGTCCCATACGATGTCGATCTTCTCGACGTGCTCGCCGTTCCACACGGACGCCAGCATCCGGTTGGCGAGACGGGCACTGACCAGCGTGTGCAAAGCGGGCAGTCCCAGGAAGTGATCGACCCGGAAGACCGCTTCCTCACCCACGGTGTCGCCGATCAGCGTGTTCAAAGCGACCGCGCTCTCGAGGTCATGGCCGAACGGCTTCTCCAGGACGATCCGGCTCCCCTCGGGCAGCTCGACGTCCGCCAGACTGGTGATAGCGGTGGCAAAGGTACTCGGGGGCAACCCCAGGTAGACCACGACCGGACCGCCATCTCCGACGAGCTCGGAGAGGCCCGCGGCGTCCTCGATGTCGACCGGCTGGTAGGTGAGCCGGCCGACGAGATCAGCACGTGTTTCGTCCGACACTCCGGGGGCATGTCTCTTCAGCTCCTCGGTTGCGAATCTGCCGAACTCCTCGTCGCCGTAGGTCTCCCGGGCCGCCCCGACCACTTCGAAACCGCTCGGGAGCCGATCGATGGCGAGGAGCCGGGCGAGAGCGGGGAAGAGGAAACGGCCGGCCAGATCGCCGGTTGCCCCGATGAGAACGAGTCGTTCGATGGCCTCGTCGCTCACCCGGCGAACTCGCGGACCGGCTGGCCTTTGACACCGACCTCGGCCATGAACAGCGACCCGGCGGCGGGCTCCGCCTCGCGGTCCAAACCCTCCCGTGACGTCGTGATGTAGAGCTGGTCGAGATCGGCGCCGCCGAAGGTGCAGGCGGTCACCTGAGACACCGGCAGCTCGATCACCTCGTCGAGGTTGCCCTCAGGGGTGTAGCGATGCACCGCACTTCCCCGGTACAGGGCCACCCACACCCCACCCTCGGCGTCCACGGTGAGCCCGTCGGGGCGACCCGGGCCCGGGATCTCGACGAACGGCCGCCTGTTGGTGAGACCCGAGCCGAAGTCGTAGTCGAAGATGTCGATGCGACGGGTCGGAGTGTCGACGTAGTAAGCCTTGGTGTCGTCCGGCGTCCACTCCAGCCCGTTGGAGATCGTGACCCCCTCCAGGACCACCTCGACTGAGAGATCGGGGTCGAGACGCCAGACAGAACCGGCGCCCGGGGTCCGGTCGTAGGCCATCGACCCGCAGTAGAAGCGGCCGTCGGGATCACAGCCTCCCTCGTTCATGCGGATCCTGTCGTGGTCCCACAACGGGTCGAGGGTGACGATCTCGCCATCGGGCTCTTCCAGGGCAAACCCGCGTTCCACCGCCAGGACGGCGCCACCGGCCTTCCGCGGCCGGACCACTGCCGCCACCGTGTCCACATGGCGCCGGGTCACCGACCCGTCGGAACCGAGCGTGAGGACGTCACCGGCCAGCATGTCGACCCAGCGCAGCCCGCCCCAGCTCGGAGACCAGACCGGCCCCTCGGCGTGCTGGGCGACCGAGTCTGTGATCCGTTCCGCCTGCACTGGTGACCTCCTACCCAATCACGTCGCGTTCTTCACCTCGAGAAGGACGGGAGGGTATCGCCGGGACGGCTCGTCGACCGGGCGAATCTGGCAGAGTTGCGC
Source organism: Acidimicrobiia bacterium (assembly GCA_035706345.1). Classification (GTDB taxonomy): domain Bacteria; phylum Actinomycetota; class Acidimicrobiia; order Spongiisociales; family ZC4RG35; genus JANQRA01. The sequence continues at coordinate 25,372 of DASSVE010000016.1, forward strand.
CATGGCCACGCATGTCAACGTAGACAACTTCACCCGTGCCGAGACCGATCGGATGTTCTCCGACCTGCAACGCGACGCCGGCGGAATCAACCAGGTCGCGCACAAGCGCGTGCCCGCGCCGGTCGACCAACAGACCGTCGTGCGCATGAACCGGGACACCCTCTACAGCTTCGCCGTGGTGGACATCTCCGAGGGCGCCACGATCGAGCTCCCCGAATCCGGGGCTCGCTACATGTCGGCGATGGCAGTGAACAACGACCACTTCGTCAATCAGATCTTCCACGATCCCGGTGTCCACGAGCTCACCATGGATCGTCTGGAGACGCCCTACGTCATGATGGCGGTGCGGACCCTGGCCGATCCGACCGACCCCGACGATCTGGCCCGTGTCGCCTCCCTGCAGGATCAGATCCAGATCGAGGCGGGCTCTTCACAACCCTTCTCGATGCCCGACTACGACACGGCCAGCTTCGACGAAACCCGCCAGGCCTTGATGCAGCTGGCGAGAGGGATGGGCGACTTCAGCGGCATGTTCGGCTCCCGCGATGAAGTCCAACCGGTTCGCCATCTCATCGGCACTGCCGTCGGTTGGGGCGGTCTGCCCACCTCGGAGGCGGTCTACGTCAGTGTCGACCCCCGTCTCCCGGTGGGCAGCTACGAGATCAAGGTGGGCGAAGTGCCGGTCGACGGTTTCTGGTCGATATCCGTCTACAACGCCCAGGGGTTCTTCGAGCCGAACGAGAGCGGTGTGTATTCGGTCAACAGCGTCACCGGCGTCCCCAACGACGATGGGACCATCACCGTCCGGTTCGGGGATCACGAACCCGGCCTCGCCAACGTGATCCCGATCACCGAGGGTTGGAACTACCTGATTCGTCTCTATCGTCCGCACCCCGAGATCCTCGACGGGAGCTGGCAGTTCCCAGCGATCCGGGCCTGAGGCCGGCCGCCGGTGCCGTCGAGGGCCGGGCCCCCCTTGGTGGCTCGTCTCTGCTCTATCGGGACATCGGGACCGGCCCTCCCATCGTGGTCCTCCATGGCGGGCCCGACTTCGACCACACCTACCTGCTCCCCGAGCTGGACCAACTGGCCGACTCATTCCGTCTCCTGTATTACGACCAGAGAGGCCGGGGCCGCTCCGCCCCAGGAGTCGCACCGGACGATGTCTCGATCGTCACCGAGGTGGAGGATCTCGACGGTCTACGGGACTTCTTCGGTCTGGAGAAACTGACACTCCTCGGCCACTCCTGGGGTGGGTTGTTGGGCATGGAGTACGCCGTCCGTCACCCGGATCGGGTCTCCCACCTGATCCTGATGAACAGCGTTCCCGGCACCTATGAGGGGCGGAGTCGTCTCCGGGACCATCTCACGAGCATCCGAACCAGCGAGGAGTCGGAGAGGTTGGAGACGCTCAGGAACGGTTCCGAGTTCTCGAGCGGCGACATCGAAGTCGAGGCCGAGTACCTCCGAATCCATTTCCGCGCCGGTCTGAGTGACTCGGATGCGATAGAGAAGATCGTGAGCCGGGCCCGGACACACTTCACCCCGGACACCATCGTCCTGGCCCGAGCCATCGAGCAGCGTCTCTACGACCAGACCTGGCTGCGTCAGGACTTCGACTTGCTGTCACCACTGAGCCGGCGGCCCGTGCCGACCCTCCTCATCCATGGTGACACCGACATGATCCCCGTCGACCTGGCCGCACATATCGCCGAAGTCATCCCCGATTCCCGTCTCTCGGTGCTCGACGGATGCGGTCACTTCGCCTACATGGAGCGACCCGAAGAGGTCCATCGACTGGTCACCGACTTCCTGGCCGTGTAGCTCTACTGCGGCACCGGGATCGGGTCGCGACGGCGATAGAGCACCAGGGCCAGGCTGTAGAAGACGGCCAGGATGCCCAGGCTCCAGGCCAGGGCGGCGCCCATGTGCTCACCGGCCGTCCCCTGGATCAGCAGCGAGCGCATCGTCTCCACGATCGGTGTGATCGGCTGGTTCTCGGCGAAGCTGCGCAGCATCGGCGTCATCGACTCGGTGGGGACGAAGGCCGGGCTGATGAAGATCAGCAGGATCAGGATGTAGGAGAAGGCCCCGGCCCCCTCCATGGTCTTGGCCAACAGGCCGAAGAACATTGCCATCCAGGTGGTGGCCAGGGTGAACAGGACCAGCAGGCCGGCGAACATCAGCCAGGCGCCAACTTCTCCCACCGGGCGAAAGCCGACCAGGACCGCCACCAGGATCACCAGGAGACAGGAGAACAGGGTGGACAGCGTCGAGGAGGTCGCCTGCCCGCTCAGGACCGACGACGGCGCCACCGGCATGGTCCGGAAACGGCTGATGATCCCGGACTGGAGATCGATGCTCAGCCGCACCGCGGCATAGGCGATCCCGCTCGCCACTGTCATCACGATGACGCCGGGAGTGATGAAGTCGACGTATCCGACGCCTCCGGTCTGCTCCCCCAGTGCCCCTCCGAAGACGTACACGAAGAGCAGCATGATGGCGATCGGCATCATCACCACGGTGATGATCGTGTCCATGCTCCGGACGGTGTGACGCAAGCTGCGCTTGGTCATGGTCCATGTGTCGTTGATCGGCCTCATGTCAGTCTTCCTTGTTCTCGGCGACCATGGAGAAGAACACGTCCTCCAGGGTCGGTGGCTGGCTGGAGAACCCGTCGGGCTCGATTCCGGCCGCGCCCAGGGTGGTGAAGATTTCCGCCATATCGGTGGTGGACCCGGACGAGGCCACGACGAGTTTGGAGT
>DASSVE010000017.1:0-12244 GCA_035706345.1 Acidimicrobiia bacterium
GTCGAAGTGGAGATCAAGCTATGACGACTGTTCAGCGCCGCCGCGATCACTCCGCCCTGGGCGGGGGGTTCAGGGGGGTCGTCCCCCCTGGCAATGAAGCTGTGGAGATCAAGCTATGACGACTGTTCAGCGCCGCCGCGATCACTCCGCCCTGGGCGGGGGGTTCAGGGGGGTCGTCCCCCCTGGCAATGAAGCTGTGGAGATCAAGCTATGAGTCTGAATGCAATCATCGGAGAGAAGCTGGGCATGACCCAGATCTTCGACGAGTCGGCGCGCTCGATCCCGGTGACCGTGGTGAAGGCGGGGCCGGTTCGGGTCGTCCAGGTGAAGACTGTGGAGAAGGACGGCTACAACGCCGTCCAGATCGCCTACGGCGAGGCCAAGCCAGGCAGCGTCAACAAGCCCGCCGCCGGTCATTACGCCAACGCAGGTGTCGCTCCCGCCACCACCCTCATCGAGGTCAGGGTCGAAGACCCCTCCCAGTTCAAGGTGGGACAGGAGATCAAGGTCGAGGAGATGTTCGAGGTCGGCGCCAAGGCCGACGTCAGTGGTGTCTCCAAGGGCAAGGGCTTCAGCGGCGTGGTCAAGCGCCACAACTTCGCCGGGCAGGGCGCCTCACACGGCAACCACAAGAAGCACCGCGCTCCGGGCTCGATCGGCGCGTGCGCCACACCGGCGCGTGTCTTCAAGGGCATGCGCATGGCCGGCCGCATGGGCGGCGAGAAGGTGACCACTCTGAACCTGGAGGTCGCCGGGATCGACGCCGAGCGCGGGCTGCTGATGCTCAACGGCTCGGTGCCGGGCCCCAAGGGGTCGGTGGTACTCGTTCGAGAGGCGGTAAAGGCTCGTGGCTGACGTCAAGGCACCCCTCTACAAGGCGGACGGGACCGCAGACGGCGAGATCAAGCTCGACGCCGAGGTCTTCGGGATCGAGCCCAACATGGACGTGCTCCATCAGGTGGTCACGGCCCAGCTCGCCGCGGCCCGCAATGGCACCGCGGCTACCAAGACCCGGGGCCAGGTGCGTGGCGGTGGCCGCAAGCCCTGGCGTCAAAAGGGTCTGGGACGTGCTCGCCATGGATCGAGCCGCTCCCCGATCTGGGCTGGTGGCGGTGTCGCCCACGGCCCCCAGCCCCGCAGCTACGCCCAACGCACACCCAAGAAGATGAAGCGTCTCGCCCTACGCAGCGCTCTCTCCGCCCGCGCCAGCGAGTCGGCCATTCGCGTGGTGTCCGACTTCGACTGGGCGGCGCCGAAGACCAAGCAGGCGGTGAACCTCCTCAAGGCGATGGGCGCCGCGGGCAAGACCCTCGTGGTCCTCAATCAACTCGACGGCTCGGCCGGACGGTCCTTCCGGAACCTCGCCGACGTCCGTCTGGTCGAACCGGGGCATCTCACCGCATACGACGTGCTTTGGTCGGACCAGGTCGTGTTCACGTCCCACACGGTCGGTTCGGTGGGGCGTTCCAACCAGTACGAGGTGAGCGACTCCGACTTCGTCAAGGACGAGGCGGCCGGCCGTGACCAGGACGGAGGTGGCGAGTCATGAAGACCGCCTACGACGTGATCCTCGCCCCGGTGGTCTCGGAGAAGTCTTACGACCTCATCGAGAACCACAACACCTACACGTTCGACGTCGACCCGCGCGCCAACAAGACACAGATCAAGAACGCGGTGGAGACCGTCTTCGACGTGAAGGTGGTCCGGGTCAACACCATGAACCGCAAGGGCAAGACCAAGCGCACCGGATACAAGTACGGCAAGCGCAAGGACATCAAGCGCGCCGTGGTGACTCTCGCCGCCGGCGATTCGATCGATCTTTTCGGAGTCTGAGATGGCAGTGAACAAGAGAAAGCCGACATCTCCAGGACGTCGATTCCAGACGGTCTCGGACTTCGCCGAGATCACCGAGACGTCGCCGGAGAAGTCGCTGATCGCCAAGAAGACCAAGACCGGCGGTCGCAACACCAACGGTCGGGTCACCTCGCGTCATCGTGGCGGCGGTCACAAGCAGCGTTATCGCATCATCGATTTCAAGCGGGACAAGGACGGCATCCCGGCCCGGGTCGCCTCGATCCAGTACGACCCGAACCGCAACGCTCGCATCGCCCTGCTCAACTATGCCGACGGCGAGAAGCGCTACATCCTCGCCCCGGTCGGGATCAAGGTGGGCGACCGTCTCGAGTCGGGCTCACGAGCCGATATCCGGCCCGGCAACGCCCTCCCGCTGCGCAACGTCCCCGCAGGCACGATGGTCCACGCCATCGAGATGCGTCCCGGTGGCGGGGCCAAGATGGCCCGTTCCGCCGGAGCCGCGGTCCAGCTCATGTCCAAAGAGGGCGATCTCGCCCTGCTCCGTCTCCCCTCGGGTGAGATGCGTCAGGTCCCGCTCGATTGCAGGGCCACGGTCGGGCAGGTGGGAAACACCGAGTCCGAGCTGATCAAGCTGGGCAAGGCCGGCCGCAAGCGCTGGAAGGGTGTGCGCCCCCAGACCCGCGGTGTTGCCATGAACCCCATCGACCACCCTCTCGGTGGTGGCGAAGGCAAGTCGTCGGGTGGCCGCCATCCGGTGAGCCCCTGGGGCAAGGGCGAGGGCCGGACCCGCAAGGCAAACAAGGCCTCCAACAAGTACATCGTGCGGCGTCGCACGAAGAAAGGACGTCGCTGATGTCTCGTTCCCTGAAGAAGGGCCCCTTCGTCGACGACCATCTCGCCAACAAGGTCGACGAGCTCAACCGCACCAACCAAAAGCGCGTCATTCGAACCTGGTCACGACGCTCCACGATCATCCCGGAGATGATCGGGCACACGATCGCGGTCCACGACGGCCGCAAGCACGTGCCGGTCTACATCACCGAGTCGATGGTCGGCCACAAGCTGGGCGAGTTCGCCCCCACCCGCACCTTCCGTGGCCATGCGGACAAGTCGGCGGCGAGACGATGAAGGTCAAGGCTCAGAACCGCTTCGTCCGCCAGTCGCCGTACAAGGTCAGGCGGGTGCTCGACCTGGTCCGCGGTCTTCCGGTCGAGGAGGCCGAGCACGTGCTCCGGCTGACCAACCGGGCCGCGGCCACCCCGATCGTCAAGACGTTGAAATCCGCCGTGGCCAACGCCGAGCACAATCACGCCCTGGACGCCGAGGACCTCGTCGTCGCCGAGGCGTATGCCGACGAGGGCCCGACCCTGAAGCGGTACCGACCCCGCGCCCGGGGCCGTGCCACCCGGATAAGAAAGAGAACCAGCCACATCACGATCGTGGTTGCCGACCGGAACGAGGAGGTGAACTGATGGGTCAGAAGACACACCCCTACTCGTTCCGTCTCGGTGTCGCCACTGACTGGAAGTCGAAGTGGTTCTCGACCAAGGAGTACGTCGACTTCGTCAACGAGGACTGGATGATCCGTGAGTGGCTCCGCGACGAGCTGGTCCGCGGCGCAGTGTCCCGAATCGACATCGAGCGCACCCGCGATCGTCTCATCGTCGACATCCACACCGCCCGACCCGGCGTCGTCATCGGACGCAAGGGGGCGGAGGCGGAGCGTCTGCGCGCTCATCTCGAGAAGATGACCAACGGGCGGGTCAAGCTGAACATCAACGAGGTCAAGGACCCCGATGTCGACGCCACGCTCCTGGCCCGGGGGATCGCCGACCAGTTGGAGAACCGCATCGCCTTCCGCCGCGCCATGAAGCGGGCGGTGGCCGCCGCCCTCAAGGCCGGGGCCGAAGGTGTCCGGGTCGAGTGCAAGGGCCGTCTCGGCGGGGCCGACATGGGGCGCCGTGAGTGGTACCGGGAAGGCCGCGTGCCTCTTCACACCCTGCGCGCCGACATCGACTTCGGCACCGCCACCGCGCACACCACCGTGGGCGCCATCGGCGTCAAGGTTTGGGTCTACCGCGGAGAGGTCGTGGAGAGCGGCCCGGTGTCGGGCGACAGGATCGCCGCCGAGGCCGATCTGGCCACCGGCGGGCCGGCTCGCCGCACCCAGAAGAGCCTCAAGTCACGTGCCGAAGAGGCCGCGGGCGACACCAAGAAGCCACGGCTCATCGAGGCCGGTGGGGGCAAGCGCCCCGTCGTCGAGCCTGGTGAGCAGGAGGGCGGGCGTCGTCTGATCGAGGCCGGCGGGGGCCGACGTCGTCCCACCGCCGCCGAGGCCAAGGTCGAGTACGAGAGTGCCCGTGAGGAGCTCGGCGTCGCCGACGCGGAGTCGGAAGATCTCGCCACTGCCCAGACATCTGATGATGTCGTGGCAGAGGCTGATGCAGACCAGGTGGTCGAGGAGACCGCGGGGCAGGTCCCCGCTGAGTCCGAGGCCCAGACGTCTGCGCCTTCGGCTGACGCCGAAGAGGATGCAGAAGCTTCTGCTTCTGCGGAGGAGGCGCCAGTGAGCGCCGATGCAGAGAGAGAAGAGGAGTAACCGGTCGTGTTGATGCCCAAGAGGACGAAGCACCGAAAGGTGCACCGTGGGCGCATGTCCGGCGTCGCCAAGGGCGGTACCAAGGTGCACTTCGGCGAGTACGGGCTTCAGGCCCTCGAGCCGGGGTGGATCACCGCGCGGCAGATCGAGTCTGCCCGTGTCGCCATCACCCGTGCGGTCAAGCGTGGCGGGAAGGTGTGGATCACCATCTTCCCGGACAAGCCGGTGACCCAGAAGCCTGCCGAGACCCGCATGGGCTCGGGCAAGGGGAACCCCGAGTTCTGGGTGGCCGTGGTGAAGCCGGGACGTGTGATGTTCGAGCTCTCCGGTGTGCCCGAGGAGCTGGCCCGTGAGGCCATGCGCAAGGCCGGTCACAAGCTCCCCATCCGGACCCGAGTGGTCACCCGGGAGGACACATGAAGATGGACGAGCTTCGGAAGATGAGCGCCGACGAGCTCCGAGAGGCGCTGATGGAGGCCAAGGAGGAGAGGTTCAACCTTCGGTTCCAGGTGGCCACCAACCAGCTGGACAACACGGCCCGTCTCCGGACCGTGAAGAAGGACATCGCGCGCATCCTCACCGTGATGCGGGAGAGAGAGCTGGAGTCGGCTTCGGCCGGATCCGCGGATGCCCCGGCCACGGCCGGTAAGGAGAGTGCCTGATGGTCGAGAACACGTCTACCCGCAGCAGCCGGAAGGTGCGTGTCGGAGTGGTTGTCTCCGACGCCAGGGACAAGACGGTCACCGTCGAAGTCCCCACCTCGTCGCGCCATCCCAGGTACGACAAGATCGTCCGCATCTCCACCAAGTTCCATGCCCACGACGAGAACAACGACGCCCACGTGGGCGACACCGTTCGCATCATGGAGACCAGACCGCTGTCGAAGCAGAAGCGGTGGCGCGTCGTCGAAGTCCTGGAGCGTGCTCGATGATCCAGCAGGAGTCACGTCTCAAGGTGGCCGACAACACCGGCGCCCGGGAGCTGCTGTGCATCCGGGTCCTCGGTGGCTCGTCGCGTCGTTACGCGGGGATTGGCGACATCATCGTCGGGACCGTGAAGGAGGCCACTCCGGGCGGCTCCGTCAAGAAGGGCGAGGTGGTCAAGGCCGTCGTCGTGCGCACCAAGAAGGAGTCACGTCGTCAGGACGGCACTTACATCCGGTTCGACGACAACGCCTGCGTCATCATCGACAACAACCGCCAGCCCCGGGGCACCCGCATCTTCGGCCCGGTGGCTCGAGAGCTCCGCGACGAGCGATTCATGCGAATCGTCTCCCTAGCCCCCGAGGTGCTCTGATGATGGTGGCCGACTTCGCCCGCTTGTCTCCGTCTCGGCGAGCTGACCTCGCTGTCGGGGGCTACTTCACGCGGTCCGCGGGTCTCGCTTTGGCCGTCGGGCGAACAGACGCCGGTCGGCCACAGCTGCCGCGTCCGCAGGAGGTCTACTCATGAAACTCAAGAAAGGCGACACCGTGATGGTCATCGCCGGCAAGGACGCCGGCAAGAAGTCGACCATCAGCCGTGTCCTGCCCTCCAAGAACAAAGTCCTCGTCGAAGGTGTCAACACCGCCAAGCGTCACACCCGGCCAACGGGTCAGACGATGCAGGGCGGGATCATCGACAAGGACATGCCCATCGACGCCTCGAACGTCATGATCGTCTGCGACAAGTGCGGTCCCACCCGGATCGGTCACCGCTTCGACGACAAGGGCAAGAAGCATCGCGTCTGCGTCAAGTGCGGGGGTGACCTGTGAGCTACAAGCCGAGACTCAAGGTCCGCTACGACGAGGAGATCCACGACAAGCTCCAGGCGGAGCTGGGTCTGTCCAACCCCATGGAAGTGCCCACCCTGGAGAAGATCGTGCTCAACATGGGGCTCGGCGAGGCCATCCAGGACAAGAAGGCCATCGACGAGGCCATCGACGAGCTCGGGCTGATCGCCGGTCAGCGACCGAGGGTCAACAAGGCCCGCAAGTCGATCGCCAACTTCAAGCTGCGCGAGGGGATGCCCATCGGCGTGTCCGTGACGTTGCGTGGCGCCCGCATGTGGGAGTTCTTCGACCGGCTGCTGTCGGTCGCCATCCCCAGGGTCCGTGACTTCCGCGGTCTCAACCCCCGCGCCTTCGACGGGCGTGGGAACTACAGCGTGGGAGCGTCCGAGCAGCTGATCGTCCCCGAGATCGACTTCGATCGGGTCACGACCACCCGTGGCATGAACATCACGATCGTGACCACGGCAACGAACGACGAGCACGGCAAAGCGCTGCTGGACGCCTTCGGCTTCCCCTTCCGCCGTGTCGAGGCACAGGTCTGAGGAGATACCAGTGGCAAAGAAATCAATGATCGCCAAGGCCGCCCGGAAACCGAAGTTCGGCGTCCGCCGCTACAACCGCTGCAAGCGGTGTGGCCGAGCCCGCGCCTACCTGCGCGACTTCGGCATGTGCCGAATCTGTGTCCGGGAGCTGGCCAGCCGTGGCGAACTGCCCGGAGTGAGAAAGGCTTCGTGGTGAGTCCTGTTACAGATCCCATCGCCGACATGCTGACCCGCATCCGCAATGCGGTGGCCGTGGGTCACGAGCGAGTCTCGATGCCGGCTTCCAAGCTCAAGATCAACATCGCCAAGATCCTCGTCGACGAGGGCTTCATCGACCGCTACGAGGTCACCGAGAACGGGCACCGCAGCCAGCTGGAGCTCGTGCTCCGCTACGCCGAGCGGCGTCGCCCGGTCATCGAAGGCCTGAAGCGGGTCTCCCGTCCCGGGCACCGCGTCTACGTCGGAGCCAACGAGTTGCCCCAGGTGCAGGGCGGTCTGGGCGTCGCCGTCGTCTCTACCAGCCAGGGCCTCATGCCCGACCGTGAGGCGCGCAAGCGCCGACTCGGCGGCGAGGTCCTATGTGAGGTGTGGTGATGAGCCGCGTAGGGAACAAGCCGGTGGACGTGCCCAAGGGCGTCGACGTCAAAGTCGAAGGCAGCCAGGTGACGGTCAAGGGCGCGATGGGTGAGCTGAACCGCACCTTCAGCGACCGGATCGGCTTCGACGTGTCCGAGAGCGTGATCACTGTGACCCGACCCGACGACTCCCGTGAGTCGCGGGCGCTGCACGGTTTGAGCCGCGCATTGCTCAGCAACATGGTGGTCGGTGTCTCCGACGGCTTTCGCAAGGAGCTCGAGATCCAGGGTGTCGGCTACCGCGCCTCGCTCAAGGGCAACGACATCGAGCTTCTGGTCGGCTTCAGTCATCCGGTCCTGGTCAAGGCACCGAATGGGATCACATTCGAAGTGCCCGAGCCCACCCGCATCGTGGTGTCCGGGATCGACAAGGAGCAGGTGGGCCAGGTGGCCGCCGACATCCGCAAGGTCCGTCCCCCCGAGCCCTACAAGGGCAAGGGCATCCGGTACGCGGGCGAGTACGTGCGACGCAAGGCCGGAAAGGCAGGTAAGTGATGAGGGGCACACGTCAGGACGCCCGTCGTCGCCGTCAGATCCGGGGCCGCAAGCATCTGCGCGGCAACGGGGAGCGGCCCAGGCTCTCGGTGTACCGGAGCAACCGGTACATCTACGCTCAGGTGATCGACGACCTCGGGGGCGTCACCCTCGCTGCGGCGTCGTCCCAGGAACCCGACCTGCGCTCGAGTCGTCTCAACGTGGACACGGCGGCCAAGGTGGGGGCATTGGTGGCCGACCGGGCCAAGGAGGCCGGGGTCACCAGCGTCGTGTTCGATCGCGGCGGTTACAAGTACCACGGAAGGGTGAAGGCACTCGCTGACGCCGCCCGCGAAGCAGGACTGGAGTTCTGAAAATGGCCAGACAACAACGAGCAGGGTCTGAGCAGAGTCAATACGACGAGCGCGTCATCCAGATCAACCGTGTCGCCAAGGTGGTGCAGGGTGGGCGTCGCTTCAGCTTCACCGCCCTGGTGGTAGTCGGTGACGGCGCCGGCAAGGTCGGGGTCGGCTACGGCAAGGCGAAAGAGGTCCCGGCGGCGATCCAGAAGGGCATGGAGCAGGCCCGACGGTCCATGGAGGTGATCCCCATGGCCGGGCAGACCATCGTCCATCAGGTCGTCGGCAAACACGATGCCGCCAGCGTGCTGATCAAGCCGGCGGCGCCCGGTACCGGTGTCATTGCCGGTGGCGCGGTCCGCCAGATCCTGGAGGCTGCAGGCATCAAGGACGCCCTGGCAAAGTCTCTCGGCTCGCCGACCCATCTCAATGTGGCCAAGGCGACGATGAACGGCTTGCTGAGCCAGCGTCGCCCCGACGAGGTGGCGCGTCGCAGGGGCAAGAAGGTCGAGGACATCACACCTCCCGGTCTTCTCCGCGCCTACAACACCACCGAGTCATTGCGGGCCGTCCCCTCGGACACGAAATAGGTAGACGATGGCCAAGACCAAAGACAAGACCATCAGAGTGACCCTCCGCCACAGTCTCATCGGCGAGAAGCCGAAGACCAGGGCGACCATCCAGGGTCTCGGTCTGAAGCGTCTCCACCAGACGGTGGAGCAGACCGACTCCCCGACGCTGCGAGGCATGCTGGCCAAGGTCAGACATCTCGTCGAGATCGAGGAGACCGACGCCAAGGAGGTCTCATGACCGATCAGAACGAGCAACTGAAGCTCCACGATCTCTCGCCCGCCCCCGGATCGAAGAAGAAGAAGATCCGGGTCGGGCGCGGCGAGGGAGGCCGTCGCGGCAAGACCGCCGGGCGCGGCACCAAGGGCCTGAAGGCCAGGAACAGCGTTCGGCCCGGCTTCGAGGGTGGGCAGACCCCGCTGTCGATGCGGATCCCCAAGCTGCGCGGCTTCAAGAACCCGAACAAGGAAGAGTTCGCCATCGTCAACCTGTCGGCGCTGGCCGACTTCGACGCCGGCTCGGAGGTGACACCGGACACCCTGCGTGCCCGCGGGCTCATCCGTCATCGCGGTCGGGTCAAGGTGCTGGCCGAGGGTGACCTCGACAAGGCCCTCACCGTCAAGGCTCACGCCTTCAGCGCATCTGCGAAGGAGAAGATCGAGAAGGCGGGCGGCACCGCCGAGGTCATCTGAACCAGGCGGCGTCACCGCCTAACCGGGCTCATAGAGGACAATGACCGCTTACGCACCGACCACGTAGGACCCCATGCTCACCATCTACCGCAACATGTTCAAGGTCCCGGACCTCCGGGCGAAGATCCTGTTCACGCTGGCGATCTTCGCGGTGTACCGGCTGGGAACCGCCATCCCGGTGCCGGGCATCGACCTCCAGGCGGTCGAGCTCTTCCAGAGCCAGCAGCAGGCCGGTGGCATCTACGGTCTGATCAACCTGTTCTCCGGCGGCGCCCTCGAGCAGTTCTCGGTGTTCGCCCTCGGGATCATCCCCTACATCACGGCCTCGATCATCATGCAGTTGCTCACGGTGGTGATCCCGCGTCTGCAGGCCCTCCAGGACGAGGGCGAGTCCGGTCGCAAGGTGATCACCCAGTGGACCCGTTACCTCACGGTGATCCTGGCCCTGATCCAGTCGACCGGGTTCACCTATCTCTTCCACTCCGGGCAGTTCACCGGTGGCATCGACCTGATCCCGAACTACACGGCGGGACGGGTGATCTTGATCGTGATCACCATGACCGCCGGCACCGCCATGGTCATGTGGCTGGGTGAGCTGATCACCCAACGGGGCGTCGGCAACGGGATGTCCCTGATCATCTTCGTGGCCATCCTGAGCCAGTTCCCGTCGGTGTTCGTCAGCATCTGGGGTCAGACCTGGGAGGTCGGCCTCGGGGGGAGGTTCGTCGCCATCGTGGCCATCTTCCTCCTGATGATCGTGGCGATCATCTACGTCGACCAGGGGCAACGAAGGATTCCGATCCAGTTCGCCAAGAGGGTGCGTGGTCGGCGGGTCATGGGCGGTCAGTCCACCTACATACCGCTCAAGGTCAATACCGCCGGTGTGATCCCGGTGATCTTCGCCACGTCGGTGCTGCTGATCCCGTCGCTGATCATCACCGCCATCCCCTCCGACGCCGCCTGGCTGCAGAGCATCTACCGGTGGATCGACCAGAACCTGGGCGGAGGCGCCGGCGGGGTGAGCTGGTGGTACATCGCCATCCTCTTCGCCCTGATCGTCTTCTTCACCTACTTCTACACGGCGATCCAGTTCGACCCCGAGCAGCAGGCGGAGATGATCCAGCGTCAGGGCGGGTTCATCCCCGGTGTGCGCCCCGGGCGTCAGACCGCCCGGCACCTGGCCCACATCCTGAACCGGATCACCCTCCCCGGGTCGATCTTCCTGGCCACCATCGCCATCCTGCCGGCCATCGCCGGGGCAGTGTGGAACATCCAGATCGCCTTCTCCGGTGTGTCCATCCTGATCGTGGTGGGGGTGGCCCTGGAGACGATGAAGCAGATCGAGTCCCAGCTCACGATGCGGAACTACGAGGGCATCCTGACATAGTCATGGCCGCCGATCCCGCGCTCACTCTTCTGCACAACGCCGAGGCCCCGGCTTGAGGCTGTTGTTCATCGGGCCTCCTGGAGCCGGTAAGGGGACCCAGGCCGCCAAGGTCGCAGCTCGTCTCGGTATCCCCCACATCTCGACAGGTGAGATGTTCCGCGACCACGTGGCCCGTGGCACCGATCTGGGTCGCCAGGTGGAGGCGATCATGGCCGCCGGGGACTACGTGCCTGACGAGATCACGGTGGCGATGCTCGCCGAGCGAATCGCCCAGGACGACGCCCGAGATGGGTTCATCCTCGACGGATTCCCGCGCACCGCTGCCCAGGTCGCGGCTCTCGACGAGCTTCTCGGGGAGGACGGTCTCGACAGGGTGGTGGTGTTCGACGTCGACGAGGACGAACTGGTTGAGCGTCTATTGGCCAGAGGTCGCGCCGACGACACGGAGGAGACCGTGAGGGCGCGTTTCCAGATCTATCTCGATCAGACCCAGCCGCTGATCGACCTGTACGACCAACGCGGGCTGACTGTCCACGTGAACGGAGTGGGTGACGTCGACGAGGTCACCGAGCGGGTGCTCGCTACCCTCGAATAGAGACATGATCACCATCAAAAGTCGACGCGAGTTCGCCAAGATGCAGAAGGCCGGCGCCGCGGTGGCTGCCGTCCACCGAGCCGTGCGCGACGCCGCCACCCCCGGCACTTCACTCCTCGAACTGGAGGAGATCGGGGCCCGGATCATCGCCGAGCACGGCTGCACTTCGTCTTTCCTCAACTATCTGGGCAGTTACCCGGCCACGTTGTGCCTCTCCCCGAACGACGTGATCGTCCACGGGATACCAAACGACTACCGGCTGAAGGAGGGGGACATCCTCTCGGTCGACGCCGGCGCCATCTTCGAGGGGTTTCACGGCGACGCCGCCTTCACCATGGGGATCGGGGCGATCTCCGAGGAGGCCCGTCGTCTCATCGAAGCAACCGAGGAGGGGATGTGGGCCGGTATCCGCCAGGTTCGCAAGGGCAACCGGCTCGGTGACATCGGGGCCGCCATCCAGGCGGTCGGCGCCGCCAACGGCTACGGCGTGGTCGAGGAGTACGTCGGTCACGGGATCGGGCGGGCCATGCACGAGGAGCCGCAGGTCCCCAACTACGGGGTGGAGGGAACCGGGCTGAAGTTGCGCACCGGGATGGCCTTGTGCATCGAGCCCATGTTCAACATGGGGGGACGGGAGACCAAGGTCGACCCCGACGGCTGGACCGTCCGGACAGCGGACGGGTCGCTGTCCGCCCACTGGGAGCACACCGTGGCGATCACCCCCGACGGCCCCATGGTCTTCACGGCCCAGGACGAGCCGATCCCTGTCGACGAATCCGTCGACACCCTCGCCTGACCGCTTTCC
>DASSVE010000018.1:0-6072 GCA_035706345.1 Acidimicrobiia bacterium
TGGATTGGACCTCTGTCGTCACGTGTGGTGCGATCCGGCTGAGAAACACCCGGCCACCTTCGATGACGTTCGGCTCGTAGCCCTCCACGTCGATCTTCAGGAGAGTTGGGCCGGCCTCGGCCAAGTGCAAGTAGCTGTCCAGGGTTGCCGCCTCGACTTCGACGTAACTCCCTGGTGGCGCATCTCCTGTGACCACGGCAACGGTGCCGGCGTCTGAGGGTTCCGTTCGAGCCATCCGCACAGCTCCGGGAACGTCGGCGAGAGCCACCTGGAAGCAAGTGACCTTGTCGGCAAGGCCGTTCCGCTCCACGTTGGCAACGAGCTTCTCGAAAGCATCGGGGTTCGGCTCGAAGGCGAAAACTGTCCAGCCGAGGACCTTGGCGAAGTAGATCGTGTGGTTCCCAATGTGGGCGCCTACGTCGAAAGCCACGGTTTCCGACGGCATGGTCCTCCCGATGGCCTCCAGGAAGGTGAGCTCGTAGAAAGTCCCGGTACTCGAAAGGTGCCGGCTCACCGAGCATTCGGGGAGCAACTCGAAATGGATATCCTGCGCGTGATGGCGAAAGTCGGTGCTGTTCGACTCGGTCATCGGCGCCGATCGCGGTCCAGGTTGCTCGGAACCAGAGGACTCCACAGCGTGGCGTTCAACTAGGCCAGAGCCTCGAGCAGGGCTTCGCTGACGACTTCGACGTCGTTCGTTGCCATCAGTGGATCCATCGGCAGGGAGAGGACCGTCGCAGCGGCACTCTCAGCGTTCGGTGTGGAAGCGAAGCTGGCGAGCCAGGGCTGCTCACTCAGGGCGACGGGATAGTGCCTTCCAGTCGATATGCCCCGTGAACCGAGGACCTCAGCGACTCGGTCCGGCTCGGGCACCCGCGCCACCAACAGGTGGTGGACGGCGCCCTCGTCCCATGGGACCAGGAGGTCGCCGAGTTGCTCGAGGTAGGACGATGCCAGGTCACGTCTCGACTTCGTCCAAGCCTCCAGATGTGCCAGCTTCACCCGCAGGATGGCCGCCTGCAGCCCGTCCAGACGGGAGCACCAACCCGGTATGTCGTGGACGTATTTGGAGACCCGGCCATGGTCCCGCAACCGGCGCACCTCGTCGACGAGCGACTTGTCGTTGGACGTGACCATGCCACCGTCGCCCATCGCCCCCAGGTTTTTCCCCGGATAGAAGCTGTAGCAGGCGACGTTCCCCATGCTCCCGACGAACTCGCCCTGCCATTCGCCGAGGTGGGCCTGGGCAGCATCCTCGACGACCATCAGACCGGAGTCCATCCAATGCTCGATGTTGTCGAAGGGCACGATGTGGCCGTACAGGTGAACCGGGATCACAGCGACCGTGCGGGGGGACCGGACCTTCTCGACCTCTTCGACCGAGAGCAACAGCGTCTGCGGGTCGACGTCAGCGATCACCGGGGTGGCGCCGACATGGACCACGGCCTCCGCCGTGGCGACGAAGGTCATGCTGGGAACGATCACTTCCTGACCCGGCCCAACCCCCAACGCGCGGAGAGCCAGAGCCAGGGCGTCGGTGCCTGAGCCACAACCGACTGCCGCGGTACTCCCGTGAGCCGATGCGAACTCGTTCTCGAACGACACCACCTGGTCTCCTCCGATGAAGGCGGAGTCCTCGATGGCCCTCAGGATGACTTCGTCGAGCTCGTCACGGATCGAGTTGTGAAGCCGGCCGAGGTCCTGGAACGGGATGCGGTGGGTCATATGACCCGCCCAGGATTGCCTACCACGCGTTGTTCTCCTCTCACGTCCTCGAGTACCACGGCGCCGGCGCCGATGAGCGCGCCGGCACCAACCCGAATCCCGGGCATCAGGATCACGCCCGCACCGATGGTGGCACCCCTTTCGATGTGCACGCCGTCGAGATTCTCTTTCGTGTCGGGTCGGTTGGGATATCTGGCGTTGGTCACGATCACTCCGGGGCCAAGCCAACACTCGTCCTCGAGCACCGACAACTCGGGCACGAAGCAATTCGAATGGAGTCGCACCCCGTTGCCCATCCTCACTGTGTGCTCTACGACGGAGTGGCTGCCGATGGACACCCGGTCACCGATCGTGCAGTTCTCACGGACCAGCACACCGTGTCCCAAGGCGACCGACTGACCCATCTGAGTCCCCCGGTACACGACGCAGTGGCTTCTGATCACGCCGTGGGAGCCCATGGAGAACGGGGGGAGGGCGGCATCACCATCCACTCCGACCAAGGCGAATTGCCCTATTCGTGACCCCTCACCGAGCGAGGCATCCGATGCGACGATTGCAGTGTCATCGATCACGAGCCCACCTCAACGGGTGCGCCGGAGAGCTTCATCGACTTGTTGATCGCGACGAGAGCCCGGACCACCTCGAGCCCGTGGTGACCATCGGCGACAGGTGCATTGCCGGAGATGCACGATTCCCCGAATGCGGTGATCTCGCTGAGCAGAGGCTCGGTGAACTCGACACGAGGTATGTGTATGTCGCCGGCACGGGTTCGCCATTGGAAGTCACCCATCGAGAGATACTCGCCGAGGTTGTCGTCACGAGCGACACCACTGTCGACCAAGGCCAGGGGCTGGTCCACCGAGACGTCGTTGTATATGGCCATCTTCTCGTCTCCAACCACGATCATCGTTCGCGTCTTGAGTGGATCGATCCAGCTCACGTGGAGATTGGCTCCCACTCCTGAGGCGAACAACATTGTCGCAAAGGCGACATCCTCGACCTTGGGATCGATGAAGGAGAATCCGCGGCCGCTGACCTCGACCGGGGACTCACCGAGGAGGTGCATCATGATCGAGAGGTCGTGAGGTGCGAAGTTCCACAGCGCGTTCGTGTCCCGTCTGATTCGTCCGAGACTCAAGCGGCGGGAGTGGAGGTACTTGATCTGCCCCAGCTCCCCGTTCTCGATCCATCGTCGGAGATGGGCGACCGGAGCCGAATAGAGAAAGGTGTGACCGACCATGAGGATGAGACCCGAGTCGGCGGCCAGCTCGACGAGACCCCGAGCATCTTCGACCGACTCGGCCATCGGCTTCTCGACGAGGACATGCTTGCCGGCACCGAGGGCCCGCTTGGCAAGTGCCACGTGAGTGCTCGCCGGGGTGGCGAGGATGACGGCGTCGACGCCGTCATCGCTGAGGGCTTCCTCGAGCTCGCGCCAGCCACGTGCCTGTGGGTAGTTCTGCAGGGCCTGATCTCGTCGGCTGTCGTCGGCTTCGACGACACCAACTAGGTGAGTGGTCCGCGCACCCGTGACGTTCCGCGCCAGGTTGGCGCCCCAATACCCGTATCCGGCGAGGGCGACGCCTATCGATTCGGCCAACGATCAGTCCTTCCGAGGTCGGGAGAGCCGCAATTCAAACCCAACTCGGCGACGCACCCCAAATCATTCGAGTATGGGCCAGCGTCCATTCCGACCTGCGTAACTAGTCTGCCTGCATGAGGGTCTGGCCATCGACCAAGACGCGCACTCCCCGAATGAGCGAATCGCCGGGGCTACGACACGTCACCAGTGACGATTTCCGCGCAGAGGCAGCGTCTTTCGCCGAGCGTTGGGATCTCGAATGGCTGCGCTATTTCCGAATCCACGAGAACCACGACTACTTCGTCCCTTACAGCTCACCCAAGTACCCGTTCTCGATCCCGAAGAACGAGGTCGCCAAGTTCGACGCCCATCAGACCTTGACCACCAGGCTCAATCCGGAGCTGATGCATACCAAGCTGCAGGTCTTCGTGCCCGGCTCCGAGCTGGTCGACAAGAAGGTCTTCGAGCTGGGTTGTGGGGTCGGGATGCTAGGCCGCATCCTTGGTCACAACACTTCGGGGTATGTCGGCTGTGACTACTCGCCTTTCGCCATCTATGCCGCCAGTCTCCTGTCGCCGGCGACCTGTGAGTACGTGCCTCTCAAGGATCCAGATCGTCTGGTCGAGCTGGCGGGGACGTTCGACACCACCGTGCCCAGGCATTTCTTCATCCACAACAACTTCGGCAACGCCTTGTGGGTGCTGCAGCTGATGCGGGACCTGGTCCACGATCAGGGTGTCATCCACGCCGACTTCCTCTGGTCGGAGGAGCTCAACGACGGGGTGCGGCCGGCGAAGTCCGAGTTGCATCCCATGCAGGCGAGTGCCGGATTCGTCTACACGCCGGACGACATTCAAGAGCTGGCCGACCGCGTCGGGCTGACGGTGAGGACGATGGATCGAGTCGACGTTCCTCCCCGAACCTTCGTCTCCTTCACAGTTGCCTGAGTGATCGACCCGGACTGTCAGCCGAGGTCGATGGCGGTGATGGAGTCCCATCCTTTGGAGTAGCCGGTGCCGCCTTGGAGGAGGCTGGCGAGGGTGCCGTTCGGTCTGGTTGTGTAGTAGCGGTAGGCGCCGTCGGTCGACCGGTAGAAGAAGATCTCATCGCCGGTCTTCGAGGTTGGGAAGAAGCTCCTGATCCATCCCACCTGTGGCCCCGTTGCCTGGGCCACGCTGTCGGCTAGGGCCGTGTCGCATCGAGGGTCACCGTAGGACACCACGCCGTAGACGGTGTCCCGTGGTCCGCTGGATGAGAAGGGGTTCCGGTATCCCACCAACGGTCCTCCCGAGTCGCCGCGGCATGCCCAGGAGAAGCCGCCGAAACAGAAGTCGTCGAGGTTGGCCGCCCACTCAGATGGACACCAGATGCTGTTTATGGCTCCCGTCGAATCGCTGTGCACCTCCACGACGGCCGATTGGAGCTGGCCAGCGGGTGGCGAGCCCTCGAAGGTCTCACCCCATCCGACTACCGAGAGCGATTGGCCGACAACGGGCCAGGAAGTCTGTTGAGGCAACGTGGCAATGGAGACTCCGGTCACGGGAGAGGAGAGCCGGAGCATGGCCATGTCGACTGCGGACTCGATGCCTCCCGTGTAGCCAGGATGGATCCGAACCTGGGAGACCTCTTTGAGCTGCCCGCTCCCGAAGAGTGTCCCTCCGACAGCTACCGAGTAAGAGGCCGACTGGTCGGCGCAATGGGCGGCGGTGAGCACCCACTGTGGATGGACCAGACTGCCGGTGCAGATGTAGAAGCCGTTTTCGATGATGGCGACGATCCAACCCGGATTCGTGATGGCGTCACCGTTGTACACGAACGGCTCGATCACCTCCCCGTCAGGACCGACCGGTCGTGCAGGCTCCTCGGCCAGCGAGAACGTGCCCGGCGCCAGCTGCACCAAAGCGACGATGAAGGTGGCGATCAGGGCTCGCAGACGAGGGCCTGACGATCGGATCCGGAGCGGGGCCATCGTCTCGAACACTACGGTCGCATCGGTCTCTACCTGCCACCAAGCGATGGGCCTCCCGACCTACCCGGCTCCATCGGGATGGCTAAGACCCGAGGTTGATCGACGAGATCGACGACCAACCCTTGCTGTACCCAGACCCGGCCAGGATGGCCTCGCCCAGCTCACCCGTGCTGGTCGTCTCGTGGTAGGCGAACTCTCCATTCATGCGATAGAAGAACAGCTCGTCCCGTGCGTCACCGTTGAGGTCGATCGCGGTTATGGAATCCCACCCTGGGGCATAGCCGGTGCCACCGCTGAGCAATGAGCTGAGAGCTCCGTTGGTCC
Organism: Acidimicrobiia bacterium; assembly: GCA_035706345.1. GTDB lineage: Bacteria > Actinomycetota > Acidimicrobiia > Spongiisociales > ZC4RG35 > JANQRA01. Next base: position 5,601 of record DASSVE010000018.1, read on the forward strand.
TCACGGAGTAGTAGCGGTAGGCGCCGTCGGTTGGCCGATAGAAGAACATCTCATCCCTGCCATCCCCGTCCACATCGACGCCGGTGATGGCTCCCCAGCCTTTGGAGTAGCCGGTGCCACCCTGGAGCAGGGTTTGGAGGCTTCCGTCCGGTCTCATGGTGTAGTAGCGGTAGGCACCGTCCTTCGACCGGTAGAAGAACATCTCGTCCTTGTCGTCCCCGTTCAGGTCAACCGCGGTAATCGAGTCCCAACCCAGCGAATATCCGGTCCCACCCTGCATCGGAGCCCCCACCTGCCCGTCGGCCTCGATGTCGTAATAACGGAAAGCGCCATCTGTCGATCGGTAGAAGAACTGCTCGTCGACCCCGTCTCCATCCAGATCGACTGCCGTTATCGAGTCCCAACCCAACGAGTATCCGGTACCGCCCCGAATCGGTGCTCCGAGACCGGCGTCAGGTCTGATGTCGTAGTA
>DASSVE010000019.1:0-8779 GCA_035706345.1 Acidimicrobiia bacterium
CGGGGTCGGTGAAGATCGCCGGGTCCCGGTTGGCCGCGCTCAGGGACACCCGGACCAGGTCACCGTGGCGGATGGCGGCGCCACCGAGGTCGACGTCCCGGGTGGCGTAGCGGTCCACCACCGCGGCGGAGGGCTCGAAGCGGAAGACCTCCTCCACCAAGGGCGAGACGAGAGAACGGTCCTCGGCGACCTGTTGGCGTAGGCCATCGTCGACGAGAAGCTGTCGAAAGGCGATGGCGGTGCTGCTCTCGGAGGTGACGATCCCGCCGAAGAGCAACACCGCCACGTTGGAGACGATCTCGTCGACGGTCAGCGACCCGCCATCGTCGACCGACCTGAGCAGGTCACTGGTGGAGAGATGAGCCGACACCGCTTCCTTCAGGGCGTCGAAGGCGTTGGCGCCGCTCTCGGGGACCGCCCCGCCCTCGGTCACATGGTGCACCGCGTCCACTATGTCCTGATACCAGCCCAACAGGTCCTCGGCGGCGACACCGTCCATGTCGAGGACGTGGGTCATCACTGCCACCGCGAGGGGACCCGCCATATCGGCCCGCAGGTCGGTGATCCCGTTGCCGGCCAGGCGCTCCATCAACCCGGACGCCATCGCCGTCACCCCGGTCTCGAGCTCGGCGATCCGGCCGGCCCGGAACGGATGTGCGAACGGATCCCGATGACGCCGGTGCCGGGCGCCGTCCAGCGAGAGCATGCTGGGACCGATGACTTGCTGGGTGGAGAACCGCGGGTCGTCGACGGTGAAGGTGACCGGGTCGAGCATGACCAGCGTGCACAGCTCGTGGCTCAGCACCATCCAGGCGCCCAGGGACTCGACCCAGACCACCGGTGCTTCGGAGCGAAGCCGATGCAGGATCGGATGAGGGTCGGCGGCGAGCTCCTCAGGGGTGATCCCTGTGGACGGCTCCCTCATCGCCGCCCCCGGCCGGATCCGTCAGCCGCGACGACGCGGCCGACGCTCCCGACGCGGCTCGATCGATGTCTCGCCAGATCCCCCGAGACGGGCGACCACCTCGGCGCGGTCGATCCCGGAGCGGGGCCGATGAGTGTCGACCACCGCCCGGATCTGGGCGAGGTGCTCGGGGACCGATCCACAGCAGGCCCCAACGATACGGGCGCCGGCGTCCAGGGCCAGTTCCGCATAGGGGGTCATGTCGTCGCTGGCTGTCGGGTACCAGAGCGTGCCGTCGATCATCTGGGGCACCCCACAGTTGGCCTTGGCCACGATCACCACGTCAGGATCGGCGGCGCGAATCTCGTCGACGGCGATCACCACGTCTGCCGGCCCGACCCCGCAGTTGGCCCCGATGGCAGTCGGGGTGTACCCGCTCTCGTGCCACCACTCGGCGAGACGCGCAGGTGGGAGACCCATCATGGTCTTGCCGTGGGTGTCGAAGCTCATCGTCGACACGACGGGGAGACCGGTGGCTGCCGCCGCCTCCACCGCCGCCGCCAGCTCCTCGACGGATGACAGTGTCTCGATCCAGATGACGTCGGCGCCCGCCGTCGCCAGGGCTTCCATCTGCTCCGAGAACAGCGCCACGCCGTCGGCGTGGCTGAGCGGGCCCAGAGGCTCGAAGAGCTGCCCGGTCGGCCCCACCGACCCGGCCACGATCACCTCCCGACCGGTCTGTCGGGCCGCCTCACGGGCCACTGACACCCCGGCAGTGTTCAGCTCCACCACCCGGTCGCCCTGCTTGTCCAGCTCCAGACGGGCCCGGGTGCCCCCGAACGTGTTGGTGAGAATGATGTCGGATCCGACACCGAGGAATCCCTCATGGACCTTGGCGACTCGCTCCGGATGCTCGACGTTCCAGGTCTCAGGGGTGGAGCCGGCCTGGAGACCAAGCTCGAACAAGGAAGTGCCCATCCCCCCATCGGCAACCAGCGTTCCCTTCTCAGCCAGTAGATCGGCGAGTTTGTTACCCATGTCCATCGACCTTCCAGACCGACTGGCGGGACTCACCGGAGGGACAAATGACCGCTCGGGTATGACACCGAGCGGCTCGTTGCCGCTTTAGCCGGATTTCTAGAGCGCCCGCAAGCTGGTCGATCAAATTGGCGCTGTTTACGAAAACGACTCTACCAGGCGTGCGGGCGGCGTCTCAGACCTTCACCCCTTGCTGCATCGCCCGCAACTCGTCGACCGGGATGTGGCACCGCTTGAACCAACCCGGCTCCGCCTCCTCCAGCTCCGGCTCAACGGTCTCACAGATCTCACCGATCTTGCGCGGGCAGCGGGTCTGGAACACACACCCCGACGGCGGGTTGGACGGCTCCGGGATCTCCCCCTGCAAACGTATCCGTTTCCCTTCCGCCAGTTCCGGTGAGGCGGAGAGGAGAGCCTCGGTGTAGGGATGGTTGGGCCCGGTGAAGACACGATCGGACGTACCGACCTCCATGAGCCGCCCCAGGTACATGACGGCGACTCGGTCGGCGATGTAGCGGACCACGTTGAGGTCGTGGGAGATGAACAGGTAGGCGACGTTCTCCTCCACCTGCAGCTCGGCAAGGAGATTGATGATCGCTGCCTGCACCGACACGTCGAGGGCGGAGGTGGGCTCGTCGCAGACCACCAGCGCCGGGGAGCCGGCGAACGCCCGGGCGATGGCAACCCGCTGCTTGAGCCCGCCCGAGAGCTGTCGCGGCTTCGAGTTGTAATGCTGCATCCCCATGCGCACCTCGCGCAGCAGGGACCTGATCCGCTCCTCCCGCTCGTCGCGTCGCCCGCCCCGCAGGAGCTGGACCGCCCTGCCCACGATCCGGTGGACGCTGTGCCGTCGGTTCAGGGCGCTGTCCGGGTTCTGGAACACCATCTGGACCGCGCCGATCTCCTCCTGGCCCCGCTTCTCCAACTCGGCGGCCAGCTCGCTCCCGCTGAGCGTGATCACGGACCCGTCGTCCGGCGGGTAGATCCCGAGCAGCACCTTGGCCAGGGTGGACTTGCCCGACCCGGACTCCCCCACCAGGCCCACGGTCTCGCCCACCATGATCTCGAGGTCGATGTTGGACAGGGCGTACACGGGTTGCCCCTCCTGCATGAACGTCTTGGATGCCCCCTTGATCGAGACCAGGGTCTGCTCGCTCTGCTCCCGCTTCGGGGGCTCCTCGGCCACCGTCCGAGGCAAGTTCGGCGCCAGCTCCGGGAAATGGCACCGGCTCACCCGGCCACCCAGGTCATGGAGCTCTGGCTCCACCTCCAGGCAGATGTCCTCGGACATGGCGCAACGGTCGGCATAGACACATCCCTGGATCTCGGCGCCCAGTGGGGGCAGGAAACCGGGGATGGTGTCGAGACTGGCCATGTCGCGGGTACCGGTCTCGGAGTTGGGGAGGCACCTGAGCAAGCCCACCGTGTACGGGTGCCGGGGCTGGGTGAAGATGGCCTCCGTGGGACCTTCGGCCATGAGGCGTCCGGCATAGAGGACCGCGGTCCGATCGCACATCTTCCTGATCACCGCCAGGCTGTGACTGATGAACAGAACCGAGGTGCCGATCTCCTCGCGGAGACGACTGATCAGATCGAGGACCTCGGCCTCGACGGTGGCATCGAGACCGGTGGTCGGCTCGTCGAGGACCAGGAGGGCGGGCTCGGATGCGATGGCCATGGCGATGACCACCCTCTGCAGCATCCCACCCGAGAGCTGGTGGGGGTAGCGCTCGGCGACGCGGCTCGGGTCGGCGATCTGCACCTTCCTGAGGACTTCGATGACCCGGTCTTTCTGCTCGTCTCTGGGCACGCCGAGGAGGTCGAAGACGTCCGCCACCTGCTTTCCGATCTTTATCGACGGGTTGAGCGCCGACGCCGGGTCCTGATAGACCATGGACATGTCGTTTATTCGGGCGTCGCGCAGCTCCTTCCGACTGAGTGAGGTGATGTCCCGGCCGGCGAGGACGATCGAGCCGTTGCTGACCCGCCCATTTCTCGACAGGTAGTGCATGATCGCCATGGCGACGGTGGTCTTGCCACACCCCGACTCACCGACCAGCCCGAACGACTCGCCTTCACCGATGGTGAAATTGATGTCCCGGACCGCGGTCTTCCACTCGGTTCCGATCTTGTAGTCGATGGCGAGGTCTCTCACCTCGAGCACCGGTTGGGACATGGTCTCGATCATTCGAATGCCTGGCTTATCGCGTCTGCCATCAGGTTCACACCCACCACGAGGGAGGCGATGGCCAGCGCCGGGAAGAGCACCGGCCACCACACGTTCCCGGTGAGGAAACCGTAATGCTGATAGATGGCCACACCCCAGTCGGGCACCTGCGGCTCGACACCGAAGCCCAGGAACGACAGGGCGAGGACTGTGAAGATGGCGTAGCCGAGACGAACCGTGAACTCGACGATCACCACGCTGGAGACGTTGGGGAGGATCTCCACGAACAGGATGTAGAACCAGTTCTCCTTGCGAAGCTGGGCGGCGGTGACGTAGTCGAGCTGTCGTTCGCTCAGGACGGCGGCGCGCACGGTCTTGGCGATGATCGGGGTGAAGACCAACCCGATGACGACGACGACCCCGATCGTGTTCGGCCCCAGGGCGGCCAGAGCCAGCATGCCGGTGATCACCAGAGGTATGGAGAGGAATGCGTCCAGGATCCGGCTGATGCTCTCGTCGACGATCCCCCCGAAGTACCCGATGATCAGGCCGACCACCGTGCCCAGGATCGTGCCCAGCACCGTGGCGGCAAGGGCGACCGTGAGCACCTGACGGGCGCCGGCGAGGACGCGGGAGAGGACGTCGCGACCCAGGTCGTCGGTGCCGAACCAGTGCTCGGCCGACGGGGGCTTGAGCCGGTTGATCACATCGGAGTCGAGGGGGTCGTAGGGGGTGATGAAGTCGCCGAAGATGGCGAACACGATCCACATCAGAACGATCGCGAAACCCACCCAGAAGGTGGTCGAGCGGAACACCACCTTCCAGCGCTCGGACCGGGTGGCGGTGGGGATGGCCATCAGGACAACCTGATCCTCGGGTTCAGCCACGAATAGGCGAGGTCGGCGAGCAGCATCGCGATCTGGAAGGCGGCCCCGACCACCAGCACGCCACCGGCGAGCAGGGGGAAGTCGGCGTTGCGTGCGGCGTTGAAGAGGAGACTGCCCACCCCCTGATAGGTGAACAAGACCTCTACCACCACCAGACCTCCGATCAGATACCCGACCTGGGAGGCGATCACGGCGATCGTCGGGAGGAGGGCGTTGCGCAGGACGTCACGCCGGATGACCCTCGACCTGGGCAGACCTTTCAGGATGGCGGTCCGGGTGTAGTCGGCGTCGAGGGCTTCGATGACCCCGGCCCGGGTGATGCGGGCGATGTAGCCGAAGAGGACCAGCACAAGGGGGATGGCGGGCAGGATGAGATGTTTCATCTGAGTGAAGAACCCCGATCCCGGCGGGGCGGTGGCCGTTCCCGGCAGCCAGCCGAGGAACACAGCGAACACGACGATCAGGACCACCCCCGACACGAACTCGGGGATCACCGTCGCCGAGAGACCGCCCACAGTGATCAGACGATCGGCGAACCGGCCACGGTTGAGGGCGGCGATCACTCCCCCGGCCAGAGAGAGGGGGACGACGATGACGAAGGCTAGTGCCGCCAGCTTGAGCGAGTTGACCAGGGCCCGTCCCAGCATCTCGCTCACCGGCCGCGAGGTGGACACCGAGAACCCCAGGTCCCCGGTGACCGCGCTCGAGATCCAGTCCCAGTACTGGACCAGGAGGGGCCGGTCGGTGCCGAGACGGGCGTTGAGGGCGTCCACCGCCTCCTGGGTGGCGAAGGGGCCCAGGATCCTCCGCCCCACGTCCCCGGGAAGCATCTGAGTTCCTACGAAGACGAGCACGCTGAGCAGGAAGAGTGTGACCACGGCCAGCCCGATCCTGCGGAGCACGAACTTCGACATCAGATTTCCCGCCTCAGTGCGTGGGCTCCCCTGAGAGGAGCCCACGCACCGACATCGTTGAGCTCAGTCGCTGAAGCTTCCCTCGACCACGCTGTAGTGACCCATGCCGGTCACCGACAGACCACTGAAGCCTGGTGCGGTCACCGTGATGTGATCGACGTAGTAGGGGACGATGAAGGGGACTTCGTCGTTCAGCAGCGCCTGCATCTGCCCTGCGATCTCGGTCTGAGTCTCCAGGTCCGGAGCCTGGGTGAACTGATCGAACAGGGCGTCGTAGTCCGGGTTCGACCAATGTGATGCGTTCCACGAGCCGTCACCCAGCCGATCCGGGCTGAGCAATGGGGCCCCCAGGTACACATGGGGCACGCCGCGGTGACCGTAGTTCACGATCCCCATCGACGCATCGGCTGCAAGCCAGTAATCGGCGTAGTAGGTGCCCGAGTCGTACACACCGACCGTCAGGTCGATGCCGATCTCCGACACCGATTCCGCGATGAGCTGGGCCAGGTCCTCCACCTCGAAGAAGACGAGGGTGTCGAGGGGCGCCTGGAAGCCGTCCGGGTATCCGGCATCGGCCATCAGCTGCCGGGCAGTGTCCAGGTCTTGCTCACGCTGCTCGACGGCGTCCGGGTTGTACATCGGGAAGTTCTCCCAGATCGGATGGTCGTTGCCAACCACCCCGTACCCGCCCAGCAACCCCTGGATCAACTCGTCGCGGTTGAGCGTGAGCGCGATCGCCTGACGGACCCGCTTGTCGTCGAACGGCGGCTTGGAGGTGTCGAAGTACACCTGCCGGTGCTGCGCCGTCGAGATGCTGGTCACCTGGGCGTCCGGATTGTCGAGAAGCGGAGTGGCCCCTGAGAACGAGATGTGGGGGATGGCGTCGAAACGTCCCTCCTGGAAGCCAGTGACCGCAGCGGTCTCGTCGGCGAAGAAGGTGATCTCCATCCGGTCCGGCTGACCGCTGTTGTCCCGCCAGTAGTCCTCGTTCTTGACCCAGACTCCACCGACTCCTGGCTCGTAGCTCTCGTTGATCCACGGGCCTGAGCCGATGAAGCTCGCCTCATAGGCGCCCGACTCGGGCTCGAACGACTCCCAGAACGACGCGGGCAGGATCCCGGCGTTGTAGTTGTCAGAGCTCATGAAGAACGGGAAAGCCCCGTTGGGCTGGGAGAGGGTGAACTCCACCGTCAGGTCATCAACGGCCACCACCTGCTCCGGGTCGACCCCGTAGGTCTGGAACGTCGGTCCGGCATTCCCGCCGGCGATCCCCTGCACGGTGGCTACCACGTCGGCCGCCGTCACCGGCGAGCCATCGTGGAACGTGGCCTCGGGGTTGAGATGGAAGGTCCACACGTCACCGGCGTCGTTCGACTCCCAGCTCTCGGCGAGCACCGGAACCGGATTCAGCTCGGCGTCGGAGAAGATCAAGTACTCCGCAGTCTGGCCGAAGACGGAGAGACCGCCTTCGTCGTTGATCAGGACCGGATCGATCCCGACCGCGGGCGTGGGCACTGCCACGCGTACCGTTGTTGCCTCTCCATCCGGCGCGGTGGTTCCGTCCGGTGCAGTGGATCCAGTCGGCGCCGTAGATCCAGTCGGCTCCTCGTCGGTTGGCGCGGTTGTGGTCGCCGTGTCCCCAGCGCACGCCGCCAGCACCAGGGCCAGCACGACGAACAGAACACCGAGGGACCAACCATTGACCCTTGCCGTCGATCGGCTCGAATGAGCCTTCTTCCCAGCCTTCTTCATTCGGGTACCTCGCAATTGACTGTGCCCGGTCTCACCACCGGGCGATACGAAACCTTAACGAGGTGCTCGGGCCGGTGTGGGCGACAATCCGTACGATGAGTCGATCGCGACCGATCTCACCGCTCCGACGACTCCACACCAGACCTGGCACGCCCCCCTCGCCTGGCTCGGTGGGGACGAGCTGAGCTCGGACGTCGTCATCGAGGCGCGTGACGGTGTCATCGCCTCGGTCTCGCAGGGATCACCGAGCCCTGCGGCCACCCGGTTGCGGGGCATCGTCCTACCCGGTTTGGTCAACACACACTCCCACGCCTTCCACCGGCTGCTCAGAGGGAAGACCCATCGGCTCGGCGGGGACTTCTGGCTGTGGCGGGAACGGATGTACCGGGCGGCGGCGTCACTGACCCCTGATTACTGCGAGGAGGTCGCCACCGCGGTGTTCGTCGAGATGGCTATGGCCGGGATCACCACCGTGGGCGAGTTCCACTACCTGCATCACCAGACGGAAGGCGTCCCCTATGAAGACGCCAACGAGATGGGTCACGCCGTCATCCGGGCGGCGCGGGCGGCCGGCATCAGGATCTGCCTTCTCGACGCCGGCTATTTCACGGCAGGGCTCGGAGGCCGGGCACTCGACCCGGTGCAAAGGCGTTTCGCCGACGAGTCGCCCGACCACTGGCTCGATCGGGTCGACGCCCTGCGCCAAGCCTTCGAGGGTGCTGACGACGTCGTCATCGGTCTCGCCCCCCACTCGGTGCGGGCGGTGCCCCGAGCAGGTCTGGAGCGGGTGGCGGACCGTCGCCCTCCAGACGCCCCTGTGCACATCCACGTGTCGGAGCAACCCGCCGAGAACCAGGAGTGTCTGGAGTCGACCGGGCTCAGCCCGACCGGGTTGCTGGACGCGACGGGTGTGCTGTCCGCTCACACCACTCTGGTTCACGCCACCCACGTCTCCGACGAGGACATCGCGCTCATCGAGCGCTCCGGATCGTCGGTCTGTCTGTGCCCCACCACCGAACGTGACCTGGGCGACGGTGTGGGACGGGCGCCGGAACTGGTGGCGGCGGGGGCACTGCTCTGCATCGGTTCCGATTCGCACGCCGTCATCGACCCATTC
>DASSVE010000020.1:0-6490 GCA_035706345.1 Acidimicrobiia bacterium
CGAGGGGACGCCGGTGTCGATCGTCCCCGTTGCCTCGGATGAGGACGCGGGTGACACTCTCACCTTCGGGATGGTCGGTGCTCCTGCCGGCGCCACCATCGACCCGGATACCGGAGAGCTCACCTGGATCCCCACCGAGGCCGACGGTCCCGGTGTCTACAGCATCGACATCACCGTCACCGACGATGGCTGGCCGGCCAACCTCACCGACTCCACGACGGTCACCATCGCCGTCGGTGAGGTGAACCAGGGGCCGGATCTCACCGATCCCGGTGACCAGACCGTCGACGAGGAAACACCCCTCACCTTTCTCGCTATGGCCACCGATCCCGACCTGCCCGCCAACGACCTCCTGTTCGAACTGGTGGGCGCACCGGCAGGCGCCGCCATCGACCCGGGAACCGGCGAGTTCACCTGGATCCCGACCGAGATGCAGGGGCCCGGCGTCTACAGCTTCGACATCGTCGTCTCCGACCAGGGATCGCCGGTGATGACCGACACCGAGTCTGTGACCGTCACCGTCCTCGACGTCAACCGGCCACCCGACGTGGTGAGCCCCGGCGACCAGGTCGATGCCGAGGGTGAGGTGGTCGCCCTCGAGGTGGTGGCGACCGACGCAGACTATCCCGTCAACACCCTGGTGTACGACGCCACCGGTCTGCCTCCGGGTCTGGCCATCGACCCGGTGACGGGCCAGATCTCCGGCGTGGTCGACTACATCGCCGCCGCCACCTCCCCATACCTGGTGACGGTCACCGTCACCGACGACGGGCTGCCTTCGCTGTCGACCCAGGTGCAGTTCCAGTGGGTGACGCCCAACACCAACCGGCCCCCGGCCATGGCTGTGATCGCCGACAAGACGGTCAACGAACAGACCGAACTGACCTTCGGTGTCTCCGCATCCGACCCCGACAGTGACGCCATCCTCACCTACGCTCTGAACGGGGCGCCACCAGGTGCTGCGATCGACCCCGGCACCGGCCAGTTCTCCTGGACCCCTGCCGAGGGCCAGGGCCCCGGCACCTACCTGTTCGACATAGTGGTCAACGACAACGGGATACCGGACCTGACGGGCACCCGAAGCGTCGGCGTGACCGTTCATGAGGTCAACCGTCCCCCGGTCGTGGTGGACCCGCCGGATCGAACCGTGGACGAGCAGACCACGCTCACCTTCCCGGTGACTGCGTCCGACCCCGACCTCCCTGTCAACACACTCAGCTACCGGCTCAGCGGGGCTCCTACCGGCGCCTCGATCAACCCGGGCACCGGCCAGTTCACCTGGACGCCTTCGGAGGTGCAGGGGCCGGGTGTCTACGCCATCACTGTCATCGTGAGTGACAACGGCTCGCCGAGGAGATCCGACTCGGCCACGTTCACGGTCACCGTGAGCGAGGTGAACCGGGCCCCGGCCCTGGCCGATCCGGCAGACCAGACGTCCGTGGAAGGTGACACCATCGACTTGGCCGTGATCGCCGCCGACCCCGATCGCCCGCACAACACCCTGCGCTACAGCGCCACCGGGCTTCCTCCCGGGCTGGGCATCGACCCGGTCACCGGCCGCATCACCGGTGCCATCCGCTACGACGCCGCCCTTCCCCCGTACACCACTCAAACCGGGTACACGCCGGTGGTCACGGTCCGGGATCAGGCCAACCCGGAGATCACGGCACAGGCTCAGTTCACGTGGTGGGTGGGCAACACCAACCGCGCCCCGGTGCTGACCTCACCCGGTGTCCTCACTGTCGACGAGCACTCGACCCTGGACGTGGATCTCGTGTCGACCGACCCGGACGCGGGCGCGACACTGACCCATCGTGGTCGTGGTCTGCCGCCTGGTGCCGTCCTCGACCCGGGCACGGGTCGGATCACCTGGACTCCCGGTGAAGAGCAGGGTCCGGGCACCTACGTCGTAACGGTCACCGTCACCGACGACGACCCGGTCAACCCGATCTCGACCACCCTCTCGGTCACCATCGTCGTGGACGAGGTCAATGTGGCGCCGGTCGCCCAAGACGACAGCGCCACGACGATCGAGGATCAGGTGGTGGTAGTCCCCGTTCTCGACAACGACAGTGACGAGGATCTCCCGGCCAACGGTCTACGGGTGGTGGAGTTGGGACGACCGGGTCGTGGCCACACCACGGTTAGCGATGACGGCGTCCTGTACACGCCACCGGCCAACTTCAACGGAACGGTCAGCTTCCGGTACACCGTCGGCGACGGCACCGCCACCGCCACGGCGACGGCCACGGTGGTGGTCACCGGGGTCAACGACGACCCGGTGGCTGAGCCGGACGCATTCCGCCTCGTCGAGTACAAGCCAGCCATTCTCGACGTCCTCGACAACGACAGCGACGCCGACAGGGAGCCGCTGTCGATCACCCTCGGGTCGTTCCCCGACGAGGGCGAGGCGTCGATCGAGGACAACCAGATCGTCTACAAGCCGCGCAACGGCTGGACCGGCGCCGTCGAGTTCACGTACGTCGTCCACGACCCCAACGGTGCGACCGACACCGCCACCGTGCGGATCATGGTCGGCAACGAGGTCCTCATCGGCGCTCGTGCCCTGGCCGACACCATCGGCGTCAACCGGGTCCCCTTCGAGCAGCCCCCTGCACCAGAACCGGAGCCCGAGCCCGAGTTGAAGCAAACCGGGCTGAGTCTCATCGATCTCGGTGGCATCACGCTGCTCGCCGACTCGTTCTTCCAGACCGTCGACGCCCTCCGAGTGCCCCTCGGGTTCCTCGGGTTCACCGTGGTGATGATCGTTGGGTTCGGGACCACGACCGAGGTGCCGTCGCTTCTCTTCGGGACCCGGCGCCGTCACTGGGCCGTTGTGCGTCTCGATCGCCAGCAGCGGCTCCCGGCCTACTCCGAGCCGGGCGGGCGCAAGGTGGTCTACAACTACGACCCGACCGCCACGGGGGTGGTCAGCGTGGGTGCGGTCAAGCGGGTCGGCAACACCGGGTGGGTGCCGGTCGACACGCCGAACGGGGCGGCCTGGATCTACCGGAGCTATCTGACCGAGCAGGTGGACCTGCAGTCCTTCGCCAACGACCGGCGACCGGTAGAACTGGTCCACAAACTCGCCGAGGCGATCCGCCGGGGCCGTGACATCAGCTCCCTGGTGAGCCCCGAGGGTCTGGTCGTGGCCCTGACCGGTTCGTCATCGCAGATCGCCCCCGAGCACCTGGCTGCGCTGATGGGTGAGTCCCGCCTCCGTCACCTCCCCGGCGTGGGCCGCGCCCCCAACACGCCGGAGGAGTTCGACGTTGCCGTGGCCCAGCCGTTCCTCGAGGCCTACGACGCCACCACCGAGATCAGCGCTGCCACGCCGCACTCGAAGTCGGCCCTCATCCCCACCGAATGTTGGAACTTCCCCTATCTCGCCCTGGGTGGGCACGGCGTCCAGCCGTGGCTCGTCTTCTTCGAGTACCGGGACGGCAAGGCCTTGATCGCCGCTCTCGGCGTCGACGAGTGATCGAAGGGATCGGCCAGCCGTAACCTGACCGGGCCTTGAGACCCCTCGTCGCCCGCTGCCTGGTCTTCTTCACCTCAGCTGCCGTCCTGGTCATCGAGATCCTCGCCGCCCGGCTGCTCGCCCCATATATCGGAGTCAGCCTGCAGGTGTTCACCGGGATCATCGGGGTCGTCCTGGCGGGCATATCCATCGGCGCCTGGCTCGGTGGGCGTGCCGCCGATCGGGGCGACCCACGCCGGCTCCCCGGGCCCCTTCTGGTGGCGGGCGGGCTCACCGCCCTCGCCTCTCCGCTGATCATCGACGGCATCGGGCCGACCCTCACCACCGAGGCCTCCTCGGTCGTGTTCGCCGCCTTCCTCGGGTTCTTCGTCCCGGCTGCGCTGCTCTCCGCCGTGCCACCGGTGATCGTGAAGATCCAATTGAGCTCGCTGGACGTCACCGGCCGCGTCGTGGGCTCCTATTCGGCTCTGGGGACGGCCGGGGCGATCCTGGGGACCTTCCTCACCGGCTTCTTCCTGATCGCCTCCTTTCCCACCCGTCCCATCGTTGCGGTGCTCGGCATCGCCCTGGCCATCAGTGGTGTGCTGATCTGGTCGACCCGGAGGGTCTGGGCGCTGCTGAGCCTCGGCGTGGGGGCACTTCTCGCCCTGGGCCTGGTCCTGGATCGGGGCCCGTGTCAGTACGAGACTGCCTATCACTGTGCCATCGTCGAGGTCGACGAAGCCCGTGAGACCGGGCGCACCCTGCTCCTCGACCGGTTGCGGAACAGCTATGTGGATCTCGCCGACGCGACCCATCTCGAGTTCCGCTACATCCAGGTGATGGCCGACGTCATCGCCACCCACGCCCCGGAAGGCGACATCGACATGGTCTCGATCGGCGGTGGCGGCTTCACGTTGCCCGGGTACGTCCAGGCGACCCGGCCCGGCAGCCGGAACACCGTCCTCGAGATCGATCCCAAGCTGGTGGAGATCGGGCGCGAGCATTTGGCGCTCACCGACGAGATCGACGTCGTGGTCGACGACGCCAGGATCTCCCTACGTGACCTGCCTGCCGGTGAAGCCGACGTCGTGATCGGGGATGCATACAGCGGGGCCTCGGTGCCCTGGCATCTGACGACGCTCGAGTACACCAGCCAGATCTCGGAGGTCATTTCGCCGGGTGGCGTCTACGCCCTCAACGTGATCGACTACGGCCGTCTCGACTTCGTCCGCGCCGAGGCCGCCACATTGCGCGAGGTCTTCTCCCACGTGGCCTTGTTCGCCCCGCCCGACTACATCACCGGCGCCGCCGGCGGGAACTACGTGCTGGTGGCGTCGGACAGCCCGATCGACTTGGAAGCGATGGAGGCGGCGACGTTCGATCGCGGCGGCATCGAGATCGGGATCGAAGGCGAGGACCTGGATCGGTTCATCGGCGACGCCGTGATCCTCACCGACGACTTCGCCCCGGTCGATCAGATGTTGGGCCGGGTCTGACCGAGAGTCAGCTCTGCAGGACGTAGAACTCCTTGAACGACGAGCACCGCCCGTCGTCGCCAAACTCGAGCAGGAAGACGTTGTGATAGAGCTTCTCGGGCTCTGAGTCGCCGGCGTTGTAACGGGTCCAGCCGACGGCAACGGCACGGTTCCCTTCGACGGCGTAGGGCTGGTACCGGGCATCCCAGGTGGAAGGGTCGTCCGGTGACTCCATCCAACTGGCGACGATCGCCTCCCGCCCCTTCACCGTGACCTTGTCGTCCTCCCAGGGGCGATAGCTGTACACGGCGTCCGGGGTGAAGAGCTTCCCGATCAGATTGGGGTCGTTGGTGGTCCAGGCATCGGTGTAGGCGTCGAGCCAACGCTGTACGTCGACGTGTGTCATGGGAGTGGAACCTACTTGGAACTGGCGCCGAGGAAGTGGTCCGGAAATAACGAAGTGCCGACAGACCCGAGGGCCCATCGGCACTTCTAGACGGAAATATACAGATAACGAGTCAGGGTGCAAGTGGAACGCGAAAATTTCCCTTAAGGGGTCTGAGGGGGCGGATTGGGTACCTTCCTCGCATGCCCCAGGCTCTCGAGAGTCCGATCGTCGTCGACTTCCCTCTCCGCGGCGAGGGGTGGATGGCGGTCACCACGCCGGCCGCCCGCATACCCAGTCATGGCACCGACATGCTCGGTCAGCGCTACGCCTACGACTTCCTCAAGGTGGACCTGCGACCGGGGGTGCACTTCCATCCGGCGAGCTCGGCGCGTCTGTTACTGCTCGGTGGCAGGACCAAGGACGCCTATGCCTGGGGCGAGCCGATCCACTCCCCCGTCGCCGGCGTGGTGGTCGGGGCGTCTGACGGGACGGCGGAGAGATCCCGGATCTATCCGATGTGGGAGGCGCTGCGAGCCTTCAAGAACGCCCTCACCTTTCGGCCTTCCCGTCTGGGAGCGATCCTGGGCAACCATGTCCTGCTGCGTTTCGACGACATGTACGCCGCTTTCGCCCACATCGCGCCCGGCACGGTGGCGGTCAGGGAAGGTCAGCGGGTCGAGATCGGCGAGGTGCTCGGTCGGGTCGGGCACACCGGGAACTCGACCTCGCCGCATCTGCACTTCCAGGTGATGGATTCGCTGGACATGATGAAGGCCGAGGGCATCCCGTGTGCATTTCGTAGCTATGAGGTCGAGCGGAACGGGAGATGGGTCCAGGTGAGCAATGGTGTCCCTGGTGGCAGGGAGCGTTTGGGTTACGAGGGTTGATCGGGGAAGTGGCCTGTCCTGTTAGGGGGGTTTGTTGGTCTGGTAGGTGTGTCGGAGTGGGCTGGTCCAGGTGTGGCTGCCGTCTGGGTTGCGGTCCAGTTTCCAGACTGGCTTGCACATGTGGTGGTGTCTACATAGTGGTGCCAGGTTCCGACAGGTTGTCGGGCCGCCTGCGGCTACCGGATCCCGGTGGTCGAGGTCGCAGACGACGGCGGGTTGGCGGCATCCGGGCCAGACACAGGTCGGATAACGCCGCTGCACATGTCTTCTCTGCGTC
>DASSVE010000021.1:0-5443 GCA_035706345.1 Acidimicrobiia bacterium
TCTCGCGCCCGATGACCTCGCCACCTCTTGCCTGGGAGGAGGTCTGCTACGTGGGCCAACCCATCGCCATGCTGGTGGCCCCTGCTCCCGTCGAGTGCATCGACGCCGCCGAGTCGGTGTTCGTCGACTACGAGCCAATGCCGGTTTCTGCCGACCACCGGACCTCGCTCGATCCCGACGCCCATACGACGCATGCCGGAGCGGACTCGAACCTCGCCGCCACCCTCAAGGTCGGCTTCGGTGACGCCTCGAGCGTGATCGCGGCATGTGCCAACGTGATCACACTGGACTTCGATCAGCACCGCGGTGCCCTGGCGTCGATGGAGGGGAGGGCGGTGCTGGCCAACTGGGACCCCATCGAGGAGCGTCTCACCATCTGGACCTCGACTCAAGCGCCACACGCCGTCCGATCCATGGTCGCCGAGTGCCTGGGAATGTCCCCCCTCGACGTCAGGGTCGTTTCCCCGGATGTCGGCGGCGGATTCGGCCCGAAGGCGGTGGTCTATCCCGAGGAGGTGGCTCTCGCCGCCGCGGCGAGGAGTCTGGGCAGATCGGTCAAGTGGGTGGAACGGAGACGCGAGCACTTCGTCGCCAGCATCCAGCAGCGGGGTCAGAGCGGCACCGTCGACGTCGCCCACGACGACGAGGGAAGGATCCTCGCGCTGCGGGCACGGCTCATCCACGATCTGGGTGCCTATGCCCCCTACGGGGTGGTGGTTGGCATGACCACCCTCCGTCTCCTGTCGGGGCCGTACCGGATCCCGAATCTCGACGCTGAGATGTCGTGTGTCTTCACCAACAAGACCCCCACCGGAGCGATCAGAGGGGCGGGCCGGCCGAACGCCACCTTCATCCTGGAGAGGGTCATGGACACGGTCGCCTCAGCGGTCGGGATCGACCGGGCCGAGGTCCGGCGTCGCAATCTCGTGCCTCCAGATGACATGCCCTACCAGTTGGAGCTGCCGGCGTCCGACGGCAAACCGGTCACCTATGACGGCGGTGACTACCCGGCCGCCCTGGAGGCAGCCCTCGCCGCCGCCGACGTGGACGGGTTCTCCGAGCGTCGGGCCCGATCCAGGGAACGGGGACGGTTGCGCGGGTACGGGATCGCTTCGTATGTGGAGGACACGGGGATCGGCCCCTACGACGGCGCCAGGGTCGAGATCCTGGCCACCGGGGAGGTGGTGGTCGACACCGGGACGTCCTCTCAGGGCCAGGGCCATGCCACCGTGTTCGCTCAGATCTGCGGGGATCATCTGGGCGTAGACCCGGAGAAGGTCCGGGTTCGTTTCGGTGACACCGACGGTTATGCCCATGGTCTTCCCACGGTCGCCAGCCGCACCGGCCAGGCCGGAGCCAATGCGGTGCACGTGGCCGCCGGCGAGCTCGCTGACATCGTCAAACGTCTGGCGGCTTCGAGACTGGAGGCGGCCTACGAGGACATAGTGCTCGAAGGCGGGGTGGCCATGGTGATCGGCCAACCCGGATCGGAGATCCCGCTGGGGGACCTGGCTTCCTCGTCCCAGGCACGCTTCGGTGGCTCGGTGCGCCCGGATCAGATGCTCCCCGGGCTGAGCGCCGAGCGCACCGTCCCCTACGGGGGCAGCGCCTTCACCTACGGGACCCATGTCGCCGAAGTCGAGATCGACCCCGATACCGGTCACGTCTCCGTCGTCGGTTACGTCGTCGTCCACGACTGCGGGACGCTGATCAACCCGATGATCGTCGACGGTCAGATCGACGGTGGGGTGGCCCACGGTCTGGGTAATGCGCTCCTGGAGCGGATCGTGCACGACGAGACGGGACAACCACTGACCACCAGCTTCATGGACTACCCCCTGATGACCGCGGCCGACATGCCTCCGCTGGTGAAGGTCCACATGGAGACGCCCTCACCGACCAATGCCCTGGGTGCCAAAGGGGCGGGGGAGGGGGGCACCATCCCGGCGGCAGCCGCGGTGGTGTCGGCGATAGAGCACGCCCTGGGCGATCTCCCCACACCGATCACCCACTACCCGGTCTCGTCGCAGTGGGTCCACTCCGCCCTCCAGACCCGTGTTGCGGCGCCGTGACCGGCCCGACGCGTTCAGAGACCGAAGAGGCGGGCGGCGTTGCCGCCCTTGATCGCGGCTCGCTCCTCATCGGAGAGACCTTCGGTGGCGTCGATCAGACCGACCGGGTCTGTTTCCCCCATGTCGAACGGGTAGTCGGTCCCAAGCATCACACGGTCCGAGCCCACGACCTCGATCAGGTGACGCAGATACAGCGGCTGGAAGACCATGGTGTCGTAGTAGAGCATCTTCATGTAGTCGCTCGGAGGACGGTCGGGGATGGCGACCCGGGTCTCCGGCCTCACCTCCCACGTGTGGTCGGAGCGGGAGGCGTAGAAGGGGAGATAGCCCCCACCGTGGAGCAGCACCAGCTTGATGCCGGGGTGCTCCTCGAAGAGACCGCTGAAGATCATGCGGGTAGCCGCCACCATGGTCTCCAGAGGGTTGCCGACACAGTTGACCAGGAAGTAGTCGGAGAAACGTTGGCTCTCCGGGTACCCGTTGGGATGGAGGATCACCGGGATTCCCTTGGCCTCGACCGCAGCCCAGAAGGGCCGGAACCGCGGCTCGTCGAGATTGTGACCGTCGACCGTGCCACCGATCTGCAGACCTTTGAAACCCAGCTCGTCGACGGCCCTGTCCATCTCGGCGATAGCCAGGTCGACGTCCTGAAGCGGGACCGTGGCGCCGAAGAGGGCGAAGCGATCGGGATGGGCTTCCGCCACCGCGGCCAGGTGGTCGTTCTGGATTCGGGCCGACTCGGCGGCCGCTGTGGCCGGAGCCCAGTAGAAGTACTCCGAGACGAAAGTGGCCAGACCCTGGATCTCGACTCCCATCCGGTCCATCGGCTCCAGCCCGGCCTCCGGAGTGGTCAGCTGGTCGGAGATCTGGGGGATCATGACCTTGTTGTGTTCCCGGGAGCTCTGACCCATGAAGTAGTCATAGGGCTCGTACTCCGGTCTGCGGTGGGCCTCGACAACCGTTCGGCTGGATGGCGTGGCCATGTGGCAATGGACGTCGATGATCGTCATGGCTTCCAAGGAGTGGCGGACAGGTGCGGAACCCTACAACGATCGAGCCGGGGTCGGTGACATGGCGGTGAGACGTGGTGACCGCCCCGTTGTAGAGACCCTGGCCCCCGGTCATCTGAGCAGACCGGCGGTGTACGCGCTGTTGGTCCTGGTCACCCTGATACTCGGTCTCAACTGGCCGATCATGGCCACCGGTGTGGTCGCGATCCCTCCGGTGTGGATGGGGGTGTTCCGGGCCGGGGGCGCCCTGCTCGTCTTGCTTCCCCTCACCATGGCCACCGGGAACTTCCGGGTGCCGCCACGCGCCGATCTGCCGATCGTGGCCTCGCTGGCGGTGATCAAGCTGGCCCTGGTCTTCTTCCTGGTGTTCACCGGCCTCAGACTGGTGCCCCCGGGGCGGTCGTCGGTGATCGTGTGGACGGCGAGCCTGTGGACGGTTCCGATCGCCGCCGTCGTCCTCGGCGAGCGGATGGTGGGCAGACGATGGCTGGGTCTGACCCTCGGCATATGCGGGGTCATCGTCCTCTTCGAGCCATGGGGGCTGGCCTGGGACGAGCCGGGAGTTGCGGTAGGTCACGCCCTGCTGATCCTGGCGGCCATCCTCAACGCGGCCACGGCGGTGCACATCCGCGCCCACCGTTGGACGATCAGCCCGTTGCAGGCCGTGCCCTGGCAGCTTGGAGGCGCGGTCGTCGTCCTCGCCATCCTGGCCCTGGCAATCGAGGGCGCGCCCCACATCGACTGGACCCCCCAGTTGGGCTGGATCGTGGCCTATCAGGGGATCCTGGCCAGCGGCATCGCCTTCTGGGCACAGATCGTGGTGTTGCGAAACCTGGCTGCGATCTCAGCGAATCTGACCTTGATGATGGTGCCCGTGGTAGGTGTGCTCTCATCGGCGGTGCTGGTCCACGAGGTGATCACGCCCACCCTCGTAACCGGGCTGCTGCTGATCATGACCGGGGTGACGCTCAACCTGCTCGCGGATCAGTCGGAGCGAATCACCCTGCCTCCGGCGGAGACGCCGACTCAGCCCTGATTGCGGTCGAAGGCGTCGATCGACGTGCGGAGGTGGTCTTCAACCGCGGCCACCGCCGCCTCCACGTCCCGTTTCTCCAGCGCGTCGAGGATCCTGGCGTGGTCGTGGTTGGCTTCGTCGCGCAACGCCGGCTCCTGTTGGAGGAACGAGCCGATGTACATCACCGAGGCGTCCTGCAGGTTGCGAATGATGGAGGCGAGACGGGGTGAGGCGGCGGTCTCGTACACCGCCATGTGGAACACCCGATTCCGGTCCACCCAGTCGACCGACTGTGGCTCGGCCTCCATCGACGCGTGGAGCTTGCGCAAACGGGCCACGAGGGCGTCGCTGATGTTGGGCACCGCCTGACGCATCGCCAGCGGCTCGAGGACCATCCTGATCTCGTAGATGTCGTGGAGATCGTCGGAGCTGAGCTCGGCGACGATGGCCCCCCGGTGCGGGTCGAACTGGACCAACCCCTCGGTGGCCAGGTCACGAAGCGCCTCCCGGACGGGTGTGGTGCTGACGTCGAGCATCGCGGCCAATTCGGCCTGAACGAGACGGCTTCCGGACTTGAGCTCCCCGTTCAGGATGGCGCGTCGCAGGACCCCGAGCACGTACTCGTAGGCGGTCTGCCGGCTCGAGTACAGACCTTCAGAATCGGGTTCGATGCGGAATTCGGGACCCTCCATGGCATCGATGCTACAAGAACGACCCCTGCGACCCACTGACCTGGCGGAGGAGCCTGCGCCCGTAAGATCGACGATCGAGCCAAGGAGGAGTTCTGAGAGCAGTACGCGTGCTCGCCCCGGGAAGACTGGAGATAGCGGATGTCCCCGAACCGGCCGGCAACGATGCCGTGGTGGTCCGGGCCCGAGAGGTGGGCATCTGCGGCACCGACGTCAAGGTGGTGTCGGGGGGCATACCGGTCGACTACCCGCGCATCGTCGGCCATGAGCTGGTAGGGGAGGTGGTCTCGGCGCCACCAGCCTCTCCCTACCCCGTGGGGACTCGTGTTCTGGCCGATCCGGCCGTCTCCTGTGGTCTGTGCGCCATGTGCCGCGCCGGACGACCCAACATCTGTCTCCAGGGTGGGCTGCTCGGGCGTGATGTCGACGGTGTGTTTGCCGAGTACTCGGTCGTGCCGGTCAATCGTCTGGTGGCGGTACCCGACACCATCTCGGACAAGGCGGCCGGTCTGCTTCAGGTGCTGGGCACGTGTGTCCACGCGGTGAAGATGGTGAGGACGTTTCCCGGTCAGGTCGCCGCCGTGATCGGGCTCGGTGTCGGTGGCCAATTGATCACCCAACTGCTCACTCTTCAAGGGGTGCGGGTTGTGGGCGTCA
>DASSVE010000022.1:0-15349 GCA_035706345.1 Acidimicrobiia bacterium
GGATCACCCGTCCCATCAACTCGGCGTCGGTGAGTACTTCCACTCGATCGACGATGGTGCTGCGCTCCCCCACCACCCGGCCACGACGGACGTTCAGCACCTGGAAGGCGGTCTCCAACTCGTCGCCGTGGAACGCGATCAGGTCGAAGTTCTCGGTGGTCTGGGTCACCACCTCCTGGCGGAGCATCGCCCGGCGCACGTCCTCCTGGCGGTCCCGGTATCGGGCGGCCATTTCGAACTCTTCGCGCTCGGCGGCCTCCCACATCGCCCTCTCGAGATCGCCGAGCACCCCCTCGGTGTCGCCGCTGAGGAAGGAGGCCAGCCCGTCCACCAGCTCCTCGTAGTCCTCTTTGCTGACCGCGTCGATGCAGGGGCCCGAGCACTTCTCGATGTGATAGAGCAGACAGGGCCGACCCTGGGCCCGCTGCCGCTCCAGCATGGCGTTCGAGCAGGTGCGCACCGGGAAAGTGCGCAGCAGCTGGTCGAGAGTCTTGCGAATGGCGTAGGTGTGGGCGTAGGGCCCGAAGTACTCGTTGCCCTTGCGCTTCTTGCCCCTCATCACCATCGCTCGTGGCCACTCGTGGGAGCGGGTGATGGCCAGGAACGGGTACGACTTGTCGTCGACCAGCTTGACGTTGAATCGGGGCCGGTGCTCCTTGATCAGGGAGTACTCGAGCATGAGGGCGGCCACTTCGGACTCGGTGAGGATCCAGTCCACCGAGCGGGCGGTGTCCACCATGGCCTGCGTGCGCGGGTGCAGGCCGACTCCGAAATAGGAGGCGACACGGCTTCGCAGTGACTTGGCCTTGCCCACGTAGATGACCCTGCCGTTCTTGTCCCGGAACAGATACGCGCCGGGATGGTCGGGAATCTCGGAGGTCTTCGGTCTCTCGAACATCACCTCTCACGGTAGGAGGGACGTGTGGCTGACCTGGGGGTGGTCATTGCCATCGACGCTTTCTCAACGGCGTAGATCCGGTATTTCGGATCCCCAGCATTAGGAAAGCGAAAGCCGCCAGCGGCCGGCCATGAGGCGGGGGATGCCGGCCTGGTCTTCGAGCTCGTGGTGGGGTTGTTCGATCATGTGCTCGAGGCTCCATCGCGCCTCTGCAGCGGCGTTGAGCAGGGCGCTCATGGAACGGTGGTGGAACGTGACGGTTCCCTCCCCGGCCTGGATGTCGGATGAGCCCTCGGAGAAGTACCCGCCCGGCCGCCACAGGACTTCGCCGTCCGAGTCCGAGATCGGTGTCCCACCCGGGGCGGTCCAGGCCGGGTGGTTGACCACAAGCGCAAGGACCCCGCCGGGTTTGGTGACCCGGGCCATCTCGACGAAGAACCGATGGTGCTCGGGGATGTGCTCGAAGGTGAGGACGGAGTACACGCCGTCGTAGCTGGCGTCACGAACCGGGATCTCCAGAGCGTGGCCCACCATCGCCAGACGGGCACGCCGGGCCAGGTCGGCGTTGATGTCCAGACCATGCACTGCGGAGCCCGATTCGGCCACGGCGCGCATCACGCGCCCCTCCCCGCACCCGACGTCGAGATAGGTCATTCCAGGCTCGGGTCGCAGGATATCGAGCAGCAATGGCGTGACCACACCGGCATACGCCGGATCCTCCGAGACCTCCGTCAGCCACCAGTCGGTGAGTTCGCTCCAGTTCACGTTCACCCAGTATGTGCCGATCACAAGACGTGATGGATCCACGCCCGGCATATACGGTGACGCCGTGAAGGGCTGGCGAAGGTCCCCGGTCGTCGCCGCCGCCTCAATAGCGGTGTTCTTAGCCGTCCAGCTTGCCATCCCCATCAGCCGGATCGGTGACGATGCTCCACGCTTCGGGTGGCAGATGTTCTCGACCGCACAGTTCGCTCCTGAGTTCGTGGTGGTGACCGCCACCGAGGAAATCGAGATCGACCACCGCGACTACGTCGCCATGCCGCGAGCCGACGTGGACTTCGAGACACTCCTGCCCCCTCATCTCTGCGTCGTGGTGCCCGCAGCGGTGTCGGTTCGCTGGGAAGGGGGTGAGCACCAATGCTGAAACGGCTAACCACCGAGATCGGGCCACGCCCGCTCGGGCTCGCCCGGATCATCATCGGGAGCGCCGCCCTCCTTCGCGCCATCATTGCCGGTGAAACGCTTACGGCGCTGACCAGACCCGAGATCCTGCGCGCCCCCTACCTGGATTGGCTGCCCGACCCCACGATGCCCCTGGTGGTCCTCATCCTGGTGATCTGGGTGGTCGCAGGTGTGCTGTTCGTCCTGGGCTGGAACATCACGCTCACCGGATCGCTCCTCTTCATCGCGATCATCGCCACGCTGGCCCTCGACCAACAGACGTACAGCAACCACCTCTATCTCATGTCGTGGCTGATCCTGCTGCTCACGCTCGCCGATGCCGGAGCTGGCATCAACATCCACCGGACCGACCGACCTGTGTTCATGTGGCCCGTGTTGCTGCTCCAGATGCAGTTGTCCATCGTCTACGGGTTCTCGGCCCTGACCAAGTTCAACGAGAGCTTCTTGTCGGGTGACGTCTTCGTCGGGGTCCTGGTACGTGGTCTCGTCCCCTTCCCCGAGACGTTGCGGACACCGCGTTTCCTGGTTCCTTTGGCCGCCCTCGCGGTCTTCGTCGAGCTCTTCGTCGCCTTCTTCATCTGGCGGACCCGATTCCGGCCGGCCGTCTTCGTCCTCGGTCTGGGGCTCCATCTGGCGATCACGCTCCTGATGGCAGACACCCTGCCGCTGCTGATCTTCTCTCTGGAGATGCTGGCTCTCTATCCGCTGTTCCTCCTGCGCGAGCCTCTGCGACTTGTTTGGGATGATGACTGTGAGTCGTCCCGAACCTGGGCGCGGCGTCTAGCCCGCCTGGATCTGCTCAGAGCTCTCGAGCCGGTGACTGCCTCAGAGGGCACCAGGCCCGACCCCATCACCGAGTCGGCGCACTCCTTGCATCTGGTCCACGCCGGAGAGACTGCTCGAGGGTTCCGTGCCATCGCCCTGTCCCTCGAGCACCTGGTCCCCACCCTCTGGCTGGCGCCCATCCTGAGACTGCCCGGCGTGCGGGGTCTTGGTGAGCGCTGGTACCTACGGGGCGGGACGTGCCCGGGCTGCCGGCCGATCGATCAGGCCACGCGCTGACCTGCGCGGGCCTCGGTGAAGACGGCAACGCCGAGGAGGCACAACATCAGGATCCTCGCTCCAGTCGCCAGCCCGACAAGCGCCCGGGGTAGCGAGAAGTAGGTGACCGAGATCTGGACGATGGCCGCAACCTCGAGGACTCGCACCTGCCATCTCCTCGAGCCATACCAAGCCAGGAATGGCAACACCCACAACACGTATTGCGGCTTGAAGACCTTGTTGGCCAGGAGGAGAACGATGATCGAGAGGACCACCACGCGTAAGGGCTCCGGTCTGGAACGCCACGCCCACACGGTGACCAACGCGATCCCCCCGATCAGGGCCACGGTCGACAGGACGTTGACGGTGCTCAGACCAAGCTCGCCCCCGAACCAGTGGGCAACCGAGTCGACCAGCCCCCAGATCGTCGCCTCGTAGTCTTCTCTCTGCTGTGCGAAGTCGAGATGGATCCGCCACGTCGCTGGTCTGGCCGCCATGTAGACGAGGTACGACCCGCCCAACACCACGGCACCGGCCCCCAGGAAGCGCACCCGCTCTCGCCCGTCAGACAACAATGCCGCCAGAGGCAGGACGGGCGCGCCCGGGAAGATCTTCAGCGACGTGCCTGCGCCCAGGAAGGCTCCGGAGCCGGTTGTCTGCTTGGAGTAGAACATCAGCAGGGCAGCCACGGTCAGGAAGCAGGCAGCGACATCCCAGTTGATCGGCAGGAAGAACAACAACGCGGGAGAGATCACCCAGAGCCTCATGTCGATCCGATCGCCGAAATGAGCGTCCCTCGCCTTGTGCAGGATCAGGGTGACCCCGACGGCCGCGGCCACCATCAGCAAACCATTGACGACGACGGCCCAACGACTCGACGGGAGCCACGACAGAGGCTCGAAATACAAGGCGGCGAGCGGCGGGTACTCGAACTCCCCCGCGACCAGCCCCCCGACGATCGCCTCACCGGCTTCCCGACGCCACAACCGGTAGATGTCGCTGAACGGCGGGAAGGCCGTGAACAACGCGACTGACAGGAGACCCAGGAAGACCGTGTCGATCACGTCCCTTCTGGGACTAGTCCGCATCTCCATCAGCGTTCTTTCGACATGTTGACCAGCCCCCTGGAGACGGGCTCAGTCTCACATGCGTTGACGGTGTGTCGGTGTCAACCGACGATCTCCCGCAGGAACTTGCCGGTGTAACTCTCCCCCACCTGGGCCACTTCCTCCGGGCTGCCCTCGGCGATGACCCGTCCTCCCCCGCTGCCGCCCTCCGGCCCGAGGTCGATGACGTGGTCGACCGACTTGATCACATCGAGGTTGTGCTCGATGACCACCACCGTGTTCCCGGCGTCGACCAGACGCTGCAGCACCTGGAGCAGCTTGCGGATGTCCTCGAAGTGGAGACCAGTGGTGGGCTCGTCGAGGATGTAGAAGGTCTTTCCTGTCGACCGCTTCCCCAGCTCCGATGCCAGCTTGATCCGCTGTGCCTCGCCTCCGGAGAGTGTCGTGGCGGGCTGGCCCAGTCGGATGTAGCCGAGACCGACGTCGAAGAGCGTCTGCAGGATGCGCACGATCTTGGGCTGGTTCTCGAAGAACCCCAGCGCCTCCTCCACCGACATCTCCAGGACCTCCGAGATGTTGTGGCCCTTCCAGAGGATCTCCAAGGTCTCCCGGTTGTAACGCTTGCCTCCGCAGACCTCGCAAGGCACGTACACGTCGGGGAGGAAGTGCATCTCGATCTTGATGGTCCCGTCCCCCTTGCATGCCTCGCATCGCCCACCGGACACGTTGAACGAGAAGCGCCCCGGTTTGTAGCCACGGGCCCGGGCCTCCTGGGTCTGGGAGAACAGGTAGCGGATGTGGTCGAACAGCTTGGTGTACGTGGCCGGGTTGGAGCGTGGCGTCCGTCCGATCGGTGACTGGTCGATGTCGATCACCTTGTCGATCAACTCGATCCCTTCCACCTTCTTGTGCCGTCCCGGCACCACTCGCGCCCGGTTCACCTTGGAGGCCAGGGCCTTCCACAGGATCTCCGACACCAGCGTCGACTTGCCCGACCCGGACACTCCGGTGATGGCGGTGAACACGCCCAGCGGGAACTCGACGTCGATCCCCTGCAGGTTGTTCTCGGTGGCGCCGAGCACCCTGATCGCCCCGCCATTGCCTCGACGACGCAGCAACGGGGTCTCGATCTGGCGGCGACCCGCCAGGTAGTCGCCGGTGAGGGAGTCGGAGCTGTTGAGGACATCTTCGAGAGTGCCCTGGACCACGATGTGACCGCCGTGCTCGCCGGCGCCGGGGCCGATGTCCACGATGTGGTCGGCAACCCGAATGGTCTCCTCGTCGTGCTCGACCACGATCAGGGTGTTGCCCAGGTCCTTGAGCCGCAGCAAGGTCTCGATGAGGCGCTGGTTGTCCCTCTGGTGGAGCCCGATCGACGGCTCATCGAGGATGTAGAGCACCCCGACCAGACCTGAGCCGATCTGGGTGGCGAGTCGGATCCGCTGTGCCTCACCCCCAGCCAGGGTGGCGGCAGAGCGGGACAAGGTCAGATAGTCCAGCCCGACATCGAGGAGGAACCTGATCCGTGCCTTGACCTCCTTGAGAACCCGCTCGGCGATGTGGGCATCCCGCTCGGAGAGTTCGAGACGGTCGAAGAACTCGTAGGCATCACCGAGACTGAGATCGGACACCTCGGCGATGTTGCGACCGGCGATGGTGACCGCCAGCGACACCGGGTTGAGCCGGCCGCCCTTGCAGGCGTCACAGGGGACCTCGGCCATGTACTCCTGGTAGTACTCGCGGGCGGCGTCGGACTCGGCGGACTCGTGGCGGCGGGTCAGGAACGGCACCGCCCCTTCGAATGTGGCATCCCAGCGCCGTTTCCGTCCGAACCGGTTCACGTACTCGACCGTGATCCGCTCGTCGCCCATGCCATGGAGGATCTTCTCCCGCACGTTCTTGGGCAGGTCCTTCCACGCCGTGTCCATCGAGAACCCGAGTGCGTCCGCCAACCCGCCCAGGAGGCGGTGGTAGTAGCGCATCCGGTTCGACGACCACATGGGGATGGCGCCCTCCGCGAGCGAGAGGTCGGGGTCGGCGATCACCAGGTCGGGGTCGACCTGGAACTTGGTGCCGATCCCGGAGCATTCGGGGCAGGCGCCGTAGGGGCTGTTGAACGAGAAGTTGCGTGGCTGCAGGTCCTCGAAGGACAGCCCGCAGATCGAGCAGGCCAGATGCTGGGAGAACGTCAGCGTCGTGCCGTCGACGATCTCGATATCGGCCACACCCTCGGCCAGCGAGAGAGCGGTCTCCAGTGACTGGGTGAGACGCTGCTCCATGCCCTCCTTGCGCACCAGGCGGTCGACGATGACCTCGATGGTGTGCTGGTAGTAGCGGTCGAGACGGATCTCCTCGGTCAGCTCGCGGACCTCGCCGTCGATCCGGGCGCGAGCGAACCCTTTCTGGGCCAGTTCCTTCAGCAGCCCCTCGTACTCCCCCTTCCGACCCCGAACCACCGGGGCCAGGATCTGAAACCGGGTCCCCTCCTCGAGCTCGAGGATGCGATCCACGATCTGCTGCGGGGTTTGACGCTCCACCGGGGTCCCGTCGTTGGGACAGTGCGGGATCCCGATCCGGGCGTAGAGGAGCCGGAGGTAGTCGTGGACTTCGGTCACCGTTCCCACGGTGGACCGCGGGTTCCGTGACGCCGTCTTCTGGTCGATCGAGATCGCCGGAGACAACCCGTCGATGAAGTCGACGTCGGGCTTGTCCATCTGCCCCAGGAACTGACGTGCGTAGGCGGAGAGCGACTCCACATAGCGACGCTGTCCCTCGGCATAGATGGTGTCGAAAGCCAGCGACGACTTCCCCGACCCGGAGAGACCCGTGAAGACGATCAGCTGGTCGCGCGGGAGCTCGACCGTGAGGTTCTTGAGGTTGTGCTCACGGGCACCTCTGATGAGTATGGAATCGGTGGACAACGCTCCGCCTGGTCGCCTGAGTTACGACAGTGTAATACTGGATCGTGCCGAACACGTGTTCGTCTTGGTGGCCGTCTTCATCAGGTCGCCCGAGCCACGTAGATCACCTGGTAGCTCAACGAAACTGGGCACACGGGAATCGCAAAGAAGGGATTCCACAAGCCGACGGCGACCGACCTCTCCAGTGCGAAGCCGCATGACTCCAGCATCCTCCTCACCCAGCGGGGTGTGAGTGTGTAGGTGTGATCGGCCGCAAAGAAACGTCTCCGGCTTTGTGCCAGCTCGAACAAGAACATGGGAAATCCCAATGGATTCGGTGTTGAGATGACGAGTCTCCCCCTGTCGACCAGCAGCTCACGTGTGCGTCGTGTGAATTCGTACGGGTTCTCCAAATGTTCAACCAGCTCGCCGGCGAGCACCGTCGTGAACCGGCCCTCGAGGGACAGGGCCATCACGTCACCCTGGATCTCCTCGTCATAACCGCTGCGACCGGAAGGCGCGACGAGGTCGACACCAACGACGCGTCTCGCCGGAGCAGAGAGGTATTTGTTGGGCATGTCGGCGTAACCCAGATCGAGGATGCTGTCGCCCTCGACCGCATTTGCCATGAGCCGTAGGCGGCGATCTTCGTACCAATCGGCCACGAATCGCTGTGAACTCACTCGACGCCGGTCCTCAGAACGTCTTCAAACGAGTCAGGGAGGGCAGGGCGCCAAACAGGGCGCTCGATGGTGACGGGTCCTCGAAGATGCTTGAGAAACGACCTACGTCGTCCGAACACAGTCTCTGGGATCGCAACATGACAACATTAGAAGCAACGTGAGAGCTCTCTTCGACATAACACATCCGGCTCACGTCCACTTTTATCGTCACATGTGGGAGGAGCTCCAACGACGAGGATGGTCGATCGCAATCGCGTCGCGTGAGAAGGACGTCACGACGCAGTTGCTGGATGATCTCGGTGTGGACCATCTGCCGATCAGCAAGATGTCAGGCGGTCGTCTCGGACTGGGCGCCGAGTTGATGGAAAGAGATCGAGCGTTGCTCCGTCTGGCACGAGGGGATCGTCCACAGGTGATCCTGACACGGAGCCCCTCCGGTACGCATGTAGGTCGACTCCTGGGAGTTCCGTCCGTCTTCGACACTGACAATGGGCTTTCAGCCGGAGCCCACTATCGCGCCGCTGCGCCTTTTGCCTCGGTGATAACGACCCCGGATTGCTTCGCTGCCGACCTCGGTCCCAAACAGGTCCGGTACCCCAGTTACAAGGCTCTTGCATTTCTCCATCCCAACAGGTTTCAGCCCGACCCCGGTATTCGAAGACAGTTGGGGATGGCCGACGAGGACAAGTACTTCTTGATTCGCCTCGTCGCCATGCGCGCCTCTCACGATCATCACGAATCCGGCTTTCCCCTCGACCACCTCGATCGCGTTGTGAGCTTGCTGGAAGACCACGGCCGTGTCTTGATCTCGAGCGAGGGTCCGTTGCCTGATCGGTTTACCGAGTTCGGACTGCGGACGAGCGCCGGAGAATTCCACAGTGTTCTCGCCGGAGCCTCCCTGTGCATCGGCGATTCGGGGTCCGTGGCGCAAGAGGCCGCGATCCTGGGCGTTCCGTCCATCTTCGTTTCCTCGTTCGCGGGGCGGACTGCCCCCCTGGAAGAAATGGAGCATCGGTACGGCCTGGTGTCGAGCTTTCCTCCACACGCCATCGAAAGGGCGATCGGAGCGATCGCGGACTCGTTCGCCACCGAGCCGGACACCCATCGGAGACGACACCGCCGAATGCTCGAGGAAAAGGTGGACCTCACGAGTTGGTACGTAGACCTGGTGGAGACGGTTGCCACCGGCGATGTGAGACCCCGTAGTGGTCTTCGCATGACCCCGTGAGCAACAGCACCTGGTCACGACGCGCGTGGCGAAGCCGTGTCGAACGAGTCCTGTCCCCCATCCTGAACGCGCGCATAACAGCCACATCCCGACGCAGACCCGTCTTCATGGGAGTCTTGGCCCTGGCGATCCTGGCCCTGGCCGTGGTCACAGCCGTCAGATCGGGCATCTCCTTCGACTCCATCGCATGGATGCCCATGGCCGGCGCCTTCCTGATATCCATGGCGTCCCCGGCCCTGGCAGCCATGGAGTACCGGCTCGGTATCCGTCTCGCTGGCACTGACACAAGGTGGACGACGGCGATCCAGGTTTCGCTCTTCGCATCGATCGCCAATTTCCTGCCTTTGCCGGCCGGATTCGCCGTCCGTCTCAAGGCCATGACCGAACAGGGTGCCGGCCCCAAGAAGGCTCTGGGTGCCTCGGCGCTCATAGGCCTCGCCTGGATGGCGATGAGCGTGCTCCTGCTGGGCCTGATGCTCGACGGAACTGCTCGCACGGTCTGTCTCGTTGCGGCTGCCGCACTGGCCCTGCTGACGGGAGCACTCTTCATCACCGGAGGATTCTCGTGGTCTCTCCTCTTGCCACTGACTCTTCTGGAGCTCCTCTTCATCGCCTCCGCCGCTATTCGCTTCTGGCTCGTGTTCACCGGGCTCGGCATACCTCTGACCACACAGCAAGCGATCGCCCTGGCCGCGTCCGGGCCAATCGCCGCCGCCGTTGGGGTCATTCCAGGGGCCCTCGGCGTCCTTGAGGGGATCAGCGCCGCGATTGCTGCGCTCGCTGGTTTGCCGGCGAGTAGCGGATTCCTGGCAAGTGTCGTGCTACGGATATTTGGCGCATTGGCGATCCTCGTTTGGACACCAATTCTCCGTGTCGACCCGGCCGGCTCGCAGACTCCGTCAGGGCGGAGCGGTCCGTTCCAGCGGTGAGCGTCGACTAGCTGTCAGTTGGCTCCACGACCGCCGGCATCACATCGTGACGCCGCTTGTTCAGCTGTACCAAGAGATCGGCGATGAGCCCCACGCCTGCGAGGGCCAATGCCAGCCCCAGGATGACGATCGTGTTGCTACCGACGCGAAAGTTCTTGTCGATCAGGTCGTAGATGAGTTTCCCCATCCCGATCAGACCGATGAGGGCTGCTGGTGGTCCGAAGAACCTGATTGGCTCGTGCATGAGGACCATTCGAACCACTTGTAGCAAGTATCGCTGCGTGTCGTGCAACCAGTGGAACTTCGACCGGCCGGCACGTGGCGAGTACTCGATCGGGACATACTTGATGGAGTAGCCGTTGGACAGGAATGCCATGGTGATGGTCGTCACGCAGGAGAACCCACGGGGCAACAGATAGAGGAACTGATCCGCAACTTCCCGCCGAAAGGCTCGGAAGCCGGAGTTGAGGTCAGGAATCTCGGTTCTCGAGAGATATGAGGCGAGCTTTCTGATCAACCACTTCGCCGGCCCCCTCAGGAACTTGACCGTCCCCTCCTCCGTCGTACGGGCTCCGACCACCTGGTCATAGCCTGTGAGACTGTCGACCAGTTCCGGGATCTGGTCGTTCGGGTAGGTCATGTCCACATCGGTCCAGACCACCACCTCACCCAACGCGGCCATCGTCCCATACTTCCTGGCCGACCCGGCCCCTCGATTGGTCCCGAACCGAATGAGTCGAACGCCATCCAGGCTTGCGGCTACTTCAGCTGAGCCGTCGGTCGAACCATCGTCGACGATGACGATCTCGTACGAGTAGTTCGAGTTGTCCAGCGCATGCTGAATCCTCTTGACCTCATCTTGCAGATGCCCCGACTCGTTGAAGACAGGGAGCACCACAGACACGTCGACTTTGGTGGTCGAGTCGCTCATGACACCCTTATCGGCGGATGGCGCCGAGTGTAAAGGGGTCATTCCTGCGGACGGCGGCTTCGAGAGTCGTGAATGTCACCGGGACACGAGCACCGACGAGGTTTCATCGACATCCGTGCCTCGACGACGCAGACGAACGAGGATCGTCAATGCGACGAGCACGGATGCGATGTGGAGCAACCATCCCCACGATCCGAACCACACCGAGTAGACGGTCGGGGCCACACGGCCCGCGAACAGCGTCGCCAACCAGTCGGCCATGCCCGCGTCGAACTCAGAGCCGAGCTGCGGCAGCGTGAGCATGGCAGCCATGAGCGTGATCACGCCGACAGCGGCGAGCACTGTCGTCAGTCGTCGCCAACGCTGGAAGACGAGCGCCACCGGCGCGACCATGAACGGCAGTCCGGGGGTGACATAACGCGGTCCGGCTCCGTTGGCATAGGCGGTGCCCCACATGAATTGGATCGCCAGCATCGAGAGAAAGGCACAGACGGCCACCACGGCGTCGAGCCTCCATCCGTTCTTCCACATCAGCCAGACGCCGACCAAGGCGATCGCCAGGACAGGAGTGGCGATGAAGAGGCCACGTTCGGCGAAAAGCACCTGAACGACGCGCTCGAGAGAGGGCCCGGAGAAGATTGCGAGAGCGGCTCCCGGCTCGTCACGGATCCCGGAGTAGATGCTCCACTGATACCCGACCATGAACGGGCTGCCGAACAGGTACCAGTTGTACAAGCCCAGGCCCAACGCAAATGGCAGGCCTCCCACCACGACCAGCCCGGCCCTCCATCGATGGAGGTAGATGGTGGCTGCGGTCACGATGGCGACAAGGATCGCCAACGGATATTCGACCATGACGGCCAAGCCACCGACGGCGCCAGCGGCCATCAACTGCCATCGACTCGCTGCCTTCGATCGGACCAGCAGGAACATGCCAAACCCGAGCAGCCCGGCCAATACATGTGCGAAGAGAAGGGTTCCGTAGACGACCAGCAGCGTGCCAAAGGTCATGGTGATCGTGGCCGCCAGGGCGGTTCGAGGTTCGATCTCGTTCGCCCATCGGTACATGAGCATGGCGAGCAGGGCGAGCGGAACTCCAGCGCACCAAACCGTCAGCCACCAAAGACCGAAATCGGGATCCGACCTCTCGAGCGACAACGGCTCGCCGCCGGCAAGGCGGTACATGCCGTATAAGGGGACGGCCAGCAGCGGTTGACCGGGCGCCTTCTCCGAATAGAACGACCCGTCCTTGGCTGCGCCATCCCGAACGAGGAGATCGGCGTAGCTGGTCACCTCCAGGGTCCCCTGATCCCAAACCGCCGCAGTCAGCGCGTACCGGGAGATCTGTTGACCACCGATGGGGTGAAGCATGGGAGCGACCAAGACCAGCACCAGAACGAAGAGAGCGACCGCAATGTCACGACGCATCCGAGGCTGTGAGTCCAGCATCGGATACTCTCGATCCAGCGTCGTCTTCATGCCAGCCGCCAATTCAGATATTGATCGGAAGACGTTCCTGGGACCTTGATGCGGAACGAACCGAACCCCGGGCTAGTTTCCGTCAAGACGATATGCCTGCCGCCGATGAGTAAGCAATGAAATCGCCTGATTCCACAGCATCATTCCGTGATCGCATCGCGTCCGCCGACTTCACGATGGCCGTCATCGGTATCGGGCGCGTCGGGCTCCCATTGGCCCTGAGCTTCGCCGATCAGGGAGTCAGGGTCCTTGGCGTCGACCGCAACCCCACTCACGTCGACAAGGTGAACGCCGGGATCCTCCCCTTCATGGAACAGGGGGCGGAGCCGCTGCTGAAGGAAACGTTGGACCTCGGGACATTCCGGGCGACCACGGACTCGGAGGGTGCGGTACGTGAGGCAGACGTGGTGGTGTTGACGGTCGGGACACCTCTCGACACGGATCTCCGGGCTGACACCTCCCAGCTGATCAGCGCTCTCGGCGAGATCGGCCCTGCTGTCAAGCCAGGCACCCTGGTCATCACTCGATCCACGATCTCGCCGGGTACGACGGAACGGGTAGTGGTACCGACACTGGAGGAGCTCTCAGGGCTGAAGGTCGGCGACAGCCTCTACGTCGCCTTCTGCCCGGAGCGAATCGCCGAGGGCAAGGCGGTGGAAGAGCTCCGTGAGCTCCCAGAGATCATCGGCGGGCTCAACGAGGAGAGCACCGACCTCGCCGCAGCCCTCTTCCAGCTCTTGAGTGCCGACAAACTCATTCATCGGACCGATCCGCTGAGCGCCGAGCTGGCCAAGCTCTTCACGAACGTGTACCGATACGTCAACTTCGCGCTGGCCAACGAGTACGCGTTGATCGCGGAGCACTACGAGCGTGACGCACACCACATCATCCGCACACTGCGGGATGGTTACGACCGAGCGCCCATCCCACTCCCCGGGCCGGCCGGAGGACCGTGTCTGTCGAAGGACGGCTACTTCCTGATCGAGGAGCTGACGTTCCCCGACTTCGTCCTCACGGCCTGGAAGCTGAACGACTCCGTTCCGGCCCATCTGGTCCAGAGACTCAAGGCAGCCATCAGACGCAATGGCACGAGACTCGACAACACAAAGGTGACCGTCCTGGGCAAGGCGTTCAAGGCCGATATCGACGACGACCGTCTCTCCCCCGCGGTGCGTGTGGTGGAGCTCCTGGAGCGACTCGGAGCCGAAGTGGCCGTGCACGACCCTTACCTATCCGACCTTCCCCTGGACGAAGCCCTGCGCGGTGCGCACGGCGTGATCTTGGCCACCAACCACAGCATGTACTACAAGCTGGACATGGCGAGGCTCGCCGAACTGGTCGATCCCGAGTGCGTTCTCGTCGATGCCTGGGGTGTATTCGACCCGGCCAAGGCTGCGGAGCTCGGACTCGAGCTCAACACCTTCGGCCGTGGCTGAGAGTCGGGAGACAGCGGGGTCCGACGGGCTGGTCAGCCTGGTCATCCCCGTCTACAACGAAGCCGACAACATCCTCCCCCTCCTGCAGGCCGTGCGGAGCAGCGTGGCCAGCCCGCACGAAACTCTCCTCGTCTACGACTTCGACGAGGACACCACCCTTCCCCCGGCGCGAGAGTTCGCCAAGGAGTACCCGTCGCTCCGGCTGGTGCGGAACGACATCGGACGGGGTGTGCTCAATGCCCTGCGCGCGGGGTTGGCCGAGTCAAAGGGGGACGTCGTGGTGGTGACAATGGCAGACCTCTCGGACGACGTGACCCAGATCGACGAGATGGCGGTACGAATCGCGGGGGGCGCGGGGCTCGTCGCCGGGTCCCGTTACATGAGAGGTGGTCAGCAGATCGGCGGCCCGATCGTCAAGCGGACACTGAGCCGTCTGGCCGGGCTGAGTCTTCGATGGCTCACGAGAATCGGCACACACGACTCGACGAACAACTTCAAGGCGTACAGCCGGGCACTGATCGACGAGGTGGAGATCGAGAGCGCCTCGGGGTTCGAGCTTGGCTTGGAGATGGCCACGAAGGCGCACCTGGGCGGATTCGACATCGTCGAGATCCCCACTACCTGGCGCGATCGCACGGCCGGCGAGAGCAGATTTCAGGTGCTCAAGTGGATGCCCGGCTATCTGCGCTGGTATTTCACCTGCATCTTGGGAACGTGGACCGGCCGGCGTCGCCGCGCCCGTAGTGCGCGGCAGGGGGTCAGATAGCCCCGGCGGAGATCTGTTCCCGTATCCACGGGATCACCTCGTCGAGCACTTCGTCGAGCTGTGTCGTCGCCTTGAACCCCAGCACGCGCTCCGCCTTGGTCACCGACGGGATCCGCATCTGGACATCGTGTGGGAAGGGGTCGTCCGAGACCCAGTGGAATTCCTTTGAGTCGCCGTGCACGTGTCTCCAGATCTTCTCGGCCAGTTCGAGCACCGACGTGGGGACGTCGATCGAGATGTTGAAGTCCTCACATTCGGCCTGCTCGTGCTCGAGGGCGACGGCGATGCCCCGAGCGATGTCGCCTCCATACGTGTAGTGACGGACCTGCTGGCCCGATCCGAGGATGTGGACCGGATCCTGTCCCTTGAGGATCTTCTGAGCGAGATCCGGAAGGACGTGGCTCATCGCCAGGCTGATGTTCCCGCTCATGACCTCCGTCGAGCCAAGCGCCCGCCCCTCACCGATGCCGACGCAATTGAAGGGTCGGATGATCACGTAAGGCAGCTGATACTGGTCCCAGGCTGCTCTGGCGAAGTACTCGGTGGCCAGCTTCTGGAACCCATAGGACGACTCAGGCGGAGGAATGCGCAATTCGGAGCCCTCCTCGCTGGGGAACTCCGTCGCCGACTCGAAGACCATCGAGGAGCTCAAGACCATGATCCGCTTCAAGCTGGCGTTGCGATGGGCATCGATGGCGGCATCGAACGAAGAGGCGATGATCCGCTCGTTCTCGGCGATCAGGTCGTAGGCGTAGGTGTGGAAGTAGGTGATCCCACCGATCATCGCGGCGCCGGCGATGAAGTAATCG